>NZ_JBJNMH010000003.1:0-369765 GCF_052168635.1 Serratia sp. CY47444
ATAATCACCTCTTCCTACATGCTTAGGATCATTAATAAGAATGTCCCGCATGACATCGTTAGGTGACATAAGTATATCTGTTATATAAACCTTCCCCTTGGCATTAGCCTCGAGAACTCCTGTTTTCATTATACTCTCAAAACCGCTTTTATCCGTATAATGTATAAAGACACTTTCACCACTCAACCCCAGCGGATCCACCCACATCAGCGGGTTAGGCGCATACTGATAAAGGTTCAACCCACCGCGCAGCCCTATCGGATCCTGCGTGGTGAAACGCCCCACCTCGGGTTCGTAGTAGCGGAACAGGTTGTAGTGCAGGCCGCTTTCGTCGTCCTGATATTGCCCGGCGTAGCGCAGCGGCTGCTGATACTGCGCGCCCTGCCGCTTCGCCGCGCCGGCCACCGTCTGGCCCTGCAGCTTGCCGAAGGTGTCGTATTGCCCGGACCAGCACAGGTTGCCCGCCGCGTCGGTCACTTCCAGCGGCGCGCTGTTCAGATCGGTATGATACCAGTAAATATCCGCCGAGCGGCTGTCGCCCGCCTGCTCCAGCGCCGCCAGCGGGCTCCACGGGCTGGCCGGATCGTAGCTCCAGCTGCGGCGGCTGCCGTCGTCGCGCTGCTCCTGCAGCAACCGGTAGCCCTGCCACAGGAAACGGGTCGTCTGTTCGGTTTTGCCCTTGTAGCGCACCGCTTTGCGGCTGCGGCGGCCCAGCGCATCGTAATGGTACTGCGCGTCGAACTCGCCCTGCGGGCCGCGGCCGTGCGCCTGCACCAGCCGGTTGTCGGCGTCGTAGCGGTAGTGCTGTTCGTACAGGCCATTGCGCCGGCTGATCAGGTTGCCCCAGGCATCGTAACGGTAAAACAGTTTTTGCCAGTGCGTCAGGCGATTGTCGGCGATCGGCGCCAGCGGCAGGTGCGCGTCGATGTCGCTCTGCGGGCTGCGCTCGCCCAGCAGGTTATCCGCCAGATCGTACACCAGCCGCGCGCCCGGTTTGCCCTGATTGGGTTCGCGGTGTTGCAGCAGGCGGCCTTCGGCGTCGTAACCGTAGTGCACTTCGCCGCGCAGCGCGTCGCTCACCCCGGCCAGCTCGCCGCGGCCGGTGTAGCGATAAGCGCGCCACAGCACGCCGTCTTCCGGCCGGGTCAGTTTGTCGTGGCCGAAGGCGCTGCTCTGCCAGCTGCGGCGGCCCATTGCGTCGTAACGCCGCTGCTGCTGCAGCGCGCCCTGGCTGCGGCCGGTTTCCCGGTGCAGGCGATCGCGGGTGAATTCGCTTACCACCTGCTGGTTGAATTTAATGGCGCTGGCGTGGCCGGAGCCGTAATACAGCCACTGCAGGCGATCGCCCTGCGGCAGCGTCAGCGCCTGCAGGTTGGCCAGCGCATCCCATTGGTATTGCAGCTCGCCGTTCACGCCCTGCTCGCCAAGCAGCCGCCCGGCGGCGTCATAGCGCATCTGCACGCTGTCCGGCTCGATGCCCAGCGCCGCGCCGCTCGCCGTCGGCAGGCGGTTCAGCTCGCGCAGCCGTCCCATGGCGTCGAAGCGGTAATGCCATTCCGCGCTGGCGTTGCCGCGCCAGACCAGCTGCCCGGCCTCGTCGAAGCGGAAGCGCTGTTCGCGCTGCGTCAGCTCACCCGCGCTGCCCGGCAGGCCGACCTCGCGGTGCTCCTCCAGCAGCCCGGCCGCGCCGTAGCGATAATAGTGGCGGGTGTCGTCCGGGCGCTCTTCGGCCAGCACTCGGCCGACCGCGTCGTAGCTGAAGCGGTATTCGCCGCCGTTGCCGTTCTCCAGCCGCGTCAGCCAGCCCTGCTGGCTGTAGTGATAGCGCCGGGTGCGGTTGATGCGGTCGGTAATGCTGACCGGCAGCCCCAGGGCGTTGTACTGCCAGCGGGTCAGGCTGCCCAGCGCGTCCTGATGTTCGGCCAGCTGGCCGTGCGCATTCCAGTTAAAACGCTCTTCGCCGCCGTCCGGGTGGATCAGGGTGTGCAGGCGCCCGCCGTTATCCCATAGGTAGCGCGTCTGGTGGCCTTCGGCATCGGTCTGCGCCGTCAGTTGCCCCAGCGCATCGTAGGTATAAGCCGTGACGCTGCCGGAACAGTCGGTGTAGCGCGTCAGCTGGCCGCGGGCGTCCCACTCCAGCTTCACTTCCCCGCCCAGCGCGTCGATCACACTGGCCGGCAGGCTCTCTTCGTCATCCGGATAGCGGTACAGCGTGGCATTGCCCAGCGCATCGACATAACGCGTCGGGCGCCCCAGCGTGTCCCAGTGCTGCGCCTCGCTGCTGCCATCCGGGTACGCGACGGCGAACAGCCGGCCGCTGTTGCGCGAATATTGATAGCGCGTCACGCGGCCGAGCGGATCGGTCTCCGACAGCAGGCGGCCATAAGGATCCCATTCGCTCTGGCGCTGCGCGCCGCCGGGCAGCAGCACGCTGCACAGCTCGCCGCGTTGGTAGATAAAACCGTAGCGGCGCTGGTCGAAATCGGTGTACTGCGCCACGTTGTCGTCGTCATCCAGCCGCCACTCCGCGCGCTTGCCGTCGCCGCGCACCGCGCTGCGGCGCCCGCCGGCGAAGTCGTAACCGAACTCAAGGGATTCTCCGGCGCTGTTGCGGTAGGCCGTCACGCGCGGCACGCCGTCGATCTCTTGCCATTGGTATTCGTTCAGCAGCCCGGCGGCGTCCTGGTGGCTGATCATCAGGCCGTCGCGCCAGCCAAAGCGGCGCGTCACCTCACCGGCGCGGTTGCTCACCGTCGTCAGTTGGCCCTGCTCATCGTAACCGTAGCGCGCCAGCGTCCGTTCGCCTTCGGCGGTTTGCAGCGCCACTTCGCGCAGGCGGCCCTGCGCATAGCGGCACATTAGGCGCTGCCCGGCGCTGTCCACCAGTTCGCTCAGCAGCCCCTCGTCGTCGTAAAACAGCGAGGTGGCGTTGCCGATGGCGTCGGTGATCATGCTGAGCCGGCTCGGCTGCTCGCCCGCCAGCGGCGGGTAGTAGAAAATCTGTTCGCCGACGTCAAACAGCTGCCAGCTGCCGTCATCGTTGTGCATCAGCCAGCATTTTTCGGCTTCGCAGTAAGTTTTGTGGCCGCGCGGCACCATAGGGAAAGCGACGAAGTCGCCGGAAGGCGCGCGCCACACCAGGCCGTCCTGATACGGCTGCAGGCTGCTCTCCCAGAACAGATTCCAGCCGCGGCCCAGTACGCTGTCGCCGGGGTTGCCGCTGCGCCAATAGCGCTGCCAGGCGACCGGCAGGCGCGATGGCAGCACGAAATCGAGATCGTCTTCGCCGTCGAGGAATTTCTGGCCGCTGACGATATCCACCGGCCGGGCGATAATGCCAACCGCGGCGGTCGCGGTCATCAGGGTGCCGGCACGGCAGGCGATGCGCGCCAGTTTGTTGATGCCGGGCAGCTTGCCCAGCAGTTTGCCGAGCGCCCCCAACTTGCCGGCGGCGCCGCCCACGCCGCCCACCAGGCCGGCGAACAGCAGCGTCAGGTCAGAGACCTTGTACAGCCAATCCGGCACTTCGGGCTTGATCGGCAAGGTGGTGACGGTGCCGCCGCCGATAAACACGTTGGGTGAGCCTTCCATCACCTGCGCGTCGCAGTTGGTTTTGTCCCCCACGCGCGAGGCGGGCTGGCCGTTGATGCTGACCTTGTCTGAGCCCTGCGCCATCTGCATGCTCGGGCCGTCGTCGCTGCAGGCCACCTGGCTATTGGTGGCGAGCGCGGCGGGTTTGCCGTTGATGAAAACGTTGGGGGAGCCGGTGACGATATTGCCTTTGGGGGTCAGGCTACCGGCACCGGCGTCGGCAATGCCGTCGCGCGCCGCGGTGGCCGCCTCCCCGGTGAGATATCCCACCGCCAGGCTGGCGCCGATGAGCAGTACGCCGACGCCGATACAGGAAGCCGCCAGGCCGGCGACGAACAGCGCACCCGCCGCCACCGCGCCTGCGGCGGCGATCAGGCCGCCGACAAGGGTGCCGGCAATCATGCCGGCCAGGGCATGGGAATGCCCGATAATATCGCCGACGCGGGCCGCTTCGGTCATCGTAAGGTCCTTTTACGTGAAGAGTTCATCGTTATGCCGCCCGGTAGCTGCTCAGCACCTGCAACAGCAGCGCGTCGTCTTGCGGCGTCAGCTTGCGCGCCATCGCCAGGGTGAACACCAGCACCCGCCCCTCCGCCAGCGCGAACACCGCCTGGTTTTGCCAGATGCGCTTGCCGTCGCGCAGGTAGCTGGCGCGCACCCATTCACCGGCGGCCAACCCGTCACCCAGCGTCGCCGGTTCGCGGCTTTTGAACGCCCAGCCTTTCAGCCCCTGCGCCAGCGCATCGAGCTGGCGGGTGACGTAGCCTTCCAGGTTCTCCGCCGGCTGCAGCGCATCGCGGGAAATATTGACTGAGGGGGAAACATCATCGCCGGCCAACAGGACGTTGACGGTGCGATCGGCATAGCCTTCCGGCAAAGCGACGCTGCCTTCGCTGAAAGCGCAGCGGGATAAAGCGGACATGCGAGGATCCTTTTGCATAAATAATGCTTAAGCATCGCATAACTTAGCCTTGAAATAAAACCATCAGGCGCCGCCAATGTTGCGCGGCGTGACCGCGTTCACTGTGAAAAAGAGCGTGGCCGGAATCTGGCCGGGAATCAAACCGTCATATTACAGAATTATCTGAAACCACTGGCGCGCCGCCGCGCCGATTATGGCTATACTCGGCTCTCGTCCGTTTTCAGGAGATCAGGATGCTGAGATTCACCCGTAGTACGCTGCTGTGCGCCGCGCTGGCCGCGTTCAACGCCGGCGCCGCCGAAACGCCGACGTTCGGCCCTGAGCTGCAGGGCTTTCACTACCCCTACCCGTTGCAGCAGTTCAGCTTCACCTCGCAGGGGCAGCCGTTAAAAATGGGCTATATGGACGTGCCGCCGGAAGGCGCCGCCAACGGCCGCACCGCGCTGTTGCTGCACGGTAAAAACTTCTGCGCCGCCACCTGGCAGGACACCATCAAGGCGCTGAGCAAGGCCGGCTACCGCGTGATCGCGCCGGACCAAATCGGCTTTTGCGCCTCTACCAAGCCGGCGCATTACCAGTACAGCTTCCAGCAGCTGGCGCAAAATACCCACGGCCTGCTGCAGAACCTGAACATCAGCAAGGCCATCGTCATCGGCCACTCCACCGGCGGCATGCTGGCCACGCGCTACAGCCTGATGTATCCGCAGGCGGTGGAACAGCTGGTGATGGTCAACCCGATCGGCCTCGAGGACTGGAAGGCGAAAGGCGTGCCGTGGCGGAGCGTCGATCAATGGTTCGCGCGCGAGCTGAACACCACCGCCGAGGGCATCCGCAATTATGAGCAGCACACCTACTACGGCGGCCGCTGGAAGCCGGAGTACGATCGCTGGGTGGATATGCTGGCCGGGCTGAACAACGGGCCGGGCCACCGTCTGGTGGCGTGGAACTCGGCGCTGATCTACGACATGATCTTCACCCAGCCGGTGTACTACGAGTTCAAGGATCTGCAGACCCCCACCACGCTGATGATCGGCACCGCCGACACCACCGCCATCGGCAGCGATATCGCCCCGCCGGCAGTCAAGGCCAAAATCGGGCATTACGCGGTGCTGGGCAAACAGGCGGCGAAGCTGATCCCGCACGCCACGCTGATCGAGTTCGCCGGGCTGGGCCATGCGCCGCAAATGGAGGAACCGGAGCGTTTCCATCAGGCGTTGCTCAAGGCGCTGCAACCCTGAGCGGCCGGTTGGCGCGGCCGCCGCACGGCGGCTAAACTTTCAGCTGGCACTCAATTGCAGGAGACAGCCATGCGACAGATTATTGCCAGCGCGTTCGTCAGCCTCGACGGCGTGATGCAGGCGCCCGGCGGGCCGGACGAAGACCGCAGCGGCGGCTTTCGCTTCGGCGGCTGGACCGCGGCCTACTGGGATGACGCCGTCGCGGAAACGATGAGCGATCTTTTCTCTGCGCCTTTCGATCTGCTGCTCGGGCGGCGCACCTACGATATCTTCGCCGGCTACTGGCCGCATATCACCGACGAGGCCGACCCGTTTTCCGCCGACATCGCCCGCGTGTTCAATCAGGCCACCAAGTACGTCGCCACCCACCACGGCGAGACGCTGGCGTGGGAGAACAGCCAGTGGCTGGGGCGAGACATCCTCGCCCGGCTGCGCGAGCTGAAGCGCACCCAGGGGCCGGTGCTGCTGGTGCAGGGCAGCAGCACGCTGATGCAACAGCTGCTGGCCAACGACCTGGTGGACGAACTGCGTCTGCTCACCTACCCGGTGTTGCTCGGTGGCGGCAAGCGGCTGTTCGATGACAACGCGGCGCCGGCGGCCTTCACGCTGACCCACTCGGTGGTCTCGCCCGGCGGCGTGATCGTGGCCCACTACCGCCGCGCCGGCGAGGTGACGACCGGTTCTTTCGTAGCGGAAAGCGCGGCGGCGGCCGGGTCAGTGTAAATGAAGTAGTTGTCTTGCAACCGGCTGGCATCCTTCTCGGCGTCAAGTGTCAGACAAAGCTCAACGTCTTTGGCAAAGCCGCGTTCTATCAGCTCCCGGGCAGAACTGCACTCGAACAATATGTTAATTGGTAGCGTTCGATAGCAAGCTGCGGCCGCCAAGGCTTCTGGGGACAGTGTTTTCCCCGAGAACAGAGAGGCTATGCCGCCTGCAACCACCCAGTCCTCTAGCGCCGGACGCAAACTGCCGTCCGGCCACTTCTCGCCCCCAGCAACGATCAATATTTTTTTGTACCCGTTGCAAGCATCCGCCGTCGCCGTCAGATTTCTCAAACAGCCGGCGTACACCACGGCTCCTGACTCACGAGCCTTAAACGCCAGTGCAGAGCCATTAGGTGATGGCAGCACTAATTTTGTGCCCGGATTCAACGCGGCCAGTGAAGCAGGTGAAAGAGAGTAGCCTTCTCCGGCGAAGCGTCGGTTGGCATTGGCAACTACCGCCCCGAATGTTTCGGCATACTGCTGTACCCTGTCATCTTTCCATGGATAAGGGTAAACCACCGCACCTCGAGATAATGCAACGCTCACACAGGTTGCGAAAGACATCACATCGACGATAACGACGCAATCCACATCCTGCGCCATCAATTCAACCGCCTGAATTCCCCATTCAAGACGAACATCGAATCTTGATTGTGAAAAAAAACCGCTCATGATCACGCTCCCAAAAAAGGGCCGTCAGGCCCTTGTATAATGAGACGATTTGCTCAGTTTATCAGGCAAACAAGATATCGCTCTGCTCGACCTGCCCGACCACATGGATCTTGAAGTCGGCGGCGTAGCTGTTGCTCTGAGTGTTCATCAGCAGATCGGTGGTGCCGTTGAAGGCGTCGAAGTTGAGCTGGATCTCGCCCTTCTGGCCGCTGAAGGCGCTGCCGCTGTCGATAAAGCGCAGCTCGCTCAGGCTATTGTTGAAGCGCAGGCCGGAGAGATCGATTTTGTCGATGCCGTGCTCGAAGTCTTCAATCACGTCGAACGCCGCCATCGTGGACTCTTTGGCATTGAGATAGACAAAATAGTCGGTGAAGTTGTTGGCGTCTTTGCCGCCCCACAGATGATCCGCCCCCAGACCGCCGTACAGGATATCGGAGCCGGCGTTGCCCGCCAGCAGGTTGTCCTGATCGTTGCCGATGATCACATCGCGCCCGCTGCCGCCGATGGCGTTCTCGATGATCGCCCCGCGCGCGATGGCGACGTTCTGCGTACCGCCGCCGACGCTGGAGAACGCGCCGTCGTTCAGGTTGATCATCTGCTGCTGGCTGTAGCCGGAGAAGTCCAGCGTGTCGTTGCCGCCGGCGTCCCACACCGCGAAGTTGACCGGTTTGCCGTTGTCCGCCGTGGCGGTCAGGAAATCGCGCCCGGTGTTGGAGTTGAAGCCGTACACCGTGTCGCCGGTGCGGGTGTTCATGTTGGCGCCGTACAATTTTTGGATCGCGGCGATGTCATCCACCATCGGGCCATAGCCATAGACCCCTTTGGTGTCGGCGCCGGTGTAACCGGCGTTGAAATAGCTCATGATCGAGTATTGCAGCGAATCCTGATAATAAGCCGCGTCGTTCTGGTAGCTCGGGTTGCCCAACGACGCGTCATAAGATCCCGGGTGCGCCAGCCCCAGGGCATGCCCCAGCTCGTGGGTGAAGGTCTGGCTGCTGAAGTCGCCGCTAACCGGCGCCTGATGGGTGGCAAAGTTCTTGTTGAACCACACCGTGCCCGCAAAGGCGTTATCGCTGCCCGATTTGGAACTCGGCGGGTAATAGGCGTACGCGTTGATGGCATTCGGGCCGCTGCCGGCGGCGGTGCTGCCGTCGGCGCGCTGGGTGAAGTAAGCGAAGGTGATGTCCGCGCGGTGGTTGATATCGGTGGACGCCGCCTCGGTAAAGGTCACGTTCGCCACGTCGGCCCACGCCTGCATCGATTTCAGCGCCTGAGCCTGCGCCGCCTGGGTCAATGGCTGCAGCCCCTTGTCGCCGTCACCGGTCTGGCCGATGCGGTTCAGCGCGCTCTGCGTCAGGAAGGAATAGGTCAGCGCGACCGGCTGGTGATACACCTGGTCGCCGTTGTGCGTCAGGCCCGGCCGCGTCAACTGATCGGCGGCGCGATCGAAGCTGAAGTTATCGCGGATTTTACCCAAATTATTAATCGCCGCCCCGCCGCGCTGGTTGCTGTACAGATTAGCGTTGTCCAGCGTGAACAGCGCGCCGTAGCCCAATCCGTCATAGGGGCTGCCGGGCTGGTGATAGTAAAACTGATAGTTATGATCGTTGGGGGATGTGGCGGCCAGGCTGGTGAACTCATCGTCATCTTGCAAAATGTCGTTGTGGCGACTGCGCATTGTATTCTCCTTTTACACAATAGGAACCCACTCGCTTTGTAAGACTATTCATCAGTCGTTCTAATCTAAGCCAAGGCTTAGGAATGACCAGTATAGTGACTCACCCCGCTGGCGCGAGCCCACCCGGCCTGGCTTCACCGCGCCGGGCATAGAGATGGAGATACGCATAACAATTTGTATTCTCACTATATTAATGAGAAAAATGAGCGCATTAACGGGTTAATTATTCGTCTTTTTGCGTATTTTATCACCGATCAGATCAGAATAATCGAGGATTAAAAAACCTAATCCTTCCCTCATCATCAAGATAGGTACGTGCTAAAGTGTGAACGGACAGCCGAAAGGAGTGACCCGATGCCAACCCATTTCCTTATGCGCGCCTTGCGCCGCGCCAGCCTGACAGGAGTCGTTATGAGCATATTGTGCAGCAGTGCCCTGGGCAGTTCACTGCCGTTGCTGGAACCCGCCGCGTTGAAGGGCGACTGGCAGCTCGCCGCCATCGGCGACGGCAAAGCCGTCTGCGAGGTGCAGCTGAGCGACGAAACGGTAGCCAACACCAACGCCTTCCGCTTCACCGCCTCCGCCCAGTGCCTGCAGCCGCTGGCGCTGCACGCGCTACCGGTCGCCTGGCGGCCGACGCCGGACGGCATGACGCTGACCGACGCCGAAGGGAGCATGGTGGCGTTTCTGGCCCTGACCGCACCGAAGCGCTATGAGCTGATCGACCGCAACGGCCCTTCGCGCTTTGTGCTGATCCCGCGCTAACCCTTCAGGCAAACAGCAAGCCGAGCAGCGCGCCGCCCGCCAGCACCCACAGCGGATGGAGGCGCTTGCTCATGCTCAACCCCGTCGCCAGCGCCACGATCGCCGCCAGCCGCCAGCTGGGCGCGGAAGCCTCGGCGATCAAGAGGCCGCTGGCCGCCACCAACCCCACGGTCAGCGGCACCAGCCCGGCCTGCACGATGCGGCGCCACGGGCGATCCTTAAAGCGCCGCCAGGCGCCCATCACCAATAGCGTAACGATGGAGGACGGCCCGAATTTGGCGACCGAAGAAACCAACAGCCCTGCCCAGCCGGCCACATGCCAGCCGACCAGCGGCACGATCATCATGTTCGGCCCCGGCGCGGCCTGCGCCATGGCGAACAGCGCGCTGAACTCCTGGGCGCTCATCCACTGATGCACCTCAACCACCTGCCGCTGCATTTCCGGCAGAATGGTCATGCCGCCGCCGAACGCCAATAAAGAAAGCTCGGTGAAGATCAGCGCCAACGCAATCAACACCCCGCTCATGACGGCCACCGCCACATCAGCAGAATGCTCAGCGGCGCCAGCACCAGCATGGTCGGCAGCAGCGGCAGGCGCAGCCAGGCGATGGCGATCAGCGCCAGCGCGACGATCGTCAGAGCCGGCCATTTACCGCGCAGCGGCAGCAGCATCTTGATCCCGGTAGACAGCAGCAGCCCGGCGGCGGCGGCGGCCAGCCCGGCGAACACATGCTGCACATGCGGATCGTTTTGAAAGCGGGCGTACACCACGCCCAGCCCCACCACGATCGCCGTCGGCGCGCTGATGAGGCCCAGCAAGGCGCACAGCGCGCCGCGCAGCCCGCGAAACTCCATGCCCACCGCCACCGACAGGTTGATCACATTGCCGCCGGGCAGGAACTGGCACAGACCGAGCAGCTCGGTAAACTGTTCGCCGCTCAGCCAGCGCCGGCGCTCCACCAGCATACTGCGCGCCATCGGCAGCACGCCGCCGAAGCCGATCAGCCCCAGCCACAGAAAGCCCAAAAACAGCTCCGCATTACCCGGCGCTGCCGCCGGGTGCGGTTTTAACGTATTGATATCTGACATGACATTGCCGTTCCACATCGCTTGTTTTGATGTCTGGTATCATGCGCGCCGCCGTGCCATGATGTCTAATGCATTCCGGAGAAACTAACAATACCTTTGAGGTATGGCTATGATCGAACTGCGTCGCCTGCGGGCATTCGTCACCGTGGTGGAAGAAGGCAACATCACCCGCGCCGCCGAGCGGCTGTTTATCCAACAGCCGCCGCTGACCCGCCTGCTGCAGGGGCTGGAAGACGAACTGGGTGTAACCTTGTTGCAGCGCCTGCCGCGCGGCGTGCGCGTCACCGAAGCGGGGGGCGTGCTGTTTGAAGAGGCCCGTGCCCTGCTGGCGCGCGCCGAACGCCTGCGCGAAGCGGTACAGCGCGCCGCCCGCGGCGAGCAGGGCCACATCGCCATCGGTTTCACCAGTTCCGCCGCGCTGCATCCGTTCGTGCCCAACCTGCTGCGCCGCTACCGCGACATCCTGCCGGGTATCACCACCCAGTTGGAAGAAGCCGGCAGCGGCGAACTGATGGAGGCGTTGCTGGAACAGCGCCTCGACGCCGCCTTCGTGCGTTCGCCGGCCAACGGCATTCCCGGCCTGAGCGTCGAGCCGGTGCTCAGCGAGCCGATGATCGTCGCCCTGCCGCTGGGCCACCGGCTGGCGCAAGAAACGCAGCAGCCGCTGCCGCTGGCCGAACTGGCCCACGAGGCGTTTATTCTCTATCGCCGCCCGGCCGGCCAGGGGCTGTACGACGCCATCCTGGCCGCCTGCCACCGCGCCGGCTTCAGCCCGCGCATCGTGCAGGAAGCGCCACGCCTGCCGGCCACCCTCAGCCTGGTCGGCGCCGGGCTGGGGTTGTCAATCGTGCCCGGCTCGATGCGGCGGCTGGGCGGCGACGGCATTGTCTACCGCACCCTCGCCGAAGAAGCGCAGCTCAGCGCCCCGCTTTACCTGGCGCTGCGCCGCAGCCCGGCCTCGCCGATCGTCGAGCGCTTTCGCGAACTGGTCGCCGAGGCGGTTCAGGCCTCGGGCTGATCGGTGATGCGCGTCAGGTGGATCATCAAATACAGCAGCTCATCGTTCGACATCTCCATTTGCAGCAGATTCTTCACGTAATCGCGGATCAAGAGCGCGCCGCGATAGGCATGCGGGTACTCGGCCATCATCTGGGCAAACAGAAAGTCGGCCTTCGAGGTCATCTGTTTGCCGTCGAGCATGCGCTGGATAAAGAACTGCATATGCACTAAAAAGCGCGCGTAGTTCAGCGAATCGGTGTCGATATTGAGGCGAAAGTGATACTTGATGATATTGAAAATATCTTTCAGCATCTTCACCGCCAGCAACGTGTGCTCCATGTTTTGCACTTCGGTCTGGCCGTTGACCAGGTGAAAGGCGATATTGCCCGCTTCCTCTTCAGGCAGTTGGATACTCAGCCGCTGGTTAATGTAGGCCAAGGCTTGCAGCCCCACCGCAAACTCTCGCGGGTAGAAACGCTTCACCTCGAACAGCAGGCGGTTTTGGATGGCGATACCCTTGTGATGACGTTCGATAGCAAAACTGACGTGATCCACCAGCGTAAAGAAAATCTGTTCATTAATGTTGCCGTTCAGTTGGCGGTTGGCCTCACTGAGGATCATCTGCACAATTTCGATGTGTTCCGTCGGGGCAGTTTCAATCAGCCGCAGGTAATCGCGCCCCTTTTGCCCCTCCTGCACCACATACACTTTCTCAATGGCGGCCGGGTTGATCTCGTCTCCGGTTTTGCTGTTAAAACCAATTCCCTTGCCCATGACGATAACCTCACGGTTATCGTCGTCCGCGGTTAACACCAGACTGTTGTTGAGCACCTTAATGACTTTCATCGTCTCGGCCGTCACCTTGCTTATTTGCCTAACCTGCCATTGGCGGCGATAAGCTGCCGATACCAGTCAAAACTGCGTTTTTTGATGCGCCGCAGATCCTTAAGATCCCGTTCTCCGCGGTTCACGTAGATAAATCCATAGCGCTTGGCGTAGCCCTGATGCGTGCTGACGACGTCAATCGCCGCCCACGGGCAGTAACCGAGCAGCTCGACGCCATCGTTGATCGCCAGCCGCATCTGTTCGACATGCTGCCGCATGAATTCAATGCGATAGTCGTCGTCGATGGTCTCATCCGCCCGCAATTCATCCGGCGCGCCAATGCCGTTCTCCGTGATCAGTATCGGCAGGTGATAGCGTTCGAAGGTCTTGCGCAGCGTTAAGCGCAGGCCAACCGGATCGATCACCCATCCGTAGCGCGTCTTGCCGACAAACGGGTTTTCCGCCGCACGATACACGCCCGGTTCGCCGAGCATGATTTGCTGATCGCCGGCGCGTGCGCTCACGTCTGCACCGTCGCCGCGGCTGGCGGCGATCGTGGCGGTGGAATAGTAATTGATCGCCACATAATCCGGTCGTGCCGCCAACAGCAGCGCCGCGTCCTCCGGCTTCCTGTCCGGCGCCCACCCCCGATCCTCGAGATAACGCCAGGCCAGGGCGTTGTAGCGGCCATGCACCGCCACATCGAGAAAACTCCAACAGCGTAACGTCTCCCAGTTATGAGCGGCAATGGCATCCAGCGGATTGCAGGTCTCCTGATACATCGAGGTGGTATTGATCGCCGGGCCAATTTTCCCGCCGGGACAGCGCTGATGGCATAATGCCATGACTTTGGCCTGAGCGACCAACATATGATGACTCTGCTGATACAGCGTCCGTTTGTCAGGCAACGCACCGCCTTTGGGCGTGCCGATAGCGCCGGGGTGCAGGATCATGGTGTTCTGTTCATTGATGGTGAGCCAATACTTCACCCGATCGCCGAAGGCGTCGAACAGCACGCCGGCGTAAGTGACAAAAGCCTCGATGGTGGCGCGATTGGACCAGCCGCCCTGCTGCTCCAGCACATAAGGCAGATCGAAATGATACAGCGTCACCACCGGCTCGATGCCGTGCGCCAGCAATTCGTCGATCAACTGCCGGTAAAACGCCAGCCCCGGCGCATTGACTTCGCCGACGCCATCGGGCAACACGCGCGTCCACGCAACCGAAAACCGGTAGGCCTTTAACCCCAGTTCTGCGAACAGCTTCACATCCTCGCGAAAGCGATGATAGTGATCGCTGGCCACCGTAAAATCCGCCGTGCCTGCGGGATGTTCAAGCATATCGACGATCGACGGGCTTTTTCCGTCTTCATTCCATGCGCCCTCCACCTGATAGGCGGAAGTCGACGCGCCCCAGAGAAACTCGGCGGGAAAATCGTGCAAGCGTTGATAAATCATGCCGGCTCCTTATTGGCCTTCAGCGCCATAATCGTCTCACCGGCATGAACGCCATGCGGCTTAGGTAACACCTGAACCTGAAACGCTTCGCTGTTGACGATCAATACCGGCGTCGTCAGATCGAAGCCCAATGCGGCGATCGCGCCGATGTCAAAACGCACCAGCTCGTCGCCGACCTTCACGCGATCGCCAATCTGCAGTCCGGAGTCAAAGTGCTGGCCACCCAGGTTTACCGTGTCGATGCCGATATGCAGCAACAGCTCCGCACCGTTGTCCCCCTTGATGCCGACCGCATGTTTTGACGGCAGGAAAGTCACGATCTCGCCGTCCAGCGGCGCACGCAGCACCCCTTCCGACGGTATGATCGCCATGCCCTGGCCCAACAAGCCCTGTGAGAAGACGTCATCGTTGACCTGATCCAACGTCACGGCTTTGCCAGTCAGCGGGCTGAAAACCGGCGATACCTCGTCGGCCGCCACCTGAGTCACTTCGGTCGCCTCCTCGACCGGATCGTCGAAGCCAAGGATCCAGGTCAGGGCAAAGGTCACGACGATGGCAATGGCGCAAGTGATCAGCGCATGCACGATATTCATCGGGTTCTCACCGATAAACGCCGGCAAAGCAGCCAGGCCAGGAGAAACGAAGGCATAGCGCACCAACCCGCTCAACCCGGCGTAAATGCCGGCGCAGCCACCGCCGATCATCGCTGCGATCAACGGCTTGCGCAGTTTCAGCGTCACCCCGTACAGCGAGGGTTCAGTGATCCCCAACAACGCGGTAAAACCGGCGGAGGACGCCAACTGGCGCAAATTCGTGTTCTTGGTGCGGAATGCCACACATAGCGTCGCCGCACCTTGCGCAATATTGGACGCCAACATGCCCGGCCCGTTAATCATCTCAAAACCATTCTTGGTCAATTGGCCGGTGGCGATCGGTGTCATCGCCCAGGCGGTGCCGGTGATCACCAAAAATGGCTGCAGCCCGCCCATCAACATAGGAATCAGCCAGCTAGCCCTACCATCGACGATCGCCGCACCGGCGGCCACCATGTCATTGAGGAAAATGCCGAACGGCCCGACCACCACCAATGCCAGCGGCGCGGTGACCAGCAGCACAATCATCGGTTTGGTGAAGAACTTGATCATCGTCGGCGAAACCTTCTCGGCAAACCGCTCGATATAGGACATCAGCCACACGGTAAAAATGATCGGCAACACCGAGCCGGCATAATCCGCCAGCCGCACCGGCATGCCGAGAAAATCAATCGCGGTGCCTGCCGCCAGCATCTGAGCCAGATTAGGGTGCAGCAACGCGCCGGCGAGGGTCATCGCCAGGATGGGATTGCACTCGAATTTTATCGCGGCACCGTAAGCCAACAGCACCGGCAGGAAGAAAAACGCCGCATCGGCGACGGTATCCAGCAATCGATAGGTCGTGCCGGCGGGATCTATCGCCCCGGCCAGCTTGAGGATCGCCAGCAGTGCCTTGATCATCCCCGCGCCGGTAATGGCCGGGATCACCGGGGTAAAGGT
The DNA here is from genome assembly GCF_052168635.1 of Serratia sp. CY47444. NCBI lineage: Bacteria > Pseudomonadati > Pseudomonadota > Gammaproteobacteria > Enterobacterales > Yersiniaceae > Serratia > Serratia sp. CY47444. The sequence continues at coordinate 15,533 of NZ_JBJNMH010000003.1, forward strand.
CGTGGAAATCACGCTGATAATCCGTGACACCACGCCACCTTTCGGCTGCTGCTTTTGAGCGCCGGTTTGCGGCTGGCCAATCTCCTTTTGCAGCACGCGGAACGTTTGCTGCACGTTATTGCCGACCACGATCTGAAACTGGCCGCCGCGCACCACCACGCTGATAACGCCCGGCAGGGCTTCGATCGCCTTCGAATCCACTTTAGCGTCGTCGTTGAATTCCATACGCAAACGGGTCGCGCAGTGCGTCAGCTTGCTGACGTTGCCTTTACCGCCGACCCGCGCCAATATTTCTAAGCCAAGTTTCTGATAGTCCATCGTTTTCCCCAGTAAAATGCAAAAAAAAAGACCAAAATGGAAATGCGCCTCGTCACAAGGAGAAGTGCATTCCTATTTTGGTCTTGCCTGCTTTAGCAGTAACACGCCGCAATAAAAATGGTGTGCGGTCTTCTCGACCGCGCTAAAAGTATCACCATACTCGCGAATACTCGGCAATAGCCAGACGTCAGCGTTGTGAAAGGCGTCACGATTTAGCGTAAATGCACTGCAATGTCGCCGCTGCACGCTTTTTGCGCACACCCATAGCGCAATCGGAAGGAAATAACCCAAAATAATGCGCTTTATTGTCACTTTGTTTATTTAATTACAGGGGAAGATTAATTCAGATCCATGACTATTCAACTTCCGGGCAATTAATTAAACCTGCACTCACTTAGTAACAAACGCAAACAAATAAGCGCCTACGCAATACATTCCAGCCGCTAGGATTTAAGGGTCACAGCCTATTCCCGCCGATGACAAAAAATCATTTCAATGGCGATCGCGCCTTCCCCGTCGCCTGCTGCTGCAGGCGCACGGTTTATATTGGAGAAAATGCTATGCTATCGCGTCGTGATATATTGAAAGTCTCCGCCGTCAGCGCGGCCGCCGCCGGCATGATCGGCGGCATCGCCAAAAATGCCGCTGCCGACGACCATCGTAATATCGTGCCTCCCAGCAGCTATCAGCCGCCTGCCGATGCGCAGCATCTCTATAAATACAAATTCACCGACAGCAAAAAACGCAGCCTGCCCAACGGCTGGGCACGCGAAGCCACCGTCGAGCAATTCCCGATCTCCGAAGGCGTGGCGGGCGTCGACATGACGCTGGAGCCGGGCGGCGTGCGCGAACTGCATTGGCACGCCATCGCCGCCGAATGGGCATTCATGCTGGAAGGCCATGCGCGCATCACCATCCTCGATCCCGAGGGAAAATGTGAGGTGGCGGATTTCGGCCCCGGCGACGTCTGGTATTTCCCGAAAGGCTATGGCCATTCCATTCAGGCGCTGGCGGACGGCGCGCATTTTATTCTGGCATTCGATAACGGGCATTTCTCCGAATTCGGCACCTTCAGCATCACCGACTGGGTGGCGCATATGCCGAAAGAGGTATTGGAAAAAAGCGTCGACATGCCGGCGGCGGTATTTTCCAAGGCCAAACAGGGTGAAGCTTATATTGTCGGCGGCGCCGTCCCGCCCACATTACCATTGCCGAAAAACGACGGCGGATTAAATAATGCCCCGCTGACCCACCGCTATGAATTAATGAAGCAAAAGCCGTTCTTTGAAAATGACGCCGGCAGCGTCCATTTGGTGTCGTCGAAAGAATTTCCTATTTCCACCACCATGACCGGCATCATCGAGATCGTGAAACCCGGCGCGATCCGGGAATTGCACTGGCACCCCAACGCCAACGAATGGCAATACTATATTGCCGGCAAAGGCCGGATGACGGTGTTCAGCTCGCACGGCCACGCGCAGACGGAAGAGTACGCCCCTTCAGACGTCGGTTACGTGCCGCAGGGCTTCGGCCATTACATCGAGAACATCGGCGATGAGGATTTGAAGGTACTGATCGTGATGGACAACGGCATTTATCAGGATATTTCGTTGTCCGACTGGCTGGCGAAAACCCCGGCTTACCTGCTGGCGGACAACTTCAATAATCAGGTTGAGGACTGGCAGGATAGACCGAAAGACAAACGGGTGATGTCGCGGCGCAGCCGCTGACGCTGCGGCGAGGGAGAGACTCCCTCGCCGCTTTCTTTACTGCTTGCGCTGCTCCGCCACCTGTTTGGCGGTGACCTTGCCCTGCTTGTCGCCAAAATGGCCGACCACGAAGTTGGCGACCGCCGCCACTTCCTCGTCGGAATAGGCGCTGCCGAACGACGGCATCATCTCATGCCGCTCGCCGACGCTGATGCTCGTCCCCTTCAGGATAGCCTGCACCACGCTGCGCCCCTGCGGATCGTTCACCGCCGTGCTGCCCACCAGCGACGCGTACTCGCTCTGGCGGCCCGGCCCGTTCCACTGGTGGCAGCCGCTGCAGTCGTTGGCGAACATCCGCCGCCCGAGCGAGCTGTCTTGCCCGCCCGGCAGGATCGGGGTGGAAGCCCCCGCGCCCTTCGGCTGCAAGTTCACCGCTGCCGCGCTGTCGCCGGCAATCGGTTCGATGTCGCGCAGGTATTTCACCAGCGCCAGATTATCTTCCGGCGTCAGGAACTGCAGGCTGTTTTCCACCGCTTCCGCCATCGGGCCGGCGGCGCTGCTGCGCCCCGGCGCATGGCCGGTGGCCAGATATTGCGACAGCTGCTGGTCGCTCCAGCCGCCGATGCCGGTCTGTTTGTCCGGCGTGATGTTGGCGGCGAACCAGCCCTGCACCACTTCACCGCTCAGGTGCTTGCTCTGGTTAAGACCGAACCCCAGATTGCGCGGCGTATGGCACTCGCCGCAGTGGCCGAGCGCCGTCGCCAGATAGGCGCCGCGATTCCACTGTTCATCCTTGTTGAGATCCGGCGCGAAACGCTGCTCCTGGAAGAACGCCAGGTTCCAGAATTTCATGCCCCAACGCTGGTTGAACGGGAACGACAGCTCGTTTTGCGGGTTGGCCTGTTTCACCGGCGGCAGACTGAACAGATAATCCTTGATCGCCAGCACGTCATCGCGGCTCAGTTCGGTGTACGAGGTATAAGGCATCGCCGGATACAGATTGCCCTGTGGGCCGATTCCCTCACGCACCGCGCGTACGAACTGATCGTCGCTCCAGTTGCCGATGCCGGTTTCCTTGTCGGCGGTGATGTTGGTGCCGTAAATGGTGCCGAACGGCAACTTGAAGGCGAAGCCGCCTGCATAAGGCGCGCCGCCCGGCGCGGTGTGGCACGCCACGCAGTCGGCGGCACGCGCCAGGTACTCGCCGCGCGCCAGTTTGTCGGTGATGCCGGCCGGCGCCCCGGCGATCGGCGCCGCAGGCTCAGCGCCGGTGGGCCGCAGCAGCGTATACAGCGCGTATCCTCCCGCCAACACCACCACGGCGATAATCAGCCATAACAGCCCTTTCAAGGCATTGCTCATCGCATCTCTCCCTAACCCAACGCCTTGGCGGCCTGGTGGATGGCGGCGCGAATGCGCACATAGGTGGCGCAACGGCAAACGTTGCCGCCCATCGCCGCGTCGATGTCCGCATCGCTCGGGTTCTTGCTTTGCGCCAGCAGCGCGCTGGCGCTCATGATCTGGCCGGACTGGCAGTAACCGCACTGCACCACGTCCAGATCAAGCCAGGCTTCCTGCACCGCCTTGCCTTCCGGCGTGGCGCCCACGGCTTCGATGGTGGTGATTTTTTTGCCGACGGCGGCGGAGACCGGCGTCATGCATGAACGCACCGGCACGCCGTCCAGATGCACGGTACAGGCGCCGCACATGGCGATGCCGCAGCCGAATTTGGTGCCGGTCAGGCCGGCTTCGTCACGCAAGAACCACAGCAGCGGCATGTGCGGATCGCCCTCGAAGGTCAGCGGCTGCTCGTTTACGGTTAATTGAATCATCAGGTTCTCTCCTTGTCAGACGCCGGATTCGCAGTGGGATTATGCAGCGGCAGGCTCAGCGAGGTGCGCGGCCGCCCGAGCAGCGCCAGCGCGTTGCCGACTGCCGGGGCAATGGTCGGCACCCCCAGCTCGCCCACGCCGGTCGGTTTCTCGGTCGAGGGCACAATGATCACCTCGATCTCCGGCATCTCATCGATGCGCAACGGGCGGAAGTTATTGAAGTTGGACTGTTCGACCACGCCGTCTTTCAGCGTGATATTGCCGTACAGCGCCAGGCTCAGGCCGTAACCGATGCCGCCCTCGATCTGCGCGCGGATCACGTCGGGGTTCACCGCCACGCCGCAATCCACCGCGCACCACACTTTATGCACTTTCGGGATGCCGCCTTCGCCGATCGACACCTCGGCCACCTGCGCCACATAGGTGTCGAACGCCTTGGCGACGCCCACGCCGCGCGCGCGTCCGTCTACCACTTTAGCGCCCTGCCAGTCAGCGGCTTTCGCTACCGCCCGCAGCACGCCCGCCGCGCGCGGCGCATCGCCCATCAACGCCAGTCGCCCTTCCACCGGATCCTGGCCGGTTTCCTGCAACAGCTGATCGATAAAGCTCTCCACCGCGTGGCCGGTGTGGGTGCTGGCGACCGACCGCAGCGAGGTGGTCGGCACCTTGCCGGGCACGATATGCGCATCGCAGCGGAAGGCTTCGAAGGTGTATGAGACCTCGCTGGCGCCCTCGACCATCATCTGATCGAGGCCATTGACCACCAGCGCATCCATCGCGCTGTGGCGCGTCCAGGAGTGACCGACCACGGTATCGGTCCAGCCCACCACCTTGCCGCCCCGAATGGCGCCGCGCAGGCGGTGCAGGATCATCGGGCGATACCAGCCGTTGCGGATGTCGTCCTCGCGCGTCCACACCACCTTCACGCCGTGGCCGGGGCCGATGCCCTTGGCCGCCGCCGCCATGTCGGCCGCCAGATCCGGCCCCAGCGTCGGGTTGCCTAAATCGATGCGCCGGCCGAAGCTGCCGCCCGCCAGAATGGTTTCAATCTGTACCTTGTCCGGCGGCAACTCGAACAGATCGCACAGCTGCTTGTGGTCGAGCGTTTGGATTTGGCAGCCGTAGCGCGCCTTGACGCTCTCGCCGTCCCAGAACAGATAGCCGTCCAGCGGTTCCATCGGCGCGTGCGCGACGTACGGGAAGGTGTATTCGGCCTCGATCACCTTGTCGGCCTTGTCGAACACCTCGTCCGGCTTGCCAAGACTCTTCGCCACCACGCCGGTTTTCTGCGCCACCTGACGGAATTCGGCGTAGATTTCCTCGGTGTTGCGTCGCTCCGCCTGCGCGTCGTCCCAGGTGACCCGCAGCCGGTCCCGCCCCTGGATCGCCGCCCAGGTATTGTTGGCGTAAACCGCCACGCCGGTGGCAACCTGTTTCACCGCCACCACGCCCGGTACCGCCAGCGCGCGTTCGGCGTCAAACGTCGCCACCTTGCCGCCGAAACGCGGCGGTTTTTTGATGGTGACGGTCAACATGCCCGGCTCGTGGATATCCTGCGAGAACTGCGCGCTGCCGTTGGTTTTCGCCAGCGAATCGACGCGGTGCAAACCGCGCGTTTTGCCGATCAGGGTGAAATTGGCCGGATCCTTCAGCGTCAGGCTAGCGGGATCGGGCGGCGGCAGCGTGGCGGCCAGCGCGGCGAATTCGCCGAAGCCCGCTTCGCGCCCGCTGGCGGCATGGCGGATCTTGCCCGCCTGCACGGTGATTTCCTGCGCCGAGGTTTTCCAGCTCTGCGCGGCGGCCTGCACCAACAGCGCGCGCGCCATGGCGCCCATGCGCCGCATTTGCTCATAGGCATTGGCCACCGAGCTGGAACCGCCGGTGCCCTGGAATCCGAAGGCCAGGTTTTTGTAGACATTGGTGTCCACCGGCGCGGCCACGACCCGTACCTGTGCCCAGTCGGCATCGAGCTCTTCGGCGACCAGCGTCGCCATGCCGGTATAGACCCCCTGGCCCACTTCGGTGTGTTTACTGATGACGGTGACGACGCCGTCGGCGCCGATCTGAACGAAGGCGTTGGCGTCTAACGCCGCCGCGCCGGAGGCGATCGGGGCAGCCGAACGCGCCAGCGCGCCGGTGGATGGCAGATAGGCGCCGATCACCAACGCCCCGGCGCCGACGATAAACCGCCGCCGCGAAAGCGGAACTTGGGATATGCTCATTGCTCATGACTCCAAAAAAACCGAAGGCGTCACTGCCTTCGGCGAAACAAATCTTGTTATGGGAATGGCTTGTTGCGCCCGTCAGGTGATATAGCGCAACAGAGCAATAATTAGCGTAGCCTATTATCCAGTAGACTTAATGTTGAAGAGGGTTTTTCTATTGGAGAATCGTGCGGTGCGGGCAGGCACCCGCACCGGGGTCAACTCTGCGTCGTCGCCAGATAGGAGAAGACGCTGAGCAGGTTGATTTGCGCCGCCATGTTGTCGCTGTCGAAGGCCACGGTCAGCGCGTCCTGGCGCTCCACGCCAGGCACCAGGCTGAACAGATCCGCCAGCACCGGTTTGGCCGCCATCAGCGTCAGCCGGTAAGGCGGCATAAAACGGCGCTCCACCGGCAGTCTGGCGCCCTGGCGCACCTGTTGCATCGCCCGCTCGCGGATCTCCGCCCGCGCCCGCTGTGGGCTGAGCGATTCGGCGGCGGTTTGCGAGAGGGCACGCTTCACGCACACATAGCCAGACTGCGGATAACGTTCAGCAATCCAGCGTTGCAGCTCATCGTCACCGCTCACCAGCCACAGCGGCACATTCAATTCGGCCGCCGCCGCCGCATACAGATCGCTTTCGCCCACCACTTCGCCGTTCAGGCTGACGCGATAAAAGGCCCGGCCGTTGATGGTATGCGCCAGCACGCCGCGTTCGCCGGCGGCGCTGTGGTAGCCGATAAACATCAGGCCGTCGTAGCGTTGATGCTGCAGCCCTTCCACCATCGACAGCCCGCGCGGTTTGCCCTGCACCAGGCGCGCTCGCGCATCGATGCGATCGGCGCGCAGGTTCTGCATCATGGCGTGGCTGTCGGCCACCGTCACCTCGGTAGCGCCGCCGGCAAAAGCGCCGTCGATCGCGGCGTTGACTTCCTGCTCCATCAGCTCGCGCGCCGCCGCATAGTCGGCGTGGACCGGGTTGCACTGCTCCGGCCGCATCACGCCGGCAATACCTTCGATATCCGCAGAGATAAAGACCTTCACATCAGGCTCCCGTTATTTAATTTGCCGCCGCCAGCCGATCGAGCAGCGGGCCCAGCGCTGCGCGCGCATGCTGCTGGAAACCGCTAACGCCTTCGGCGCTCAGCAACGCATCCAACACCGCGTATTCGGTGGCGTCCGCCGCCGCCGCAAACAGCGGCTCCAGCCGTTCGTCCGGCAGCGTAGCCCCCAGCAATCGGGTGGAGAACGCCAGCGCAATGTCGCCGGAGCCGTGCCCCCAATGGCTGCCCACCCGCCCCAGGCCCGCGCCTGCTCTGCGGGCAATGCGGCTCAGCTGGCGGCTGTCCAGCGCCCGATCGCAGGCGATGATGATAATGACCGAACCGGCGTCCACCTGCGGCGGTGGATCCGCCAACAGCTTGCCCAGCGCCGGGCCAACGCGCACGCCGCTCAGCGTCAGCGAGTCGAGCGTGCCGAAGTTGGCCAGCACCAGCACGCCAAGCGTGGTGCCCAGCCCCGGGCAATAGCGCGAGGCGGTGCCGATGCCGCCCTTCAGGCCGAAGCTGCTCATGCCGCGCCCGGCGCCGACGCTGCCGCGTGCAAAGCGGGTGGAATGGTTATCCAGCGCGCTGAAGACGTGCTCCTCACGCACCGCCATCGCCTGAATATCGTTGAGGTAACCGTCGTTGCACTCCAGTACCAGCGGATTAATGGTGGCGCTGCCGCGGCCGATCTGCGGGTAGCGCAAGCAGCTGCGCCGCACCATGGCGTTGAACAGCGTGCCGACAGCGAAGGTGTTGCTCAGCAGAATAGGCGTCTGCAACTCCCCCAGCTCATTCAATTGCACCAACCCCAGCGGCTTGGCGAAGCCGTTGAGCACCGCGCTGCCGCACGGCAACGGTTGGTTGAACAGATCGCCCGGCGGCACGATGGCGGTGACGCCGGTCTGGCATTCGCCGTCGGCCAAGGTGTGATGCCCGACGCTGACGCCCGGCACGTCACACAGGCTGTCGGTCGGCCCGGCCGGATAGCGCGCGCCCGGCAGGCGGCGATGGCGCCGCCAATAGCTCAGCAGATTGTCGAGGCTTTGTTGTTCAAACACCTGGCTGTCTATCATGGTTCCCTCATCCGCCGTTAGCCCATCAGAAAACCAGAATATCGCGCAATACGCCGCGCCGTAAATTGAAAGCCGAAGGCGCAGGTAAAATTTACCGCCTAATGCATCCCCCGCCACACAATCTCCGCCCCCAACACCAATAGCCCGCTAAAAAAGCCGCGGCGAAAAATCAGCGGGCTGCTGTGACGACGCACGATCCCACCCAACCACATGCCGCCCAGCGCCGGCAGCAGCGCCAGTAGCGAACCGCCGAGCAGCGCGCCGGGCAGTGCCTGATGCCAGGCTAATCCGGCGGCCAGCGCCAGCGTCGAGACGGTGAACGACAGCCCCAGCGCCTGCACCAGATCGTCACGCGCCAGGCCCAATGCGTTCAGATAGGGCACCGCCGGTATGACGAATACGCCGGTGGCGCCGGTCAGCACGCCTGTCACCAGGCCGCACAGCGGCCCCAGCCAAGGCTCTGCCGTGGCGGAAACGCGCCAGTCGAAACGGGTGAATCCCAACAGCGCATAGCCGATCAGGCAAACGCCCAGCGCCAGCGGCGCCAGGCGGCCATCGGTTGCGGTGAGCGCGCCGGCGCTCAATAACGTGCCCAGCATGACGCACAGCATCATCGGCCAGAGCCGTCGGCACAGCGCCCCCAACCGTGGCCCGCACAGCAACTGCCACAGGTTGGTGATCAGCGAGGGCAACAGCAGCAGCGCGGCGGCCTGCCCCGGCGGCATCATCAGGCTGAGCAGCCCCATCGACACCGTCGGCAACCCCAGACCGATCGCCCCTTTGACCGTGCCGGCCAGCGTAAAAATGCCCGTCAGGGCGATAATCTCGAGTAACGTCAGCGACATGCGTCTATCCTTATGGCGAATCAACGGCCCGATTGTGGCCGGCGCCGCGCCGCGGCACAATGCGGCAATGGCAGAGCCTGCCTGCGGCAAAGACAGAGGAAGAACGCATGCATTTTGACTTTATCGATCTGCGACTGTTGGTGGCGGTGCTCGAGACCGGCAGCATCACCGCCGGCGGCGAGCGCGTCGGGCTGTCGCTGGCCGCCGCCAGCGCCCGCATTCGCGGGCTGGAACAACAGGCCGGCGTGGCGCTGTTGACGCGCAATCCGCGCGGCGTCCAGGCGACGCCCGCCGGTGAGCGCCTGTTGCAACACGCGCGCGTGCTGCTGCAACAGCGTGACCGGCTGCGGGGTGATATGGCCGAGTTCGCGCCGGGCCAGCGCAGCCAGCTGCGCATCGTCGCCAATACCGTCGCCGCCGACGCTTTTCTGCCGGAGCTGTTGGCGGATTTTCTGGTGCTGCACCCGCACACCGACATCGCGCTGGAGGAGCTGCCCAGCCCGGCCATCGCGCAGGCCATCGCCGAACGGGCGGCGGATATCGGCATCGTGGCGGACCACGCCGATCTGCGTGGGCTGGCAAGCTACCCTTTTCGCCAGGATCGTCTGGTGCTGGCGCTGCCGCCGGGGCATGCGCTCAGCGGCCGCCGCACGCTCAGCTTTGCGGACGCCCTGCCTTTTGATTTCATCGGCCTGCCGGAAGAGAGTGCGCTGCAACAGCATCTGGAACAGCTGGCGATACGCAGCGGCGGCCCGATGCGGCTGCGGGCGCGCGCGGCTAATTTCGACGCCATCTGTCGCATGGTGCTGCGCGGCGCCGGGCTGGCGGTGGTGCCGGAAGAGAGCGCCCAACGCCATCCGGAGATCCGACACGGCGCCCTGACGCTGACGGACGAGTGGGCGACCCGGCGTCTGTCGATCGTGGTACGTGAGCAGGCGCAGCTGCCGCTGCCGGCGCAGCGGCTGGTGGCGTTCCTGCGCCATGCCTGAGGCGGCTCAGTGCGTGCCCGGATCTGCACGCAGCCGCGCCACCTGTGCCTCCACGTCGCGCCAGGCCGGTTTGTCGCCGGCATAGCGTTGGCGCAGATAATTCACCAGCGCCGTCACCTGCCGATCGGAAAAACTGTCCTTGAAGCCCGGCATAAAGCCCAATTCGGCGGTGGCCGGTTTGGGGATCCCTTGCAGGATCACTTTGATCAGGTTATCGGGGCGATCGCTGAAGATATTGGTGTTATTGGCCAGATCCGGGCTGACGCCGAACAGCTGCGGCCCGCCGGCGGCGGCGCTGTGGCAGGCCTGGCAAGCGCCCTGAAACAACCGCTCGCCCGCCAGTTGACCCGCAGGCAACGCGCGGGCCGCCAACTGCGCCTGCGGTTCCACATTCAGCGTCGCCTTGGCGCTCAGCGACATCACATAGTTGGCCATCGCCCGCAGATCGCTTTGCGGCAACGTCGCCAGTTCGCTGACCACCGGCCCCATCGGCCCGGCCGCCACGCCGTGCTCGGCGGAATGCCCGGTGCGGAAGTACTGAAACAGCTGCTCCTCAGTCCAGGGCTTGTCCGCATTGGCCAATTGATTCAGCGCCGGCGCTTCCCACCCGTCCACCATCCCTCCCGCCAGGAAGGCCGCGCCGCCCTTTTCCGCCCCCAGCAGATTACGCGGCGAATGGCAGGCGGCGCAGTGGCCAAGGCCGTTGACCAGATAGGCGCCGCGGTTCCACTGCGCGCTTTGCTGCGGATCGGGTTGATATTCCCCCTGGCGCAGGAATAGCGCGTTCCAGCCCGCCATCAGCGGCCGCAGGTTAAACGGGAAGCGCATCTGATTGGCCGGATTGCTCTGGCGCACCGCCGGTTGCGACATCAGATAAGCGTACAGCGCCTGCATGTCGCCGTCGGTCATTTTACTGAAGGCGGTGTAAGGAAATGCCGGATAGAGGTGGCGGCCGTCGCGGGCGATGCCCTGACGCATCGCCCGATCGAATGCGGTAAACGACCAGTTGCCGATGCCGGTTGCCACGTCCGGGGTAATGTTGGTGCTGTAGAGCGTGCCGAACGGCGTCGCCATCGCCAACCCACCGGCGTTGGTCGCCCCTTCCGACGCGGTATGGCAAACCGCGCAGTCTCCGGCGGCGGCCAACTGACGGCCGCGCTCCAGCGTGGCGGCCGACCAGGTGCCGGCGCCAGGCGTCGCCACCGGCGCGATCTCCGTCCGCCATGGCAAGGCGCTGCCGGCGATGCCCAGCACCGCGCCGAACAGCCCCGCCGCGCCGCCGAACCACCATTTACCGCGCTTCTTTTTCTTGGGCGGCGCGGCCTGCCGCTCGGCATCCGGCCCGTTCAGCGCTTCACGCAGCTTGTCCGAGGTGATCGGCAGCTCGCGAAAACGAATGCCGGTGGCGTCGAACACCGCGTTGGCGATGGCCGCCGCGCTGGGCACCGACGCCGACTCCCCGGCGCCCAGCGGCGGATCGTAAGGGCGCGGCATCATGACCACGTCCACCTCCGGCACCTCCGGGAAGGTCAGGATCGGGTAAGCCCCCCATTCTTTGGCGGAGACCGTCGATTCCTCAAAGGTCACGCGCTCTTTCAACACCCGGCTGGTCGATTGCAATACGTTGCCATGAATTTGGTGGCGCACGCCGTCCGGATTGACCATCATGCCCGCGTCGTGGCCGACCACGATGCGCGTCACCGCCACTTCGCCGCTGGCTTTGTCGATCGCCACGTCGGCCACCCAGGCGGCCCAGGCCGCGCCAAAGCCGGGAAACTTGCTGTGGATGTAACGGGCATAGGCAAAGCCGCGCCCGCGCAGCACGCCGTCTTCCGCCGGGGTCTGCATCGGTTCGGTGTGCGGCGTCCAGCCGGCGCGTTCTGCGGTGCTGCGCATCAGTTCACTGGCGCGTTCGTCATGGATATAGCGCAGCCGATATTCCAGCGGGTCGACGCCGGCGGCGTGGGCCAGCTCATCGATATAAGATTCGTGGGCGAAGGTGTTCGGCAAGGCGGAAACGCCGCGCATCCAGGAGGCGCGCACGATCGGCGCCATGTCCTCGATGCTGACGCGCAGCGCCGGATACGCATAAGGCGGCACCGAAGTGCGGTCGCCCATTTCATAGGCCACCGGCAGCGGTTCGACCCGGCCGGTCAGCAGCAGCGCCAGCGTCGGCGCGCCGTTGGAAGGGTAATAGGTGCGAAAGTCATAGGCGACCGGGTGCCCGGCGGCGTCCAGCCCGCCGTCCACCTCCATCAGCTGCGCCGTGCCCTTCGGTTCCCACACATGTTCTTGTTCGCGGGTCAGCTGCACCCGCACCGGCCTGCCCACCGCGCGCGACAGCAGCGCCGCGTCGGCGCAGACGTCATCGGCGCAATTGCGGCCATAGCAACCGGCCGCCTCCATGCGAACGATCTCGATCTGCGCTTCCGGGTATTCCAGCAGCCAGGCCAGATCGGCGCGCAGCAGGTGCGGGTTCTGGCTGCCTGACCAGACCTGCAGGCGCTCCGGCCGGTAATCCGCCAGCGCGCAGGAAGGGCCAATCGAGGCATGCAGCTGATACGGCCACAGGTAGCTGCGGGTGAAACGCCTGTCGGCCGCCGCCAGCGCCGCGTCCACATCGCCGGTATCGTGCACCACCCGGGTCGAGTGCGGATTGTCGCGCAGCGCCTGCGCCACGTCGGTCATCTGCGGCAAATTGCGGCGCCAGTCTTTCCAGCTGACCTGCAGCGCCTGCGCCGCCTTGATCGCCTGCTCTTCGCGCTCGGCGACGATGCCGATGAAATCGCCGATCACCACCAGTTTGACGATGCCGGGAATATGCGCGATCGAAGTTTCATCCACCGCCAACAGGCTGGTGCCGACAAATTCGCCGCTGTCGTACCCGGCATAGGGCGGCCGCACCACCCTGCCGTGCAGCATGTTCGGCAGGCGCATATCGTGTACGTAGGTGGTTTCGCCGGTCGCCTTGGCCGGAATATCGACGCGCGCGGCGCTGGTGCCCACCAGGCGATACTCCGCCTGCGGTTTCAGCGGCGCGTCGCCGGAAATCGACAGCTCGACATGACCGCCGGCCACCAGCTCGGCGTAGCTGAGCGCCTGCCCCTGCGGGCTGCGGATCACGCCCTCCTCCAGCGTCAGCTGTTCCACCGGCGCATCGAAGCGCTGCGCCGCCTGGCGCAACAGCCAACGGCGCGCTTCGGCGGCGGCGTTGCGCAGCGGCACGGCGGAGATCTGCAGCGTGGCGCTGGCGATGGTGGCGCCCTGATTCGGCGCGCGTTCGGTATCGCCCAACACCATTTGCACCTGATCCATGCGCAGGTACAACTCTTCGGCGACGATCTGCCCGAGCGCGGTGCGCACGCCGGTGCCAAGATCGACATGGCCGTTAAAGGCATAGATTTCGCCGCTGCCGCACAGGGCGATAAACAGCCCCTGCTCTTTGGGCTTCAGCACCGGCGTTTGCCCTTTGGGCACCAGCCCCGGCGGCGGTTGCACGCTGTCGACGATCAGCAGCACGCCGTCGCGCTGCAGCAAGTCGGCCTGGCTCGGCGATGGGGCACGGGAATCAGTCATGGGCGTGGGCGTCCTCATCGCGGCAGAGAATGATGGCGCGCTGAACCGCACGCAGGATTTCGAGATGGGTGCCGCAGCGGCACAGGTTGCCGGACAGCGCCTGACGGATCTCCGCCTCGCTCGGGGCGGGATTACGATCCAACAGGGCTTTGGTGGTCATGATCATGCCATTGAGACAGTAGCCGCATTGCGCCGCCTGCTCTTCGATAAAGGCACGCTGCACCGGGTGCGGGCGCTGGCGATCGCCAAGGCCTTCCAGGGTCACGATCGCCCGGCCGGACACGCCGAGCGCCGGGATCACGCAGGAGCGCGCCGCCACGCCGTCGATCAACACGGTACACGCACCGCATTCGCCCAGGCCGCAGCCGTACTTCGGGCCGTTGAGCGCCAGATCGTTGCGCAGTACCAGCAAGAGCGGCGTATCCGCCATCACCTGCGCATGAAGCTGTTCGCCGTTCACCGACAGCATCAGCGGATGCTCCGTCAGCGTGGTTTTCGCGCCATCCCTGAGCGATTGCACTTCAGATATCGCCATTGTTCGCGTCTCCGCCTGCACGTGATGATCTTATGGGCTGGCCTCTCGCCGCCGACCACCAGGCAACCGACGTTGCGCGGGCGAATCAGCCGGTGGGCGGATCTTCCAGCATTTTATTCAGCAGGAATATCAGCGCTATCCGTTCGGCCGGGTTGAGCGTTCCGAACGTCAGCTCTGTGATTTTCGCCGCCTGCGGCACCGTTTCCGTCAGCAGCACGGCGCCGGCGTCGGTCAGGCCGACCACCACCTTGCGCCGATCGATCGGATCCGGCGTCACCGTGATCAGATCGCGCGCCTTCAGCCGTTCGACGATACCGCGGATGGTGGCCTGATCCACCGCCGTCACCTGCACCAGCTCGGTCAGCGAGCTCGGCCCCATATCGCGCACCGCGCACAGGGTGATGAACTGCACCGCCGTCAGCTGCGAATCGCCGACGTTTTGCTGGAAAATCGCCACGTGGCGCTGATAAACCTTGCGCAGCAGGTGCCCGACTTGCTCGGTAAAATGATAATTTTCAGGTTGGCCGCTCACGGCTGACGGGTATTCGGGGGGCGTCATTGCGTTACTCTCACCATCTATGGAATCCACGAGAATAGTACAAACCCCCGCCGTTGGCAGCAACGATTACGCCCGGCGCACGCGCGACGCCTCCGGCGCCACTACTTCACCGTCCGCCACCACCGTTTGCCCGTCGAGGCGAATGTCGCAGCGGCGCAGCGCGATATCCATATGGCAAGGCGTTTTGCGCGTGCCGCCCACTTCGGTGTTCGGCCCGGTGGAGAACAGGAAGTTGCCGTAGAACGCGCGCGCGTCCATGCACATGCCGTCGTTCTTGTCGTGCAGGCCCATCGCCGTCCACTGGGCGCGCGGCTGCAGGCCCCAGCCGATGTGCGAAATGCCGTACACCTCCGGATCGTCGAAGTATTTCATGTATTCGCGCAGGTATTCCGCCTCGAAGCCGCCGTGAATGCGAGTAACGAACCCTTGTTCGATCTCCAGCGTGATGCGTTCACGCGCATAGCTTTTGAACGGCAGCAAGATATCGCCGACCTCCAGCACCAGCACCCCTTCCGCCTGCTCCTCATTCGGCCAGGTGAACAGGAAACCGCTCGGCCAGTGATCCCAGCGCCCCGGTTCATCGGCATAGCCGTACTCGGTCACCGTCGGGTATTGCCCCAGCGGCGCGCGGAAATCGCTGCCGGCGGCGGAGGTCACCTGCATCAGCTTCGCCTGCTCCAGCACGGCGGCGGCGGCCAGCACCCGCGCCTTGTCCTCCGCGTTGGGCAACATGCGCGCCAGCACCTCCGGCGGCTCCACCGCCAGCAGGATGCGGGTGCCAGTTTTCAGGATCTGTTCCTGCTCCGGCGAATGCAGCAGCATCATGGTATCGACGATCAGGTCGGCGGCCTCCAGCGCACGCTGCGCCGCCAGATTGCCGGTCAGCGCGGTATCGCCGCAATAGGCGGTCATGTCGTTGCCCATCGCTCGCGGATGGTTGAACGCCGGCAGTTCGACGGCATACACCTTGGCGCCCAGCCTCAGCGCTGCGTCGGTCGCGGCGCGCACCGTGCGCGCATCGGAATAATGGCTTTTCAAAATCGCCACGCTCTGCGAAGCATCGACCTTCGACAGCGTAAGCACCTGCTCGAACAGCTGTACCAACTGGGTTTCATTGACCGCCATGGCCTGTCTCCTGTCTCGTCAAGGGTGACCGACGCCCGCAAGGCGGCGGTGATTTTTCAAACAATTTAAAGCGAACACACTCATTTCATCTAAGTCAAAAAAGCAAAGGAAAGCAAGCTGCGAATATCCACCATAAGAAAGTCCTATTTCATCCCGCATCAATCCTGTGATTAACATGAGTTTAACAGTAATACGCCGTCAATTAGCGTGAGCGAGATCTGATTTAACACTTTTGCAACTTTGCGTTATCTAGTGCATACACTATAAATCGATCGTCCAGCCACGCGTTGGGCCTACGCTGAAAAAAGCCAACAGACAGGGGAAACATGATGAGCAAACAACCACGCATCGCCGTCGTCGGCGCCGGGCTGGGGGGCGCCGCCGCCGCCGGGCTGCTGCAAAAAGCCGGCTTTACCGTCGATCTGTATGAACAGAGCCCGGCGTTCTCACGCCTTGGCGCCGGCATTCACATGGGGCCGAACGTACTGAAGATTTTCCGCCGTCTCGGTATTGAGCAGCGGTTGGAGCAGATGGCGTCTCATCCCGATTTCTGGTTCAGCCGCGACGCCGAAAGCGGCGACTATCTGTCGCGCATCGAACTGGGCGCCTTCGCCCGCCGGGAGTACGGCGCCGCCTATGTGACGGTGCACCGCGGCGATTTGCAGGCGTTGCAGCTCTCCGCGCTGCAGCCCGGCACCCTGCACTTCGGCAAATGCCTGAGCAAAATTGAAGATCGCGGTGACGAGGTGGTGCTGAACTTCGTCGACGGCACCTCGGCCCACGCCGACATCGTGATCGGCGCAGACGGCATCAATTCGCGCATTCGTGAGCACCTGCTGGGCGCTGAAGCGCCGACCTACAGCGGCTGGGTGGCCCACCGCGCGCTGATCCGCGGCGAGAAGCTGGCGAAATACAACCTGACGTTCGAAGACTGCGTGAAGTGGTGGTCGGCGGATCGCCATCTGATGGTCTACTACACCACCCAACGGCGCGACGAGTATTACTACGTCAGCGGCGTGCCGCACCCGGCCTGGGATTTCCAGGGCAGCTTCATCGACAGCAGCCGCGAAGAAATGTTCGAGACCTTCGCCGGCTACCACCCGATCGTGCAGGCGCTGATCGAATCCAGCGAACAGGTCACCAAATGGCCATTGCTGAACCGCAAACCGCTGCCGCTGTGGAGCGAAGGCCGTCTGGTGCTGCTTGGCGACGCCTGCCACCCGATGAAACCGCACATGGCGCAGGGCGCGGCGATGGCGATCGAAGACGCCGCCATGCTGACCCGCTGCCTGCAGGAAACCGGCCTCGGCGACTACCGCACCGCTTTCCAGCTGTATGAAGCCAACCGCAAGGAGCGCGCCTCCCGGGTGCAGGCGGTGTCCAACGCCAACACCTTCCTGCGCACCCAGGAAGATCCGGCCTGGGTCTACGGCTATGACCTGTACGCGCAAGCGCTGAAATCGGAGAACGCCGCATGAGCACCTTCCTCTACGGCGCCCACGTTCACGCCAACGACATTCGCCAACACTATCTGCGCTACGGCGGCCACGGCCCGGCGCTGATCCTGGTCCCCGGCATCACCAGCCCGGCGATCACCTGGGGCTTCGTCGCCGAGCGGCTGGGGGAAAAATACGACGTCTACGTGCTCGACGTGCGCGGCCGCGGTCTGTCGTCCAGCGGCCCGGAACTGGCTTATGACGCAGAGACCTGCGCACAGGACGTCAACGCCTTCGCCGCTGCGCTGAACCTGGGCAGTTACGCCCTGCTCGGCCATTCGATGGGCGCCCGCTTCGCCCTGCGCGCCGCCGCTCTGCAGCCCGCCGGCGTGCGGCGGCTGGTGCTGGTCGATCCGCCGGTTTCCGGCCCCGGCCGCCGCGCCTATCCCGGCCAATGGCCGTGGTACGCCGACTCCATCCGGCAGTCGCTGCCGGGCATGAGCGCCGAGCAGATGCGCGCCTTTTGCCCAACCTGGAGCGAAGAGCAGCGCCGGCTGCGCGCCGAGTGGCTGCACACCTGCTACGAGCCGGCGATCCAACGCGCCTACGACGATTTTCATCAGGTGGACAGCCACCGTGACTACCCGCTGCTGACCATGCCGACGCTGCTGATGGCCGCGGGCAAAGGCGGCGTCATTCAGCCCGAAGACCGGGCAGAGATCCGCGCGCTACAGCCGGAGATCGCCATCGTCGAGGTCGAGAACGCCGGACACATGATCCCGTGGGACGATTTCGACGGCTTCTTCCGCGCCCTGGGCGATTTTCTGGATTAACTGAGGAACACCGACATGAGCAACCACTACCGCATCGGCCAGATCGTGCCCAGCTCCAACACCACGATGGAAACCGAGATCCCGGCGATGCTGGGCGCGCGCCAGCTGATACGCCCGGAGCGTTTCACCTTTCACTCCAGCCGCATGCGCATGAAACACGTCAATAAAGAAGAATTGGCGGCGATGGACGCCGAGTCCGATCGCTGCGCACTGGAGCTGTCCGACGCGCGGGTCGACGTGCTCGGCTACGCCTGCCTGGTGGCCATCATGGCGATGGGGCTGGGCTATCACCGCGAATCGCAGGCCCGGCTGGCGCAGGTGACGAAAGACAATCAGGCCGCCGCGCCGGTTATCAGCAGCGCCGGCGCGCTGGTCAACGGCCTGAAGGTGATCGGCGCCAAACGCATCGCGCTGGTGGCGCCCTACATGAAACCGCTGACCCAGTTGGTGGTGGATTACATCCAGCACGAAGGCATCGAGGTCAAGGTATGGCGCGCGCTGGAGATCCCGGACAACCTCGACGTCGGCCGGCACGATCCGGCCAGGCTGCCGGGGATCGTCGCCGAGATGGATTTACGCGAGGTCGATGCTATCGTGCTGTCCGCCTGCGTGCAGATGCCTTCGCTGCCGGCCGTCCCGACGGTGGAGGCCCAAACCGGCAAACCGGTGATCACCGCCGCCATCGCCACCACTTACGCGATGCTGACCGCGCTGGAGCTGGAACCGATCGTTCCCGGCGCCGGCGCCCTGCTGTCCGGCGCCTATTGAGGAGGCAGAATGAACGACACCCTCAGCGACAACTATCGCGGCGTCTGGGGCCAGCGCATCGGCTTCGGCCGGCGCCCGGCGCTGCTGGCGATCGATTTTATGCAGGCCTACACCACCGAAGGCGCGCCGCTGTTCGCGCCGGGCGTGGTGAGCGCGGTCGAGGAAAGCCGCGAGCTGCTGGCCTGCGCGCGCCGAACGGGAATTCCGGTGATCCACACCCATATCCGCTATCATGCAGGCCATTTTGCCGATGGCGGCCTGTGGGTGAAGAAAGCGCCGGTGATGAAAGACATGGTGGCGGGTAACCCGCTGGCGGCGTTCTGCCCGCCGGTGGCGCCGCTGGCCGATGAGGTGGTGCTGAGCAAGCAATACGCCAGCGCCTTCTTCGGCACCGCGCTGGCGCCGCTGCTGGTGGCGCAAGGGATCGACACGCTGCTGATGATCGGCTGCTCCACCAGCGGCTGCATCCGCGCCAGCGCGGTGGACGCGGTGCAGCACGGCTTCCGCGCCATGGTGGTGCGCGAGTGCGTCGGCGATCGTCACCCCGGCCCGCACGAAGCTAACCTGTTCGACATCGACAGCAAATACGGCGACGTGGTGCACAAACGGGAGGCGCTCGACTACCTGAACCGGTTATGAGTCAACGATTCACCTGCAACGACAATAACGAAGGCGCAGACAGCGCCTCACGCGACCGCCCGAAACAGGGCGGCGCCCATGCAACGCAAACACAACAGGCGCCTCCTGCGGAGGCCAACACGCACCACCTGGAGACAACATCATGGCCATTGTCGACACCCCGCTGGCGGGGAAAGCGGACGCAGAATCGCTGCTGCTGTACCGCAAAATCACCTGGAAACTGATCCCGTTTCTTTGCCTGTGTTACCTGGCGGCCTACCTCGATCGCATCAACGTCGGGCTGGCCAAGCTGCAGATGGCCGACGCGCTGCAGCTGAGCGAAGCGGCCTTTGGTCTGGGCGCCGGGCTGTTCTTCGTCGGCTATATTCTGTTCGAGGTGCCGAGCAACCTGATCCTGCAGCGCGTCGGCGCCAAGATGTGGATTGCCCGTATCATGATCACCTGGGGGCTGCTGTCCACCGCCACCATGTTCGTCACCACGCCGACCCAGTTCTACGTCATTCGCTTTCTGCTCGGCGTGGCGGAGGCCGGTTTCCTGCCCGGCGTGCTCTTTTACCTGACGCTGTGGTTCCCGACCTATCGCCGCGGCCGCATCATCGCGCTGTTCATGATCGGCCTGCCGCTCTCCAGCGTGATCGGCGGGCCGCTCTCCGGCTGGATCATGGGCCATTTCGACATGCGCCACGGGCTGCACGGCTGGCAGTGGCTGTTTTTGCTGGAGGGCATTCCCAGCGTGCTGTTGGGCGTGCTGACCTTCTGGCTGTTGCCTAATACCTACCAGCAGGCCAAGTGGCTGACGCCCGAGGAGAAACAGCGCATCGCCGACGATCTGGCGCGCGACGACGCCGAGGCCGATCACGGCAAGCACAGCTTCCGCGACGGCTTCTTCAACCTGAAGGTGTGGATGCTCGGCGGCATCGACTTCGCTATTCTGCTCAGCGCCTACGCCATGGGCTTTTGGATGCCGACCTTCATCAAAACCGCCGGCGTTACCGACATCACCACCATCGGTTACCTGACGGCGATCCCCAGCGTCGCCGCCCTGCTCGGCATGCTGCTGATCGGCAGCAGTTCCGACCGGCTGCGCGAACGGCGCTGGCATATCATCGTGCCGTTTATCATCGGCGCGCTGGCGATGGCCGGCAGCACCTTCTTCACCCACAATGCGCTGGCCACGGTGCTGCTGTTCTCCATCGCCCAGGCGGCAATCATCGGCGCAGTGCCGGTGTTCTTCAGCCTGCCGGCCACCTTCCTGCGCGGCACGGCGGCGGCGACCGGCTTCGCGCTGGCCTGTTCTCTGGCCAACATCGCCGGGCTGGTAAGCAATTCGCTGATGGGGCTGGCGCTGGATCTGACCGGCAAGAGCGGTGGCGCGCTCTGGGCCTTCGCCGGCTGCCTGCTGCTCAGCTCGCTGCTGGTGGTGGCCCTGCCGGCCAAGGTGGTGAACCGCTGAATGTCGGCCACGCCAAAAAGACGAAGGGCGCATAACGCGCCCTTTTGTTTGCTTACCGGGAGTGGCCGAACTTATTCGTCCTTCAACCCGCGATTGATCAGCATCGGTTCGATGCTCGGCTCTTTGCCGCGCCAGTCGATGTACAGCTTCTCCAGATCCTGGCTGTTGCCGCGCGACAGGATCATGTCGCGGAAGCGCTGGCCGTTTTCGGCGGTCAGGCCACCGTGCTCGGTGAACCACTGGAAGGCGTCGTCCGCCAGCATTTCCGTCCACAGATAGGCGTAATAGCCCGCGGCGTAGCCGTTACCCCAGATGTGCTGGAAATAGCTGGAACGGTAGCGCGGCGGCACGTAGCTGAGATCGACCTTGTCTTTTTGCAACGATTCGGCCTCGAACTTGTCCACGTCTTGCTGCGGCTGGTCGGCGGTCAGCATGTGCCAGTGCATGTCCAGCAGCGCGGCGGACAGCAGCTCGGTCATGCTGTAGCCCTTGTTGAACTTGTCGGCCTTCTTGATCTTGTCGACCAGTTCCTGCGGCATCGCCTCGCCGGTCTGATAATGCTTGGCGAAGTGGCTGAACACTTTCGGATCGCTGACCCAGTGCTCGTTGAACTGCGACGGGAACTCGACGAAATCGCGCGCGGTGTTGGTACCCGACAGGCTCGGGTATTCCTGATCGGCGAACATGCCGTGCAGCGCGTGGCCGAACTCGTGGAACATGGTGATCACGTCGTCATACGACAGCAGCGCCGGCTGCCCCGGCGCCGGTTTGGTGAAGTTGGCGACGTTGTAGATCACCGGCTTGGTGCCGTTGAGCTTCGACTGATCGACGAAGTTGCTCATCCAGGCGCCGCCGCCCTTGTTGTCGCGCTTGAAGTAGTCGGTGTAGAACAGCGCCAGCGATTTGCCGTCCTTGTCGAACACTTCATACACCTTAACGTCCGGCTGGTAGACCGGAATGTCCTTGCGTTCTTTGAAACTGATGCCGTACAGCAGGTTGGCGGCGTAAAACACGCCGTTGTTCAGCACGTTGTTCAGCTCGAAGTAAGGTTTGATCTGCGATTCGTCCAGATCGTACTTGGCCTTGCGCACCTGTTCGGCGTAGAACTGCCAGTCCCAGGCCTGCACCTTGAAGTCGCCTTTCTGCTGATCGATCACCGCCTGAATGTCTTTGGCTTCACGCTCGGCGCGCGCGGTGGCCGCCGGCACGATGTTGCGCATAAAGCTCAAGGCGGCATCCGGCGTCTTGGCCATCTGGTTTTGCAGCTTCCAGGCGGCGTAGTTCGGGTAGCCCAGCAGTTTGGCCTGCTCGGCGCGTACCTTGGCCAGACGGGAAAGGGTCTGGCGGGTATCGTTGCCGTCGCCCTTCTCCGCGCGCGTCCAGGAGGCGTCGAACAGCGCTTGGCGGGTGTCGCGATCTTTCAGGCTCTGCAGCAGCGGCTGCTGGGTGGTGTTCTGCAGCACCAACAGCCACTGTTTCTCCAGCTTGCGCTCGGCGGCCGCCTGCGCTGCCGCGGCCAGCTCACCTTCGGACAGACCGTCCAGTTTCGCCTGGTCAGTTATCGCCAGCGCGCCGTTTTTGCTCGCCGCCAGCAGTTTGTTGGTGAACTGGGTGCTCAGCGTCGCCGCTTCCTGGTTCAGCGTCTTCAGCTTGGCCTTGTCGGCGTCCGACAGGTTGGCGCCCGCCAGCTCGAAGTTCTTGTAGGTCACTTCCACCAGCCGGCGCGATTCCGGATCCAGCTTCAGCGCATCGCGATCCTGATAGATGGCCTTGATGCGCGCGAACAGCTTGCCGTTGAGCATGATGTCGTCGTTCAGTGCCGCCAGCATCGGCGAGGTTTCTTCATCCAGCTTCTGCAGCGCATCGCTGGTGTTGGCCGAGGTCATGGCGCCGAACACGTTCATCACCCGCGTCAGCAGCGAACCGGCCTGCTCCAGCGCCACGAAGGTATTCTTGAAGTTGGGCTTGGCCGGGTTGTTGGCGATCTTCTCCACCTCTTCCCGCTTTTGCTTGATGCCCGCCTCGATCGCCGGCGCGTAGTCGCTTTCCTTGATCAGGTTGAACGGCGGCGCCTGGAACGGCAGACGGCTTTGATAGAAGAACGGGTTTTGGGTCTTTTGCTTATCGTGCTGATTGGCTTCACCGGTCACGGTAGCCTCCTTCGCCTGGCCGCTGGGCAGCGCACTATGGTCGGCGTGAGGTTGGGTTTCTGCTGCCTGTGCCTGCGAGCCCAGCGCCATGCCGATCGCCAGCACCAATGTGGATAAACGCATCAAATCGAAACTCCTCCATGTTCACGGAATAAGGTCTCGGGGAATGGCTCCCTCAGAGTCATCACCTAGCTTAGGCGCAGTTGGCAGTTTGAGCAAAAACAAGTGATTAGAAGTTAACCGCCTCGCCGACCGCGGCCAAACGCTTCTTTGACATCTTTATTTTTCATCATCGACACATAGTCACAAAAGGTAATCATTTTATGATTAATTAATTCAATACTATGATAAATAAAGAGGAATCATAAAATACCCTGTTGACTTATCAGGTTACCCAATGTAACTTGATGTAAATTTTGATTAATGGAGCTAATCAAATTGCATCTTATAACGGAAATAGTTCTTATTGTCATTTTCATCCTCATTATCAGTGCGATCTATAAAAACGCGAAGAAAAAAGGCGTGCGCACGTACCACATCGTTATGCTGTTCTTGATATTTCCCCTTGCCGTATTTTTAGACTACTGCCTGCAGCGCCAGGCGATCCTTTTGGATACGGCCGCCCTTAAAACCACGGCCAGTTATGGTTTGCCGATGGCGATTATTTTTTCGCTTGTTTTATCTATCACCTCTCGCAAGAAGGAGTTTAAATGAGAGCCTTAACGGAAGTTGAATTGTCATGTATTAACGGTTCTGACGGCAACGATTCTTATAATCCGACTTCGCTCATTGTCGGTAGCCTGAGCACAATAGCGAAATTACCCACCCCCGTATCCTTAGCCGTGGGCGTCGGGACGGAAATAGCTATTCAAGCCGCACCACACATGCCGGTTAACGTTGCTATTCCACAGGTTCCTATGGGCCCAACCTGGAATGGCAGTGGCGGTGGCCGCCCTTCACCTTCGTCTTCACTTTCAACACCGGATTCATCAAATTAAAAAAACAGTCTTATTATTCCTTGTGCAATAAGGCCGGGATTTAACTTACTCTGCACCAATAAAAATAACGATTAAAAAATGACAAAGCTCGCCATACTTCACGAAAGCTTGATCCCTTTCGTCGCAAAAAAGACAGGTTCTCAATTACTCTGGCACAATGCATTAAGCCCTGCTGAACAAGACGAACTGAAAAAAGAGACCAGCTATCTCATCGAAGAAAATAATCGCCATGCTATTTTTGATGATGGTACGCCGCGCTTAAACGATGAAAAAGTCTTTTTCGCCGAACGTTATGGCGGCGGCGCTATTTCGCGCAACGGCGGCGGAGCACGCTGTGGCTTTGATGGGCGTTGGCAGGTTAAAGGTATTGGGGCTAATGCGTTAGTCGGTCAAGGGGCAAAGCATGTCGATGGCGAGTTGACGATGACCGGCGCAGTATTGGAGGCATTATGGGGGAACGTCATGGCCAAACTGCTGCCTTACGGTGCCGTGCCCAATAAAGCGATCTTGGTGACCGATAGCCCCTTAGCCGCCATTTCTCCTGAATCGGCGAGAAGTCCCCATAACCGTAAGGCGTTGCTGGTGCGTGAGCCCGTCGTGCGCCCTGCACATTTTTGCCGCGCACCCTACTATCATCCTCATGATGCGATGCAAAGGCAGCCTTCGGATATTCAGCGGGTCGAAAAGCTGATTGTCACCGCACCGGCTTTTCTGCCTCGTCCCCCGGAGTTTGACGCCGCAAGCTGGTTGGCATTGCCCCAGGAAGAACAAGCATTCTACGGACTCTGCGAGCTTGCCCGGCGTCTCGCGACGCAGATCGCGTACTGCCGCACCCGGCATTTGGTGATGATGACCTCACCCTCCAATTGCGATATGGCCGGTAGGCTGCTGGACTTTCATGGTGTTCGCAGTGTTTTTCCCGCAGAACGTCGCGATCCCGGGCGCAGCTACATTCAACACAACAAGCTCAATGAAGACGCCCCTTTGTTGCTGAGAGGCTTGCAAGATCTCGCTTTTTATTTAGCCAAGCATCAATTCGGCCCGGCATTTCTCGCGGCAGCGCACCAAGGCATCGGTGCGGCCTTCAACATGGCCTATAAACGAGCCTGCCTGCTGGATAATCTCGGTATGGCGGGTTTTGACCCTGCATTTTTACAACGCCTGCCTCTCACCGCCGAGTGGTTCGCCTTAGGCGAACGCTTGCAAAAAATGTTCGATTTGGCTCCCGGCGTCTTTACCCGTCGACAAGGTATTGGCCTGGGGAATGCTCATCCGGCGATTGCCCTATTGCACCGGCTCATCGACGCACCCGTAAGGGTTCCCGCCGAACAACAGGGTACGACCGCGGAGGAGAGATTTTCTCTGGCGTTCCGTCGGTTATACGCGCAATACCTTCAGGAAACATCAGCAGCTCAAACCTCCGCCGGATTACAACTGGCGATGAAGCAGACCGTCACCAGAAGGTTGGGTTCCCGCACGTTCATGCGCCGTGAAGTGATTTTTCAAGAAATTTCTGGCTGGCGCGGCGAAGTCAGCGAGATCACCGAACAATTGCAAACCTATCTCGACCGTTTCGAGCGCCAGGCGATCAACGTATTACAATAACAACGCTGAGGATATTTCGTGAGTTTTATCAAAGAAAACCAGCAGGGTAAAAGTAGGTTCAGTCAATACGAGAGCCTGGGCTTCGCCGTTAACTGTATGTTGATGAATAAAAATTACAGCTTGTACCATATAAAAACGTTGCAGCTATGGACTCAGGAAGCGATTAATCAAAACCAATTTAAAATATTATTCGACCATTTGGATAACCCGATAGGGTATATAACCTGGGCCTACCTGAAAGATGAGACGCTGAGTCGATTTATTAACGATCCGCAGTTTCTTCTCCATAACTCAGAATGGGATGAGGGCGGTACGCTGTGTATTTTAGATTTTTGCTGCAAGCCAGGCAGCGCGCATTTATGTTTGGAACACCTTAAAAGAGTTCACCCCATCGTAGAACGCCGCACGGTTGTGTGGCGCTCCCGCCGAACGGGCAGACTGATGACTGTAAAAAATAAAGAAAAATAATTGTCAGGGATGAGGCAATGAGCAAACATCAATTACTGGATTCACAGGCAGGATTTTACTATGGCACCAAGATCGGCGATGATAAATCGAGCTATAATATCGCGGAATATGTCGAAATAAATCACACTCTCGATATCGCAAGAATGAAACGTGCTATTCATCGTGTCATCAGCCAAACCCCTACGCTGCACGTTCTGTTTGATGAGAATAACGGCACGCCTTATCAATATTCCGTCACCGCCAATATCTCAGTGGAATGGGTAGATCTTTCGCAGAGCGCCAACGATATGGCCACCGCTATCGAATTAATGGAAGCGGATGCTAAGCGCCCCTTCTCGCTGAACGCGGCGCCGTTATTCAGACAAAAAATCATCAGGCTGGGTGAGAAACGCTTTCTGTGGTATTTCTGCAGCCACCATCTGCTGCTTGATGGTTACGGCACTTATTTGCTGATCCATCAAGTGGCGCAGGCCTACCGAGACCAGACACAACAACCGCAAGACGTACCGGCGATCGATGCCTTGCTCAGGGCTGAATCTGAGTATAAACAGTCAGCCGCCTATCAAGCAGACCGACATTTTTGGCAAGCGGCCAGCGCCTCACTGCCAGACCCGATGACATTAGCCTGCGCCAATATTCCCTCGGGACAGACCATCCGCCATGTGACGTCGTTGCCCTATCCTGCCGAGCGCCTTGCGCTGCAAACCGAACATCCTTCCTGGCTGGCGCGCACTTTTGTAGCGGTGATGGCGTATTTGTACCTATGTACCGGCGAGAAGCAGCAAACGATCGGCGTCCCTATGATGGCGCGAACAGACGCCCTGTCGAGGCAGGCGCTAACCTGCAAGACCAACGTTGTTCCTTTGACTCTCGATATTGAGGACACCGCTTCATGCCGACAGTTGGCGCAAACCATTGAACACGCGCTCAAGCAACTCAAGAAACATCAAGCGTTTCGTTACGAAGAGATAAAAAGTCTGAGGAGCGTCGCCAGCCGCTCGCCGTTGTTCAACATCGTGGTCAATATCATTCCCTTTGAAGCGGCAGCCTCATTCTCTCCCGCTCAGCGTAGTGAAATCCGTAACTTACGCTCAGGAGGCGCGCAGGATCTGGTCTTCAACATGCGTCCCGATCTCGATAACCAAACGCTGCGGCTGGAGATCGATGCTGACTCAGGGCTTTACGATGCGGCCAGTCTGGTGCGGCACAGCCAGGGGATACAGACCTTGTGCACCTTGCTGTACGACGATCCGGAAAATCTTTCCGTCGCGGCATTGCGACAACGTTTCCCGCTCTCGCTGCTGGGTAAAACAGCCAACGACAACGTGGTCGATATCATGCAGCGTATCGATCGTGCCGTCGTTCAAGCGCCGCAACGCACGGCGATCCTCACGCCTGAACACGCTTCGTCATCGCTCAGAACGCTGTCTTATGCCGTTTTGCAGCAGCAGTGGCGTGCGCTGGCCGATGTCCTGGCTCCCGTTCGCGCCGCACATACCGTACTGTTGCTCGACTTGCCGCAAGGGCCGGAGGCCATCATCTGCATGCTTGCTGCGTTGCAATTGAAAATGCCCTTCGTCAACCTGAATGCCAAAGGGGATGGAGCGGCTTACCGTCAACTGCTTGAACAGTTTAGCGACGCTATCCTGATTACCGATCGCACGCGTCCCTCCGTTCATTCCGAGCCTGGCGCATTGGCGCATTGGCGCGCATCGACACTCAATATGCCGACGGATTTCGCACACTTCACCGTGTTTCGCCGGCAAACATCGACTGAGGCGCCGGCGTTCCCGGTCGGTACCAGCTATATCATGTTTACCTCCGGTTCGACGGGAATGCCTAAAGGCGTGATAGGCGCCCGACATGCTCTCAACGTTTTTGTCGATGCGGCGATAAACTGCTATGGCATTCAACCGCACGAACGCGTGTTGCAATTTGCGCCCTTGCATTTCGATGCCTGCATCGAAGAAATTTTCATGACGCTGGGGGCCGGCGCCCACCTGTGTATCGCCCCCGAGACCGTCAAGCAAAGCTTTGCCGCTTTCTTCACATTCTGCGACGATCATCAAATCAGCCTGTTGGATCTGCCGACCGCCTACTTTAATGAAATGCTGTTCGCCTCCGGCGGTGAACAGACGCTACCGCCGGCCGTCACTACCGTTATCATCGGCGGCGAAAGCCTTTCACCGCGAGCCAAAGAACGCTGGTTCGCGCACTACCCCAAAGGCAGGAAGTTATTCAACTCCTACGGCCCAACCGAAACAACCGTGGTGGCGACGGCCGCAGAAATCAAAAACGATGGCGCCGCCGTGACGATAGGCACACCGCTGGATGGTATATACACGGCGATCGTCGGCGAGGATCTCAGGCCGTTGCCGCTCGGCTGCAGCGGCGAATTACTGATAGCCGGAGCGACCGTCGGCCTGGGATATTGGCATCAGCCAACGCTGAGCGCGGAAAAGTTCGTCACCCTTGAGGCCAACGGCCATCTCATGCCCGCCTTTCGTACCGGCGATATCGCCTGCCAGCGCCAAGATGGGCAGTTGGTGTTCCTTGGCCGCAAAATTCGTGAAGCGAAAATCGCCGGGCAGCGCGTCAATATGGGTGAGATAGAAAGCTGTCTGGCCCGCTTGCCCTCCATTGTCGAGATTGCCGTACTGGCCAAAAGCGGCGACGCGGGAACGGAACTGTACGCGCATTATCACAGCCGGCAGCCGCTCAGTGAGGCAATGCGCCGCACACTGTACGGCGAACTGCCCAATGCCCATATTCCTCAGCGCTTCGTGCATCATCCAACGCCGCTGGTCAAACTGGCTAACGGCAAGATTGATTATCGCACCCTGGAGAGACAATCCCGGATGCCTGAACCCACACGGGAGTTGCGTTCGACGACATTCAACACCCTGGTGCATGAAGTTTGGCTGGCGACGCTGGGCAGTGACGATGGTGACTTCTTCACGCTCGGCGGCGAGTCCCTGCAGGCCATAAAAATCATTAACGTGCTTAACGCCCACTGTCGGTTGGATCTGAACCTGAGCGACATTCTTGAACATCCAAGACTCGCCGATTTCTGCCGACACCTGACGCAGTTGGCCCATGCACGCTATGGTCTGGATCCGCAGCATCTGGACATCCGTTGCGCTATCGGCCGCTGTCTATCAACCGAGGCGCCGACCAGCAGCAGGCTGTTTATTCAATCTCCCGAAGGCACAGATGAACGGCTTTTATTGGCCGCCCTCGCCGACAAACGCGGTGTGGACATTCTGTCACCGCAGGCGCTGCCGTTGCCTGCTGAATGGTCGCTGAACGCGGCCATATTCAACGTACCGAACGAAGCCACTCAATATGCCAGTTGGCTCGATGCACTTTCGGCCCTGCTGCACACCCTGCCCGGCCGAGTTAACCACATGATCTTTATGCATGATACGGCCGGCGGAGCCAAACTCACGCAAGGCCTGCTACGCGATTTCCGGCATGAGCGACTACTGTTGCTGCATAAAGTCGATGCGCGCCGCCAAGCCGTCGACGCCGGTGTTACAGAGTTGATAGCCCTCTCTGCGCGGCTGGGTTATTTCCCGCACATTCGGTTCGATACGGCCAATGAGCGATTGAACGGCTGCGTACTGAGGATCTTCGGTTTCGATGATGGCGAGAATATCGACCATCGCGCCGCCTTCACAATGGCGCAGCGGAGAAACCCGGGAGTGCAGTTGTGTAGCTTAGCGCATTGGCTGAATTTGATTTCCGCCCACAGCGGCAAACGCCCGAATAAAAGCGGTCGAACAGCGAAAACTATCGACGTCAACATGGAAGGAGCGCACTGATGAGCGTCATCGGCTTGATCAATCTGATGGAAATGGCGAAACAGGGAGCAAAATTCGGCGAGCTGTCGCCTCGACGCCAAACCATCGAGCATGTTGACGCCGCCGCACTCAGTGCGGTGCAGGAAGACATTACCGCATTTTTATCTGTCTGTACGCCAGACAATTCAGAGCGGCACACCGGCGAGAAGCCTTGTTACACCGTCAATCACTACGCGGGCCAATACCTGTGGCTGTATGAAAACTTCACCAAGAACAGCCCGCTGTATAACATTCCGATCGCTAAAGAGATCCTGGGGCCCTTTGAACCCGAGCGTTTGCTCGCCGCGTTGAAAAAACTGCTCAAGCGGCACGGTGCGCTTTGCGGCCGCTACCGGCTAGACGGTGAAGCCATCACCGTTGACATCGTGCATCCTGATGAAACCATTTTCGAACACAGCCTCGAGGACATCAGCAGGCTGAACAGTGAAGAGCAGCAAGAAAATATGCTGGCGGCGCTTAACGCCCAGTGTACGATTCCGTTTGACCTCGCGGCTGAGTATCCCCTGCGCTGCCGGATCTTGAGAAAGAGCGCGCAGCACCACTATCTGTTCTTGACCTTCCACCATTGC
The DNA here is from genome assembly GCF_052168635.1 of Serratia sp. CY47444. Taxonomy (NCBI): domain Bacteria; kingdom Pseudomonadati; phylum Pseudomonadota; class Gammaproteobacteria; order Enterobacterales; family Yersiniaceae; genus Serratia; species Serratia sp. CY47444. The sequence goes on from NZ_JBJNMH010000003.1 coordinate 46,125, forward strand.
GTGGTCGACGGCTGGACGGCCAATTTGCTGGTGGATGAACTGAGCCGTGACTATCAAGCGTACGAAGAGCATTGGCATTATGACAACGGTCAGGCGTTTTTCCGCTATCTTGAAGACCCTTTCCTCGCCGTCGCCAATGTCGATGACAGCATGGCGTTTTGGCGCGATGAACTGGATGGTGCGCCGGAAAAACACGCGCTTGAATACGATATCGCCATCACCGCGGCAGGCAAAACACAGAATATCGTCAGAACATCGCTGACGAACGAACTGCAGCCGGCCCTGGCCCAGTTAGCCAAACATAACGGTACGACACTGTTTACGCTGTTGCACTCCGCCTTCGCGTTACTGATTGCCAGAGAATCGGCGACGGATCGCGTGGTCATCGGTAGCCCGATCGCCAACAGGAACGAGCCGACGTTAAACGACGCCGTTGGCAGCTTCGTCAACACGATCGCTCACCAATTTATCATCACTGGCGACGACAGTTTCACCGCGCTGCTGCAAAAGAACGCCAATAAATTTGCGCGCGCTTTCAAACATCAGGGATTGCCCTTCTCTTACCTGGTTGAACAACTCAAGCCCACGCGCGGCAAGTTCCACCCCATTTTTCAAATCATGTTCGTCTGCCAACATCGCAAAAGCAACGAGCTAAATCTTGGCAGTGCGCAGGTTAACACCCTGCCAAGACGCTATGCGCCGCCCAAGTTTGATCTGGTTCTGGAAGTAATTTCTGGCGCAGAGGGCATTCAGTTGGAGTGGCAATACAACGCCAAGCTGTTTACGCCGGAGCGTATTAACGGATTGGCGCAAGCTTACGCATTGCTGTTGCAGCAAATTGCCTGCGATCCTTCGCGGGCCGTCGACCACTATTCGCTGGCGCCAATGGCCGATAACCGGCAATTGCGGCAGCTCTCCGTCGGGCAGGCGATGCCGGTATGCTTGCGGCAACCTCTTTCCGATCGGCTGTTACGCGCTGCCCACCAGCATGGGGATCGCCCGGCGTTGTTCGAGGGAGATCAGGTGTGGCATTACGATCGGCTATTGCGGCACGCCGGCCTCGTGGCGCATTGGCTGAACGCCCATACCGCTCCAGGCGCGCTCATCGCCATCGATCTTCCACGCGGCGCTCATCAAGCTATTGCGGCGCTCGGCGTGATCCTCGCCGGACGCGCCTACTTGCCGTTGGCCGAAGGATTACCGGATGCCCGCGTAGCGGCCATTATGCGAATATCGGGTTGCGTCTGGGTTTTGAGCAATCGGGCTCACCATCGCGCCCGCTATCCGCAGACAACCCGCGTTCAGGATCTGGAGGCGCTGTTTTCTCCCCCTGCCACAGGCACAGCAACCTTCCCATCAGGCGAAGCGGAAGCACTCGCCTATGTCATTTATACATCGGGGACGACAGGCACGCCAAAAGGCGTGGCGATGGAACACGGCGCCGTCACCAATACCTTGCTGACCATGAATCAACTGTTTAACGTTTCACATCGTGACAACGTATTGGCGCTCGCCGACCTGGCCTTCGATTTATCGGTCTATGACCTGTTCGGCAGTTGGCTAGCCGGCGCATCGGTAACCGTGTTATCGCCGCACGACGCTAAAGAGCCGTCAGCATGGCTACATGCGATACGCCAGCGGAAAATCAGCATCTGGAACTCGGTTCCCGCCATCTTGCAAATGCTGGTGCAATACTGCGCACAAGAAAACATCCTGTCGCTGCCTCAACTGCGGCATATCTGGCTGAGCGGCGATCGTATCTCTCCGCGGCTGATCGCCGAAGCACATCGGCTTTGCCCCAACGCCACCATCACCAGCCTTGGCGGTGCCACCGAAGGGGCAATATGGTCAATTTATCATCCACTTACACGAGATACGCACTACAGAAACGCCATCCCCTATGGAACCGCATTGCCGAATCAAAGCATGTGGGTGTTAAATGAAAAACTCGAGCCGTGCGGTTTCGGCGTTACCGGCGACATTTATATCGGTGGCGTTGGCGTTGCCCGCGAGTATTGGCGCGATAGGCAAACCACCGCCGGCAGCTTTGTTCTTCTCCCAACCACCGGAGAACGCGTGTACCGCACCGGCGATCGTGGCCGTTGGCATCGCAGCGGTTACATCGAATTCCTCGGCCGCGAAGACCAACAGGTGAAACTGCAGGGTTTTCGCGTCGAATTGGGTGACGTCGAATTCGCGCTCAAAAGCAGCGAACTGGTCGCTGAAGCGTGCGTCGTCTGTCGCGATGAAACCAGGAACGGCACACCGTATCTGGAAGCCTATATCACATTGACCGAGGCGGGGAAAGCCAGCGTCCAGGCGGAGCAAAGAATACGCGAGCAGGTTACGGCCGCATTGCCCGCGTATATGGCGCCATCCCACTATCATCTTATTGAACGTTTCCCGCTTTCACGCAACGGCAAATTGGATCGCACCTTGCTATCGCCAGGCACCGAACGGAGCCAGGCCAGCGATGCTGTTCCCGCCGCGTCCGCGGAACTCATGCTGCTACGTGAGTTGTTGGCGGATACGTTAGGCTGTGCTCCAGACAAGATCGACCCCTATGCCAGCTTCTTCAGCAATGGCGGCAGCTCGCTTTCCGGCATTACGTTTTTGGGTAACATCAAGCGCGCCCTTAATGTGGAATTAACCCTGGCGGAAATCCTTGGCTACTCACAGCTCGATAAACTTGCCGAGCGTCTGCGCGATAACGCGCCCCTGCCGTTATCGATGTTGTCCGGCGCAGCCGATCGCCCCTCTCTGCCCACCTTGTATTTGGTGCATGGTGCCGGTGGCCAGGTACATCAATATGCAAAGTGGACAAAACAACTTTACGCCTGCGCCAACATCATCACCATCGCCAGCCCGGGGTTGGCCGCGCCAGGCGCAGACGACACACTCACCCTGCAGCGATTGGCCGCCTCCCATTTGGCGGCCATACCGCGTGCCAAACGCGACACTGCCGTTATCGCCGGCTGGTCATTGGGCGGCCAATTAGCTGTCCATATGGCGGCGCAGGCTACGGAACAAGGCGCGCCCTTTGCGCATGCGGTGCTTGTCGACAGCGGTTTGCCCACCCAGCACCCCTCAGTGAATCGAGGTTTCAGCGTGGCGCAAAGTTACCTCAGCCTGTTCGACTCTCTCGGTATTGCGCGCCATTTGTGTCGGCATCAAGAAACGAACGCGATAGACAGCTTCGCCAACGAGATAAAAATGCACTATGCGCTGAATCAGAGCGTGCTTGCGGAGAAGATCACGCTGGAACATGCCGAAGCCTTTTGTTGGGCGCTGAAAAAATCCTTTGATCTGACGAATAACGCCGGCCCTCTGCCACAGATAGCGATACCGCTGACGCTTTGGCTCAGCCAGCAACGTCAGCGTAAACACCCCAATCTTGCACAACGCTGGGAGAGGCAATCCTCTCATGACGTTCAACTCAATTATTGTGCAGAAACGCATTACAGCATTTTAAACAACGCTCAACTTCTTCGAGCGCTGACGCGGATGCTGCGCGCGTTGTCCACATCATTGGAATAACGCGAGAAGATACCCCTGGCCAATCAAACCTATCGAGGCACTGATGAAATTACCCAGCAGTTGGATTTTTTTGTTCTGCTTTTACTACACATTCATGGATATTTTTTATTCGTTATTTTTTTCCGAAGACAGGAGGTTTACCAGCACAATCATTCAATCCTTTATCTTTTCAACCTTGCTAGTGGCATTTTTCTGGTATCGGAAAACTGCAAAAACCAAAAACCAATAATATAAGGAAGTCGTTATGAGAGAACTTACGATTAATGAAGTGAACTTTATCGCAGCCGCTGGGGATTTCAGCTATGCGGAACTGGGCGGGGCCGTCGCGGCCGGCGCGGTTGGTGGCGCGATGACCGGCGCCATGGCTGGCGGTGTCGGTGCCGGCCCAGGCGCTGTTGCCGGTGCCGTTATCGGTGGTGCCGCCTATACCGCAGGCAAAATGGTGGAATCCATGTTGGGTGGCAATAAACAAACATCGACGAACAATCCTGCCGACAGTAACTAATACAGGAAGATTCGTGTTCATCATATGAAAAAGTCACTTATTGTATTGTTCGCCATTTTAATTGGGCTTGTTGCTGGCACGATTGCGGATTATTTCACCCTCAATCGCTTCTTGAAATACGCCCTTATCGCCGTTGCCGTTATCGGCACGCATAAATTGCTCAATAGCGATCGCGGGCAACGCTCGGCATGATAAACGTGGCTTATTTTAAAATTTAATGATTAAGGAGCAAATATGCGCAATCTTACCTCTGAAGAATGTTCAATCATTTCCGGTGCAGGAGATCGCAGCGGTACATTGACGGTTTCCGCGGAAACGGTCGGCGCAGCGATCGGCGGTGGCATCGGCTCTATCGGTGGCGTGGCGGGCGGCGTTGTCGGCACCATTGTCGGCGGTGCTGTCGGTAACTATGTCACCGGCGATCGTGCCCCCGGCTCTGTTGGCCCATCAGGCATTCCCTGGGGCGGGAGCAACGGCGGCGGTACCATGTGGGGGAACAACAACAATACCGATTCGAACTGATCGGGGCCCTGCCAGCCACACGGCTGACCTCCCCGGTTAACGTTGGCTTCAGCGCCTAAAGCGTCATTTCATGCCAGGGTTATCGTTATGATAACCCTTTTTGTCATGGGCCCACCACAGGGTGAGCAGCGCGGTTGGCGTAGCGAAAATGTCGAGATGAAGAAGCCAGGTGAAGCGAAGCTGACGTTACCCGAGTTGAATGACTCTATCCGCAGAGGCAATCGTCGATGGACGGTGCGCAATAATCACGCGGGTAATGTTCAGTTGTGAAATAGCGCGGTTAATATGTGTTTCATTATCGAGATCCAGGTGGCTGGTCGCTTCGTCCATAAACAGAATGCTGGGGCGACGATAGAGCGCACGGGCTATCAATAAACGCTGTTTCTGTCCGCCAGAAAGGCTTCCCCCCAATTCGCCGATCAATGTTTCGTAGCCCATCGGCATGTTTTGAATATCATCATGCATATTGCAACGCCGTGCGCACGCCTCAATACGTTTCAGATCCATTTCGGCGTCAAATCCTGAAATATTTTCAGCGATAGATCCCGCCAGCAGCTTGTCATCTTGCAGCACGCAAGCGATACATTGGCGATAATTATTAACGCCAATGTTGCTGATATCCATACCATCGACCAGCACGGCCCCTTCATCCGGCGACAGCAACCCACACATTAACTTCATCAATGTGGTTTTACCCACGCCGGAGGGGCCGACAATCGCCACGCTTTCTCCCGCGGCAATGCTGAGATTCAAATCCGTGATAATGGGTTTCGCCAAACGATCATACTGGTAGCGCAGATTCCGCACCTGAAGCTCTGCGGCGTTGCCTTTTGTGAAGAGCTGACGCGCGGGCATTTGCGGTTCCGGTGACGAAAGCACAATGTCCGCCACCCTTTCATTGTGCAAGCTTAACATTCGCAGCTGAAGCATCATGTCGATCAAGCTGCTGGCACGCTCCGAGAACTGCCCACGGTAGGCGTTAAACGCGATAAACATGCCGATCGTCATTTGATTGTCTATGACCAATGCCGCGCCGAGCCAAAGGATGATCACCTGATCGCAGGTGGCAATAAACGCCCCCAAACCGCCAAACATCATGTTTAACTTGGTCAGTTTGATACCCGCATTGATCGTTTCTACGTTTAGATTCAGCCAATACTGTGAACGGGTTTCAGATAACCCCAACGCCTTTAACGTACTGATGCTATATAACGTCTCCATGAAATGAGACCCGGCCCGCGCGCCCTTCACCAACTGCTCTTCCGACAGCTGCCGATAATGTTGATAAGTCGACAGCCTGAGAATGACGTATATCGCCGTAAAGCCGAGCACCACCCAAACTAACCAGCCGCCATAGAGCAGCATCATGACAAATACCCCGACAGACATGATGCCATCAATAATGCTGCTGACGATGCTGGTAGTGAAAGTCGCTCTTATCGTATCCAATGAGCCGAAACGGGATTGAATATCACCCAACTTGCGCTTCTCAAAGAAGGAAAGCGGCAATTTCATCAGATGATCAAACACTCCCGCCTTCCATTGCACGTCTATCAACGCGCCCATGACGATAGAGATCCACGAGCGCAACATGGATACGCCGGTGCGGAATAAAATAAAGAACAGCAATCCTATACATATCAGCGCTAAAAGATCATGATCGCCGGCCAAAATCACATGGTCCATGACCAACTGCGTACCAACGGGCAACAGCAGATTAACCGCTTCAATCACGATCGACAGACAGAAGATCTTTAGCAAGGCTCCCTTAAGGCCGCGCACATTGCTCATCAGCTTACGAAAGCGCAATCTGCTTTGCTGTTTGATCGGCTGAAATTCACTGTCTGGCCATAGCTCAAGCGCTACGCCGGTAAAATGCCGCGACAGTTCATGCAACTCCAGCACTTTACGGCCAAAGGCAGGATCATGGATCACCGCCCGCCCTCGGCTGACACTGACAAGCACCACGAAATGCTTCATGTCCCAATGCAGAATACAGGGCATTTTCAACGCTTTGAGCTCATCGATATTCAGCGATAACGCTCTGGATTGCAGCTTCAGGGCGCTCGCGATGTCAATCAACGCGGAGAGCGTCGCCCCGCGTGAAGAAAAGCCGTAGCGGCTGCGCAGATTAAACAGATCGATTTGCAAACCATGGTAATGGCATACCATCGCTAAACTGGCCAGCCCGCATTCCGAGGCTTCAGTTTGCAGGATCTGCGGCACTTTGCGGCGCAGCGACAAATTGAGTTTGCCCTTTAGCACGTCTAAATAAGATTCAGTCATTGATTGGCCCCATCAGGCTGTTTTTCATATCGTAGAAAGGTGAGAACATCCATTGATATAGAGGCCTTTCTTCCAGAAACAGCGTGGATTGAGCCCGCATGCCGTTAGTGAGCTGCAACGCTTTGCCCTGGTAACTGACATGCGTTTTATCCAGGGAAACGGTCACCTTGTAAAAAGATGCCGTTTGCGCGCTGGGTTGATGCACGGGAGAACTGCTGTAAGTTGACATTTCTTGAATGGAGGCCGGTACATAAGCGATGCTTTCTATTCTGCCGGGAAACTGACCGAACTTCTCATAAGGGAAAGCGTCATAGCGAATGTTAATGCCGTCCCCCGCTGAAACATAAGGCACACTGGTGTTCGGCAACCATAAAACTAGCTGATAAATCGCGCCATTACGTGGAATAATCTGTACCAAGCTGTCACCGCTATTGACCATCTGACCCGGCGTAACGCTGAGAGACTCAATGCGGCCATCGCTTGGGGCGTTCACGATCAATGCGCCGCTGGCATCGGCTTCCGCTAACTGCCGTTGCAAATCATTGCGCTGAAACTGGTACTGCGAAATTTGGTTATCGAAATCTGCCGCGCGCGTAACGATGTCACTTTCCAAATTCGTAATTTGCAACGACTCTTGAATGTGTTGACTATGCAGGTTTTGGAACAGACTTTGTTGTTGATAAAATGAATAGGTTTGCCCGCTAAGCTGATCCTTGGTAATCAGACCGCGTTGCTGATATTCCTTATAGGAACGCATGTTGTCCTGAGCAAATGCCACCCCCTCTCGTGCATTATCCAACAGCTGTTTGGACTGCATATGCGCCAATTCATACTGTTTTTTTTGCGCGCGTAGATTTTCCAGCGTCATACGCTTGTTGTCTTGCAACTTAAGAATGATGCTGTCGACATGTTTTAACTGGTTTTCAAGCGCCAGGCGCGTATTGGCGCTCACTTTCCCGTTATCCGTCACTCGGCTGACATCAATCTGATAAAGACGCTGGCCTTTTTTAACCACATCCCCCACTTCGACGAAGCGTTCCGAGATAAAACCCTGTTGGGGCGCAAACACGTTGACTGAGCGGGGGAAGGTGGTGATTTCACCATAAACATTAATGCGGCGTGTATAATGACTGAATATAAGAAAAGAGAGGAAAAAAAGAATAAATAAAAACGATAAAAGACCAAAGCACCAGGCAGGCAAGCCGTTTATCAATAAAGCCTTACCCGCCCATTTCGCCCGCTGATGATCCGTGGCTTCCTGTCGAAACAAATCACGCATGACATCCCTTTCCAGAAATAAAATTCAAGCCAGCCTTGGCTCGTAAAATGCGGAAGCATATCGAAAAACAGCAGCAGAGATTAAAACAGATCTGTTGTTTTTAATTAGCGATATCGTAAAGATAATTATTCTCATTATGATATCGGGCGTTCCGAAGAAATGCAATTTTTTTTACGCACTTACCCAGCCACATAGCCGTATATCACTATGCATATCGATAAAAAACCAATAAAGAGCCTCCTAATCAAATAACTCTATTCATTCTATCTCTCGCCATATGTAATAGGCAGCGGCGTGACCGCCGGATCGAGCAGCAATGTGGATAAACGTATCAAATCGAAACGCCTCCATGTTCACGGAATAAGGTCTCGGGGAATGGCTCCCTCTGAGTCACCTCCTAGCTTAGGGCAGTTTGAGCAAAAACAAGTGATTAGACGTGAGCCGCCTCGCCGACCTGCTGTATCAGAAAGGTCAGCAGCGCGCGCGTTTTGGCCGGCAGATAGCGGCGACCGGGGTAAACGGCATACAGCTGCAGCGGCGCCGGCGGCAGTGCCAGCGGCACCTCAACCAAACGGCCATCGGCCAGAAACGGCCGGCAGCCGAGCTCAGAGAGCATGGCGAACCCCACGCCGGCCAAGGCCGCCTTCAGCGCCATCTCCCCGCTATTGACGCGATAGCGCGCATTGACCGGGACGGTAACGAAGGTTCCGTCCGGGCGGACGAACTGCCACGGCATGCCCTTCAGCGCATCCACCGTGCTGATGCAGGGCAATTGCGTGAATTGTTCAATCTCCGATGACGGCGACCACTGCGCCAGCAACGCCGGAGCGGCCACCACGATGCAGGGGAAAGACGCCAGCGGCTGCGCGACATAGTCGCTGTCGTCCAGCATGCCCCGGCTGATCATCACCGCCAGATCGACATCGTCGAGCAGCGACGTCATACCCGCCAGGTTGGTCACGCAGCTGATTTCGATCTGCGGATGCTGCAGGGCGAACGCCGCCAGCGGCTCGCCCAACAGGTATGGCCCCACTTCATTGGGCACGCACAGGCGCAGCGGCCCACGCAGCTGTTGCTGCCGTTCGCTGAGGGTTTGCGCGGTGTGTTCCAGCGACGCCAGCAGCGGCTGGGTGCGTTCATGCAACAGCTGGCCGTTCGGCGTCAGCCGCATCGAGCGAGTGCTGCGTTCGAGCAATCGCTGCTCGAGCTGGCGCTCCAGCTGAGAGATATAGCGGCTGACGTTGGAGGTCGGCATCGCCAGCGCCCGCGCCGCCCCGACGAAGCTGCCTTGCTCCACCACCGCCACGAAGATGCGTAACAGGTTTAAATCCAATTTATCGCGCATGATTATCCCTGATTTGATAACAAACCATGCCATTTCTACCATCTAATCCCGATCAACGCCAAGCGCTACACTGCCGGCCTGACTCTGCAACCGATAGATGCTTATGACACCCACGAGAAAGCTGACGGCGATAGCGCTGGTCATCGCCTTTATTCAGTTCACCAACGCACTGGAATACATGGTATTCAACCCGATATTCCTCTACATGGCCGCCGACTTTTCCGTGCCCGTCAGCTACGCCGGCTATGTCAGCGCGGCCTATACGCTGGCGGCGGTGATTTCCGGCATCGGCGCATTTTTCTGGATCGGCGGCGTTGAGAAGCAGCGCTTTCTGATGCTCAATGTCACGCTACTGGGTGTGACCACCTTATTGATCGCCACAACCCAGCAGTTTTACTGGCTGTTAGCGCTGCGGCTGCTGGCCGGGCTGTTGGGCGGCACCACGATGGGCGTCGGGATCGGCTTGCTGCTCAACGCCGCGCCGGCCGCGCTGCACGGCAGAATGCTGGCGACGGTGATCGCGTCTTTTTCGCTGGTGAGCATTGTCGGCATGCCGGGCATGCTGTACCTGTGCGAAGTGGCAAGCTGGCGCGTTGCGCTGGCGGCTATCGGCGGGCTATGTCTGCTGGCGGCGGTGTTGGTGGCGCTGTTCGTTCCCAGGGATGCGCCGCAGCCACAGGCTGCCGCGCCCGTCACGCTCGATCGCCGGTTGTTGCCGTTCGCCGCCGCCGGCCTGACGCAGTTCAGCCCAATGCTGCTGATCCCGGTGCTGGCGCCGCTGCTCACCCAGCGGTTACAGGTGGTAGACGCGCATTTGTCCTGGCTATTTTTCATCGGCGGCGTGGCCGGTTATCTGGCGACCGTGCTGGCAGGCCGCTGGCTGCAACGCTTTGGTGCCGTGACGCTGACGGTGGGCGCCACGCTGTTGCTGCTGGGCAGCCTGTGGCTGGCGGCGCGCGGTGGCGATCGCGGTGAACTGTTCATGGTCGCGTTTCTCGCGGCGGCCTATGCGCGGCTGGTGGCGATCTCTTCCCTGAGCATGCGCTGGCCGGACAATCGGCAACGCGCCGCCTTCGGCGTACTGCAAACCGCCCTGATACACCTGAGCGCCACGGTGGCCTTCTTGCTCTCCTCCACGCTGCTGAGCGGCGGCCTCACCCCGCTCAGTTTGCAACGTCTGTTATGGCTGTGCGCGCTGAGTGCCGTCGCCGTCGCACCGCTCAGCGTTTGGCTGCAGGCGCGGCTGTGTCAGCGCGACGCCTCATAAACCACCTTACCATTCACATAGGTGCGATAAATGTTGCGATCGTCTCCCAGGGTCATCAGCACGAACCCTTGCTCCGCCGACGTGGCGCTGTTGGCGTAGCGCAACTGCTGCAGCGGCGTGACCGCCGGATCGAGCACCACGAAATCCGCCTCTTTGCCGACGTTGAAGTTGCCGATTTTGTCGTCCAGCGACAGCGCGCGGGCACCGCCCAGGGTGGCGTGATAGAACGCTTCTACGGCGGCGAGCCGGTAATGCTGCAGTTGGCCGACCTTGTACGCCTCACCCAGCGTGCGTAGCATATTGAAGGTGGTGCCGGCCCCTACGTCGGTGCCGATACCGAGCTTCACCCGCTTGCGCCAGGCCTGCTGCAGGTCAAACAGCCCGCTGCCGAGAAACAGGTTGGAGGTGGGGCAAAAGGCGATTGCCGAGCGGGTCTCGCACAGGCAGTCCCACTCCTGCTCCTCCAGGTGCAGGCAGTGGGCGAACACGCTTTTGCTGCCGGTCATGCCGTAGCGGTGGTAAACGTCCAGATAGCTTTGGCTCTGCGGGAACAGCGCTTTTACCCAGGCCACTTCCTGCGGATTCTCGCTCAGGTGCGTCTGCAGCCAAACGTCGGGGAATTCTTCGCGCAGCCGCTGCACCTGCGCCAGCAACGCCGGCGTACTGGTGGGCGCAAAGCGCGGCGTAATGGCGTAACCGAGGCGGCCTTTGCCGTGCCAGCGTTCGATCAGTTCACGCGTTTGGCGGTAACTCTGCTCCGGCGTTTCCAGCAGCGCCTCCGGCGCATGGCGATCCATCATCACCTTACCGGCGATCAGGCGCATGTTCAGCGCTGCCGCCTGGCTGAACAGCGTATCGACCGACTGCGGATGCACGGTGCCGAACACCAGCGCGGTGGTAGTGCCGTTGCTCAACAACTCCCGCAGAAAGAAGGCCGACATCGCATCGGCGTGCTGCTCGCAGCCGTAACGGCTTTCGGTCGGGAAGGTATAATTGTTTAACCAGTCCAGCAGTTGATCGCCATAGGCGCCAATCATTTCGGTTTGCGGATAGTGGATATGGGTATCGATAAACCCCGGTACGATCGGTTTGTCGCGATACTCCGTGACCGCGAAGCCCGGTGGCAGCAGCGCCTCGCCCTGCTGCCAGCTGCCGAACCAGACGATGACGCCGTCGTTCAGCAGCAGCAAACCGTCGGGAACATGCCGCAGGCGTTCCTCGAGCTGTTGCGGCGCCTCCACACAGGCGGCGATATCAAAAAAATTGCCACGAATAGCCGTGGTGAATTGCAGTGCCATTATTTTCTTCCTTGTGACGGCCGGCCAAGCTCACCCGCATAATAACTTGCGATGATGAAACAAGGCCTTTTTTACCCAAACATAAAGACCGGATTAAGCATAGCAAGCCGTGTGCCAATAGGCGGTCATAAAATATATTTTTATTCAAAAACAGAGTGATACTAATTCAACCAAAGAAAACCAACCGATAAAAAAGAATAAAACGCGTGGCGGTCTTCAACGGCAGACGAATAGCAACCGTTTGCTTGCCGAAATAACACCGCGCCGCTGCACCTTTATTGGGCAAGCGGATAATTTCGCGGCCGTGACGTTTATTCCAACACGATGCAAAGCGGTCTGGCCCATTCCGCAGGCCACCCGACAAACTTGAAACGATAACCATTCTCAATTATCATCCGCGCATCTTTTTGACCAGCAATGCGAAAACCATGTCCGCCACCGCTTCCGCCCCGCACACCGCGCTGTCGCGCCTTTACGCCACCCATCATGCCTGGTTGCAGGGATGGTTGCGCAGGCGGCTGGGCTGTGCGTTCGACGCGGACGATGTGGCGCAGGACACCTTCATGCGCCTGCTGAAAAGCGACGCCGCGGCGACCCTGCGCGAGCCGAAAGATTTTCTGGTCACCGTCGCCAAGCGGGTGATGGTCGATCTGTTCCGCCGCAGAACGCTGGAACGCGCCTATCTGGAGATGCTGGCGCTGATCCCGGAAGGCTACGCCCCGTCGCCGGAGCAGCGCCAGAGCCTGCTGGAAAGCCTGCAGCAGATCGACGCCATGCTCGATGGCCTGGGGCCGAAGGTAAAACAGGCCTTTCTGTTGTTGCAGCTCGAAGGTCTGGGCTATGCGGACATCGCCGCGCGCCTTGGCGTGTCGGTCAGTTCGGTTAAAAAATACATGGCCAAGGCCACCGAGCATTGCCTGCTGTTCAGCCTCGAAAACGACATTTATTCATGAGCAACGCCATCACCCCCGAGCAGCGCCAGGCGCTGAAAATGGCCGCACACTGGTATGCCCTGCTGTGCGATGAGCACGTCACCGAACGCCAGCGCCAACAATGGCAAGCCTGGCACCAGCAGCATGACGATCACCGCTGGGCCTGGCAGCGCGTCGAAGCGCTGCAGAGTCAGTTGCAGGGCGTGCCGGGCAAGTTCAGCTACCGTGCGCTCGATCGCGCCGACCGCCAGTCGGCGATCGATCGCCGCACCCTGCTGAAGAGTCTGCTGTTGCTGCTCGGCGTGGGCGGCGGCGGATTCTTCTACCAGTCGCCGCTCGGCCGGGAGCTGCGCGCCGACTACCGCACCGCCACCGGCGAAATCAAACCCATTGTGTTAAGCGACGGCACCCAACTGGTGTTGAACACCGCCAGCGCGGTAGACGTGCATTACGACGATCGCCAACGGTTGATCCGCTTGCACGCCGGAGAAATCAGCCTGGTGACCGGACGCGATCCCCGGCCGCTGTGGGTACAAAGTCCGCAGGGGGCGATGCGCGCGCTCGGCACCCGCTTTTTGGTGCGTGAGAGCGGCGGCGAGACGCGCCTGACGGTGCTGGAACACGCGGTCGAGGCGCAGCTGGCGCAAAACGCGCAACAAAAGCGCCGGGTGAACGCCGGAGAACAGATCAGCTTCAGCACCACGGCCTTCAGCGACAAACAACCGGCCACGACGGAGGACGGCTGGCTGCGCGGCGTGTTGAGCGTCAGCCAGTGGCGGCTGGACCGGGTGATCGCCGAACTGGCGCGCTACCGGCGCGGCCACCTGAGCTGCGATCCGGCCATCGCCGGCCTGCGCGTCAGCGGCAGTTTCCCGCTCAACGATACCGATCGCGCCCTCGCCCTGCTCAGCCAGACCCTGCCGGTGCGCCTGCAGAGCTTTACCCGCTATTGGCTGCAAATCGTCCCCGCCTGAATCTTTTTAAATAAAAATGATAAAAAATCGCATTCTTGATTGTCCCTTTTGCTTCGCTCATCCGACTCCCAGGAAAACACTGCAGCAATAAATAAAAAATGATTCAGGAGAAGGTATGAACAACGCTTGGGGAAAGGTCGCTCCGGCTTCGCTTTGGGGAAAACGGGCCACGCCGCTGGCCGTGGCCATTGGCCTGGTCTTCGCTGCACCGCAGATGGCGAGCGCCGCCAGCGCCGCTGCCGCCTATCACATTCCGGCCGGTGAGCTGGACGGCGCGCTGAATGCGTTCGCCGCGCGCGCCGGCATCGCGCTCTCGGTGGACGGCGCACTGACCGCCGGTAAACGTTCGCCGGGCCTGAGCGGCAGCTACGGCGTCGATGACGGCCTGAACGCCCTGCTGGCGGGCAGCGGCCTGCAGGCTAAAGCGCTCGGCAACAACGGCTACACGCTGGCCAAACTGCCGCAGCCGCAGAAAGAAGAGGACATCACCGTGGTCGGCGACTGGTTGGCGGAAGGCCGCCAGATCGACGTGTTCGAACATCCCGGTGCACGCGACGTAGTGCGCCGCGAAGACTTCGTCAAAACCGGCACCACCACCGTGCGTGAAGCGTTGAACCGCGTGCCGGGCGTAGTGGCGCCGGAGAACAACGGCACCGGCAGCCATGACATGGCGCTGAACTTCGGCATTCGCGGCCTCAATCCGCGCCTCGCCAGCCGCTCCACCGTGCTGATGGACGGCATCCCAGTGCCCTTCGCCCCTTACGGCCAGCCGCAGCTGTCGCTGGCGCCGGTCTCGCTCGGCAATATGGATGCGATTGACGTGGTGCGCGGCGGCGGCGCGGTGCGCTACGGGCCGCAGAGCGTCGGCGGCGTGGTTAACTTCGTCACCCGCGCCATCCCGAAAACCTTCGGCATGGAGGCCGGCATGCAGGGGCAGCTCAGCCCGACCTCGCGCCAGGATCACCCGAAAGGCACCGGCAACCTGATGATCGGCGGCACCGCCGACAACGGCTTCGGCGCGGCGCTGCTCTACTCCGGCACCCGCGGCAGCGACTGGCGCGAGCACAGCGCGACCAAGATTGACGACGTGATGCTGAAAAGCCGCTACGCCCCGAACGAGGTGCACACCTTCAACAGCCTGCTGCAATACTACGAAGGCGAAGCGGACATGCCGGGCGGCCTGAGCCGGGCGGACTACAACGCCAACCCATTCCAGTCGACGCGCCCGTACGACAAGTTCTGGGGCCGCCGCCAGTTGGCCAACTTCGGCTATCAGTATCAGCCGGATCAACAGCATAAGTTCGACGTGCAGAGCTTCTACACCTACACCCTGCGCAGCGGCTATCTGGATCAGGGTAAAAACCTGACGCTGTCGCCGCGCGAATACTGGGTACGCGGCGTGGAACCGCGCTACAGCCAGAGTTTCCGCTGGGGCGATTCGGCGCATGAGGTCGGCGTCGGCTACCGCTACGTCAGCGAATCCACCCACGAGCTACGCTACACCAGCAAGGCCAGCACCGGCAGGCTGCCGTCCACCGCCAGCCCGTACGATCGCGACACCCAGTCCGGCACCGAGGCGCACGCCTTCTATATCGACGATCGCATCGACATCGGCGACTGGACTATCACGCCGGGCATGCGCTACGAGTACATCAAGTCGTATCAGAACAACTACATCAAGAACAACCGCCTCGACGTTAGCTATAACGCGCCGCTGCCGGCGTTGAACGTGATGTATCACCTGAACGAATACTGGAACCTGTACGCCAACACCGAAGGCTCCTTCGGCACCGTACAGTACAGCCAGATGGGCAAAGCGGTCGACAGCGGCAAGATTGAACCGGAGAAGGCGCGCACCTGGGAGCTGGGCACCCGCTACGCCGGCGATGCGCTGACCGGCGAGATCGGGCTATTCCTGATCAACTTCAACAACCAGTACGACTCCAACCAGGTGACCGACAGCGTGACCGCGCGCGGCAAAACCCGCCACGCCGGGCTGGAAGGCAGCCTGCGTTACGATCTGTCGCAGCTGACGCCGAAACTGGACGACCTGACCGCCTACGCCAGCTACGCCTACGTCAACGCCACCATCCGCGAAGACGGCGGCTACAAGGGCAACCAGGTGCCGTTCTCGCCTAAGCATAAAGGCACGCTGGGGCTGGACTACACGCCGGGCAACTGGGCGTTTAATCTTAACGGCGAGTTCCAGTCCAGCCAGTTCGCCGACAACGCCAACACCGTGGCGGAAAGCGCCGACGGCAGCACCGGCCGCATTCCCGGCTATATGCTGTGGGGCGTGCGCGCCGCCTATGATTTCGGCCCGGAAATGGCCGGTCTGAATCTGGGCGTCGGGGTGAAAAACCTGTTCAACCACGAGTATTTCACCCGCGCCTATGACGACAACAACAAAGGTCTGTACATCGGCCAGCCGCGCACGATCTATCTGCAAGGTTCGGTGAAGTTCTGATCTTCAGCGGCGGGTGCGGTTAACCGTGCCCGCCGCCTTTCCCATCAACGTGACGATGTCACATAAAACCACTCCTCCGCGCCGCCGCAACGGCGAAAAATAAGTCGCTTCTGACGCCAATACGCGTAGTATCGACGATCCGCCCCGATTTATGGGCGCGGATTTTTTGCCGTTCTGGCCTGAAAAGCGAGGGAATAAGATGAATCATAATGACCTTTCTCAGTGCCGCGTGGACACCGACCGTTTGTTGATTGCCCCCTTTACCGCAGCAGACGCCGACGATGTTTACCAGGCGATCACCCCCACTCTGACGCGCTTTATGACCTTTGAGCCGGAAGCGTCACCGGAAGATTTCGCCAACGTCTGGCAAGGCTGGCTGCCGCTGATGCGCGAAGGCGAAGAAGTGATCTTCGTCGCCCGCCGGCGCGAAGACCGAGAGTTCGTCGGCGTCGGCGGCGCACACAACCTGCGCAGCCACACCCCGGAGCTGGGCATCTGGGTCAAAGAGAGCCTGCATGGCCAGGGTTACGGCCGCGAAATCGTTGAGAGCATCGCGCGCTGGGTCAGCGAACGCTTTCAGCCGCAGCACCTTATCTACCCGGTGGCCGAACAGAATACCGCCAGCCGCCGCCTCGTCGAGTCGCTGGGCGGCGTGCTGGCCGGCCGCTGCGAACGCATCAAGTATGACGCCGTGGTGTACCACCTGCCGCCTCAGCGCTAATCAGCATCGGGCCGCCGGCCCGGTGTGACCTTTTTTTCTTTCCGCCGTGATAACCGCTGCCACTGCCTGCGGCTTTGTGCTAATGATAGAGGTATGTAGGGTAAAAACAGTTGAGGAACAGCAACATGATTATTTTTGTTACCGGCGCCACCTCCGGTTTCGGCGAGGCCATTGCGCGCCGTTTTATCCGTGAAGGCCACCAGGTGATCGCCGCCGGGCGCCGCCTTGAGCGTCTCGAAGAGCTGCAGGACGAATTAGGGCAAGCGCTGCACATCGTGCGGCTCGACGTGCGCAACCGCGCCGCCATTCAACAGGCGATCGAGGCACTGCCGGCCGAGCTGCGTCAGATCGACGTACTGGTGAACAACGCCGGGCTGGCGCTGGGGCTGGAGCCGGCGCACAAGGCCAACGCCGATGACTGGGAAACCATGATTGACACCAACGCCAAAGGGCTGGTGAACATGACGCGCGCACTGCTGCCGGCCATGGTCGAGCGTAACGTCGGCCATGTGATCAACATCGGCTCCACCGCCGCCAACTGGCCTTACGCCGGCGGCAACGTGTACGGCGCCACCAAGGCATTCGTCAAACAGTTCAGCCTGGGCCTGCGTGCCGATCTGCACGGCACGCGTATCCGAGTGACCGATATCGAGCCGGGCCTGGTGGGCGGCACAGAGTTTTCCAACGTGCGCTTCAAGGGCGATGACGGCAAGGTCAATAAAACCTACGAAGGCGCCGATGCGCTGACGCCGGAAGACATCGCCGAGTCGGTGTTCTGGGTCGCGACCCTGCCGGCGCGCGTCAACATCAACACGCTGGAAATGATGCCGGTCAGCCAGTCCTTCGCCGGGCTTAACATCCACCGCGGCGCCTGATCCCTGGCGGCGGGAGGCGACTCCCGCCCTATTTCCTCAGGCCGCGCGCCAGCCGGAAACGATGATCAGCATGCCCACCAGCGCCACCCCGGCGCCCACCCAGTCCAGCGCAGACAGCTTCACCCCGTCCACCACCCGCAGCCACAGCAGCGCCGTCGCCACATACACGCCGCCGTAGGCCGCGTAGACCCGCCCGCTGGCCGCCGGATGCAGCGTCAACAGCCAGACAAACAGCATCAGGCTCAATGCCGCCGGCAGCAGCAGCCAGGCGCTGCCCTGTTTCTTGAGCCAGAGATAAGGCAGGAAGCAGCCGATAATTTCAGCCAGGGCAGTGGCGAAAAACAACAGCGTAGTTTTTAACATCGGTCGCAGTTTTCTCTCGGTAAATTAAACGAATCGGCGCTTGGCTGGTGAATTCCAGGAGCGCGGTGGTATATTTGTCACCACGCCTGCGGGCGAGGTAACGCCAGTGTCGCCATCATCAGGCGCACTCACTCATAAGGATGAAACGATGAAAACATTTTCGACCCAACGACTGCTGCGCGGGATGCTGCCGGTCGCCATGCTGGCCGTCATGGGCGCCTGGCAGGCGCCGGCGCTGGCCGCCACCTGCACTCAGGGCAGCACCTGCGTCACCGTCGATGGCAAAGGCAGCGGCGCGATGAGCACCGAAGAAGCGCGCCAGAGCAAAGAGCAGTGGAATGATACCAAAACCCTGCGCCACAAGGTTAACACTCGCGTCGAGAAAGAGTTCGACAAGGCCGATCGCGCGGCGGATGACGAAGACCGCTGCAACGACAGCAACAACGTTAACGCGTACTGGGAGCCGGACACCCGTAAATGCCTGGATCGCCAGACCGGGCGTCGGATTATTCCTTAATCCGTCTGCGGCGGGCGGGCAAGCGTGAAACCCGGCCGCCGTTGCTGCTATCCTGTTACAGGAAGTCCATTGTCTAAAAGGATGACGTGATGAAAAAAACGCTGATATTAACCGCTGTATTGCTGGCCGGCGCGCCGTTAGCGGCCCTGGCCTCCTGCGAAAGCGTGAAAGCGGACATTTCGCAAAAAATCGTCAATAACGGCGTACCGGAGTCCGGCTTTAAACTGGAGATCGTGCCCAACGATCAGGCCGATCAAGCGGGCGGCCAAGTGGTCGGCCACTGCGAAAACGACACCCAGAAGATCGTCTATACCCGCCTGAGCAACGGCGACGATCGCGGTGACGCGGCGCAGACCGGCACCAGCCAGGATACCTCCAACACGCAGTAAGCCACACCGGCTATCCCGGGCGCTCTGCAGCAGCGCCCTTTCCTTATCCCTTACGCCTGCTCAGCCTCTTCTTCTTCGCCCTGCGGCCGACAACGCGCCGGGATCAGCATGGCTGCCGCCAGCGCCAGCAAGGACACCAACGCCGACACCAGAAATACCCAATGCAGCGAAGCCGCCACCTGCTGGGTCAACTGCGCCAGCGCCTCGCCCCCCATGCTCTGCCGCACCGCCGGCTCCATCAGCCGCTGCACCGGATCGTCGATTTCCGGCAGACGCCATTGCAGGTTGAGGTTCAGCGTGGCGCCCAGAATCGCGGTGCCGATGGCCGACCCCACCATGCGGGTAAACACCGTACAGGCGGTGGCGATGCCGCGAATGCTGTAATGGGCCGCGTTCTGCACCGACACTAAAAATGTGGTGTTGCACAGCCCCATGCCGGCACCGACCATAAACGCCGCTACCCGGCCCCACAGCAGGCCGCCGTTCGGCTGCAGCATCAGCAGGATCAGGCCGCCCGCCACCAACAGCAGCGCCCCCAGCAGCGCCGTGGCGCGATACGAGGTCATCAGCATCAAACGGCCGCTCAGCGTGCTGGCCAGCGGCCAACCGATCGACATCAGCGCAAGCGTGGTGCCCGCCTCCAGCGGCGAGCCGCCCATCACGCCCTGAATGAAGGTGGGCAGGAAGGCGCTGATGCCCATCATCGCCGCGCCGATCACCAGCCCGCCGATGTTACCGGCGACGATCACCCGGCTTTGCCACAGCGCCAGCGGGAACAGCGGTTCGACCGCGCGCCGCTCCTGGCGGACAAGCAGCGCCAGCGACGCCGCCGCCAGCGCCAGCAACGGCGCCACCCACCATCCCAGACTTTCCATCTGCAACAGCGCCAATAGCAGCGCCGAAACGAACAGCGTCAGCCAGGCGGTGCCCGCCAGATCCAGCGCGTGCCGCCGCAGCTGCTGATGCGCCGGCAGATAGCGCCAGAGGAAGAACATCGCCAGCAGGCCGATCGGCAGGTTGACCCAGAACACCAGCGCCCACGGCAGATGCTGGACGATAAACGCGCCCAGCAGCGGACCGATGATCGCCGACACGCCCCATACGCTCGACAGGTAGCCCATCACCTTCGGCCGCTCGGTGGCGCTGTAGATATCGCCAATGATGGTGGAAGCGATCGGCATGATGGCGCCGGCGCCCAACCCCTGCAGCAGACGAAAGCCGATCAGCCAATACATGTCGGGGGCGAAGCCGCACAGCACCGATCCCAGCAGGAACAGCGTGGCGCCGAAGAAGAACACCCGCTTGCGGCCGTAGAGATCCGCCAGCCGCCCGTAGATGGGGATGGTGATCGCCTGCGCCAGCAAATAGACCGCGAATACCCACCCCAGCAGCGAGAAGCCGCCGAGATCGCCGATAATGGTGGGCATGGCGGTGGCGACAATGGTGGCTTCGATTGCCGACATGAACATCGCCAGCATACAGGCGATCAGAATCAGCGGCCGGTGGGCGATGGGTGCGGGTGAAACGTTATTTGTCATGGCGTTATGCAGCTTTCCTGGCGTTTTTATTTTCTCTGAGTATATCAGCAAGCGCCTGCGCCGAGTCTATCCGCCCTCACATCCTGTCTTTGCCGGCGGCGAATCGCACCATTTGCGACTCATTGTTACGGCGTAACGTTATGCGGCGGATTTTTTTCACTTTCCATGCATCCCAGCGCTGACGCGGGCTGAGGCGCAGATCGGCGTAAACTCAATCACCTGATTTTGTTCATAAAACTTGGCACGACCAACGACAGGGTGCTATACCTTCCCTAGCCGACGCCTTTGGGCTTCGTGCTTTCTTGGGTTTAAATATCAGTATCTTATGCTGATTAACTCACGTATTGAGCCTACGTTCAGCACGCTGTGCCGAACGCACCCTTCGCTCAATGTCGCTAACCTCATGCGAAACGCCCGTTTTGTACCGCCACGCCCGCCGGGCCGTGGGTAACAATCAGAGCGGAATGCGCCGTCTCGTCGGCCGCTCCGCGCAACGGAGGACGCAACATCATGCACAAGTCAGCGCCATACCGGCGCCTGCTCCTCGGGAGCCTGCTGTTTATCGCCGTCATCGCGCTGCTGGTTTACGGCATCGGTTGGGACACCCTCAAGTCGCGCCGGGAAGATTTGATCTATCTCGGCCAGCAACACATGTTCCTGGTGGCCTGCTCCATGCTGCTGTCGCTGCTGGTCGGCATTCCCAGCGGCATCCTGCTGAGCCGCCCCTTTGCCCGCCGCTGGGCGGAACACGTGATGCAGATCTTCAACGTCGGCAACACCCTGCCGCCGCTGGCGGTGCTGGCGCTGGCGATGGTAATCATCGGCATCGGCGATCGGCCGGCGGTGGTGGCACTGTTCCTCGCCTCGCTGCTGCCCATCGTGCGCAATACCTATGCCGGCCTGCGTTCGGTGCCACCGGCGCTGGTCGAGGCCGCCAACGGTATTGGCATGACCGCCGGGCAGCGACTGCGGCAGGTTGAACTCCCTAACGCGCTACCGGTGATCTTCGCCGGGGTGCGCATCGCGATGGCGATTAACGTCGGCACCGCGCCGCTGGCGTTTTTAATCGGTGCCAGCAGCTACGGCGAGCTGATCTTCCCCGGCATCTACCTGAACGACTTCCCGACGCTGATCCTCGGCGCCGCCGCCACCGCGCTGATCGCCCTGTTGCTCGATCTGGCGCTGGCCGGTCTCGGCCGCCGGCTCAGCCCTCATACCGCATCTTGACGGGAGAAACGCGATGACTCGATGGTTACAACGCCTCCGCCACGCGCTGCTGTTCTCCTTGCTGATGACCGGCGCGGCCGTCTGGGCCGCCCCGCTCACGCTGGCGAGCAAGAACTTTACCGAACAGCGCATTCTGTCGGCGATCACCGTGCAATACCTGCGGGCCAAAGGTTTTCAGGTCGAACCCAAGACCAATCTGGCCACGGTGATCACCCGCAACGCGATGATCAACAAACAGATCGACATGACCTGGGAATACACCGGCACCTCGCTGATCATCTTTAACCACATCAATAAGCGCATGACACCGCAGGAAACTTACGACACGGTGAAAAAGCTCGACGCCAAACTCGGGCTGGTTTGGCTGCAGCCGGCGGACATGAACAACACCTACGCCTTCGCCATGCAGCGACAGCGCGCGGAAAAAGAGCAGATCCGCACGATGTCGCAGCTGGTGGCCAAAGTGGAGCAGGTGCGTAAAACCGACCCTAAACACAACTGGCTGCTGGGGCTGGATCTGGAGTTCGCCGGCCGCTCGGACGGCCTGAAGCCGATGCAGGCGCTGTACGACATGCCGCTCGATCGCCCGCAAATCCGCCAGATGGACCCCGGCCTGGTCTACAACGCCATTCGCGACGGCTTCGTCGACGCCGGGCTGGTGTACACCACCGACGGCCGGGTGAAAGGGTTCGATCTGCAGGTGCTGGAAGACGACAAAGGCTATTTCCCGAGTTATGCGGTCACGCCGGTGGTGCGCGCCGACGTGTTGCAAAACACGCCGGGGCTGGAAGCGGCGCTGAACACGCTGTCGAAACAGTTCAATAACCAGGTCATCACCGAGCTTAACGCCAAGGTAGATATCGACTACCAGACGCCGCAACAGGTCGCCGACGCGTTCCTCAAGCAGCGCGGCCTGATTTAGGAGACATGATGAATACCTTACTTTACGCCTGGCAAAACTGGGCCTATATCGCCGGCTTGACGCTGGAGCACCTGCTGCTGGTCGGCGTCGCCGTCGGCCTGGCAATCCTGATCGGCGTGCCGCTCGGCGTGCTGATCGTCCGCCACAAATGGCTGGCGACGCCGGTGCTGAGCCTGGCCACGCTGGTGCTCACCGTGCCCTCCATCGCCCTGTTCGGGCTGATGATCCCGCTGTTTTCCTTAATCGGCCACGGTATCGGCTACGTGCCGGCGATCACCGCGGTGTTCCTCTACTCGCTGCTGCCGATCGTGCGCAACACCCACACCGCGCTCGACAACCTGCCCGGCGGGCTGCGCGAAGCCGGCCGCGGCATCGGCATGACGTTCTGGCAACGCCTGCGCTGGGTGGAGATCCCGGTGGCGCTGCCGGTGATTTTCGGCGGCATTCGCACCGCCGTGGTGATGAATATCGGCGTGATGGCGATCGCCGCGGTGATCGGCGCCGGCGGTCTCGGCCTGCTGCTGCTCAACGGCATCAGCAGCAGCGACATCCGCCAGTTGATTACCGGCGCCGTGATGATCAGCCTGCTGGCGATCGTCCTCGATTGGTTATTGCACCGCTTGCAAATTGCGCTTACGCCCAAGGGGATCCGCTCATGATTAAATTGGAAAATCTGACCAAACAGTTTATGCAGAAGAACGGCACGCCGTTCAACGCCGTCGACAACATCGATCTGGACGTGCCGGAAGGCGAAATCTGCGTGCTGCTCGGCCCTTCCGGCTGCGGCAAAACCACCACGCTCAAGATGATCAACCGCCTGATCGAACCCACCGGCGGCACCATTCTGATCAATGGCGAAGACACCAGCGCGCTGGATACCGTCAGCCTGCGCCGCAAAATCGGCTACGTCATCCAGCAGATCGGTCTGTTCCCCAACATGACCATCGAGGAGAACATCACCGTGGTGCCGCGCATGCTGGGCTGGGACAAAAAACGCTGCCACGATCGCGCCGAGGAGCTGATGAGCATGGTGGCGCTGGATCCCAAGCGCTTTTTGCACCGCTACCCGAAAGAGATGTCCGGTGGGCAGCAACAGCGCATCGGCGTGATCCGCGCGCTGGCGGCCGATCCGCCGGTGCTGCTGATGGATGAACCCTTCGGCGCGGTGGACCCGATCAACCGCGAAACCATCCAGAACGAATTTCTCGACATGCAGCGCCAGCTGAAAAAGACCGTGATGCTGGTGAGCCACGACATCGACGAAGCGCTGAAGCTCGGCGATCGCATCGCGGTGTTCCGCCAGGGCAAAATCGTACAGAACGCCAGCGCCGATGAGCTGCTGGCACGGCCGGCGAACGACTTCGTCGCCTCTTTTGTCGGCCAGGATCGCACGCTGAAGCGCCTGCTGCTGGTGCAGGCCGGCGACGTGGCCGATCAACAGGAAACGGTGACGGTGCGACGGGAGACGCCGCTAGTGGAGGCGTTCGGACTGATGGACGATATCGATGCCCGCTCGGTGACGGTGGTGGACGCCGACGGCAAACCGCTGGGGTACGTCAAACGCCGTGAGGCGCGCGGCGCGCCGGGCGTCTGCGCCGACAGCCTGCACCGTTTCCGCGTCACCGCCCGTGCGGAGGAGAACCTGCGCGTGGTGCTGTCGAAGCTGTACGAGCATAACACCTCCTGGATGCCGATCGTCGATGAAGACGGCCGCTACAGCGGCGAAATCTCGCAGGATTACATCGCCGACTACCTCAGCTCCGGCCGCACGCGCCGGGTGCTGACGCCGCAATAACTCACCCAGGGGCGCCGACCGCCCCGCCCATGCCGCAGTTTGATAAAGATTCACTGGTCATCGGCCGGAGCGCCAAGCACAATGCGCTGATGACCCTTTGATTTTTCTCACGACGCCGCCCACGCATGAAAAGACTGGTCCACCTGCACCACTATCGCGCCCTGTTGCGCAGCCTGTTTATCGCCGTGTTCATCGGCATCGCCGCCGCCCTGGCGGTGTGGCTGTTCCACCGTTCGATGATTGGCCTCGAGTGGCTGCTGCTCGGCAATGCCGACGGCAGCCTGGTGGCCGCCGCCGCCGCGCTGCCCGGCTGGCGGCGCGCCCTGACGCCGGCGCTGGGCGGCCTGGCGGCGGGCCTGCTGCTGTATATTCACCAGCGCTACCGCCACCAGCGCCCGGCGGCGCCCACCGACTATATGGAAGCGATCGAGACCGGCAACGGCAAGCTGGACACCGGCGCCAGCCTGGTGAAGTGCCTGGCGTCGCTGCTGGTGGTATCGAGCGGCAGCGCCATCGGCCGCGAAGGCGCGATGATCCTGCTGGCGGCGCTGGTGGGCTCGCTGTTTGCCCAGCGCTTTACGCACGAGAAAGAATGGAAACTGTGGGTGGCCTGCGCCGCCGCCGCCGGGATGGCCAGCGCCTATCATGCGCCGCTGGCGGGCAGCCTGTTTATCGCCGAGATCCTGTTCGGCACCCTGATGCTGGCCTCGCTCGGCCCGGTGGTGATCGCCGCGGTCAGCGCGCTGCTGATGACCAACCTGCTCAACGGCGGTCAGGCGCCGCTCTATCTGGTGACGCCGCTCGCGGCCCCCCTGCCGACGCAATACCTGCTGATGGCGCTGGTCGGCGTGGTGGCCGGCGCCGGCGGGCCGCTGTTTTTATGGCTGATGACCGCCACCGGCCATGCCTTCCGCTCGCTGCGGTTGAAGCCGCCGTTGCAGCTGGCGCTGGGCGGCCTGATCGTCGGGCTGCTTTCGCTGTTATTCCCGCAGGTGTGGGGCAATGGTTACAGCGTGGTGCAGGCGCTGCTGATCGCGCCGCCGGGGGTGCTGCTGCTGGGGGCGATCCTGGTATGTAAACTGTTGGCAATCCTCGCCAGCAGCGGGTCGGGCGCACCCGGCGGGGTCTTCACCCCGACGCTGTTCGTCGGCGCCGCGCTCGGCTCGATCATCGGACAGCTGTTTGGCCTGTGGCCGGGCATGGATACGGCGGTGCCGCTGCTGCTGGCGCTGACCGGCATGGCTACGCTGCTGGCCGCCACCACCCATGCGCCGATCATGGCGGCGCTGATGGTGTTTGAAATGACCGGCGAATACGCGCTGCTGCCCGGCATTCTGCTGGCCTGCGTGATCGCCACCACCGTGTCGCGCGGCCTGCGACCGGTGTCGGTGTATCATTCGGCGCCGCCGCCCAAACGCGAAGCTTAAAACTCGCCCTGCTGCAGGATTTTCCTGAACTGCGGGCACTGCAGGTGCTCGGGTTCAGGGCAATCGGCCATGTGCCGCAGCCCGTCGCGCACCTGCATCAGGCGTTGGATATGACGATCCAGCTCATCCGCCCGCGCCGCCAGCAGCCCGCGATCGATCGCTATCTTGCCCCGTTCGTCAAACAAGGCGTTCATCTCGTCCAACGTAAAACCGGCCAGGCGCGCCAGCGCGATCAGCCGCAGTTGGTCAAGTACCCCGGCGTCGTATTGGCGGCGCAAACCGTGGCGGCCTATCGACGCGATCAGCCCCTTTTTTTCGTAATGCCGCAGCGCGGACGGCGCGATCCCGCTCAGGCGCGCCACCGCGCCGATATCCAGTTCTTTTGCCATTGACTTGAAGCCGACTTTAAGTTGCACACTGTGCGCACATTATCACGTCACTGCGTTAAGGACACCTGTATGACCCCCGATCTGTTAGTGCGCATCCTGTTAACCGGCGCCGGCGCCACCCTCTGCATGGATCTGTGGGCGCTGCTGCTGAAGCGGCGCTTCGGCATCCCTTCCCTCGATTATGCGCTGGTGGGCCGCTGGTTTCTCGGCATGTCCGACGGCCGCTGGTTTCACGCCACCATCGTTACGGCGCCGCCGCGCCGGGGGGAGAGAGCAATCGGCTGGATATTGCATTACGCCATCGGCATCGCGTTTGCCTTTATCCCGATCGGTTTGGCGGGCATCGGGTGGTATGCGGCGCCGGAGCCGCTCATCGCGCTGTTGAGCGGCTGGCTGAGCCTGGCGGCGCCGTTTCTGGTGATGCAGCCCGCGCTGGGTTTTGGCGTAGCGGCAGCGAAAACCGCCTATCCGCGAAGAGCACGGTTGCTCAGCTTGCTCACCCACACGGTGTATGGACTGGGCCTGCTGATCGCCGCCCGGTTGTTGGCGGCGCTTTGCGCCTGATCGAGCTTACAGCAGCGTGGAAATATCGAGGTAGTGCGCCAGTTCGCGCTGCTCCGCACGCGGCAGGTACGGAACTTCACCCAGCAGCGGCGCGGGAATGCGCTGCTGCAGTGCCTCGATGGTTTCGGCGTAGTGTGCCAACCCCGGATTGATGCGGTTGGCCACCCAGCCCAGCAGCGGCAGGCCGTCGTTGATGATCGACTGCGCGGTCAGCAGCGCGTGGCTGACGCAGCCCAGCTTGATGCCCACCACCAGCACCACCGGCAGCTGTTCCTGCACCACCCATTCGGCGTAAGGCCGCAGGTCGTTCATCAGCACGCGCCAACCGCCGCTGCCCTCCACCACCACCGTATCGGCCTTGGCGGACAGATCCCGCAGGCCGCTGCTCATCAGGCCGTAGTTGATATCCTCGGTCGCATGCGCGTGAAACACCTCATCCAGGCAGGTGATGGGATTGATCTCCTCGTAGGACAGCGGCAGGGTTGAGGATGCCTGCAACACCAAAGCGTCTTTATTGCGGATGCCCTCGCTGGTTTCCTGGCAGCGTGCGGCGATCGGCTTGTAGCCGGCCACTGAACGGCCTTCGGCGGCCAGCGCCTGCATCAACCCGCGGGAAACCACGGTTTTACCGACGTCGGTATCCGTGCCTGTCACAAATAAACGCTTCAACATGAATAAAATGCCCCAGAATGCCCCGTTAACAATGTGTCGCCGCATCGGCGGCGAAGAAGTCTTTCGGAAAAATTCTAGGGGATGCGCCCCCATAGGGGCTTGAGGTAGCTCAATCTTTTGCGGAATTAATAAGAAGTTCTGATGTTAGCCTTGCAGCAATTGCACCAGCAGCGAACCGTTGTACAGCGCCTCTTTCACCAGCGCCGCACCGGGCATGGTGCCCTGATTGAAGAACTGCGTGGATTCGACCTTGACCTGCTCGCTGTAGGCCGGCAGCGCCTGCTGGCGAATGCAGGAGGCGATGGCCGGGTGGAGGATCTCCGCCGCGCGGTTGAGCGGCGAGCCCACCAGGATCTTCTCCGGATTGAACAGGTTGACCATGATCGCCAGAATGCGCCCCACGCTGTGCCCAACGCCAAGAATGATGTCCCGCGCCAGCTGATCGCCCGCCAGCGCGGCATCGCACAGCGATTCAACGGTCAGCGGCGCGCCGTGCAGGCTGGAGCTCATCGAACCGCTCAGCCGCTGCTGGGCAATCTCCAGGATGTTCTCAATGCTGGCCACGGTTTCGAGGCAGCCGTGGTTGCCGCAGTAACAGCGTTTGCCGTACGGATCGACCTGGGTGTGGCCGATCTCCACTACGCTGTGGCTGCCGGCGTGCAGTACGTGGCCGCCGGTGATCACCCCGGCGCCGACGTTGTGGTCGATCACCACCTGAATCACGTTCTGGCTGCCGCGCGAGGCACCATACAGCGCCTCGGCCATGGTCCAGGCGCTGATGTCATGCTGCAGGTAAACCGGCAGGCCGGTGCGGGTTTCCAATGCCGGACCGAGCGGCATCTCCAGCACGTCGTAAAACGGCATGCGATGTACCACGCCGGACTGCACGTCGATCATGCCCGGCAGCGTAATGGCGATCGCCGTCAGCCGCTCCAGCTTGCTTTGGTGGCGGATAAAGAATTGGTCGACTTCGGTCAGGATGCGTTTCAGCAGCGGTTCAGGGTGTTCGGCCGCCAGCGGCAGCAGCTCCTCCACCACCAGTTTGCTGCTGAGATCGCGCAGCGCCAGCGTGATGCTGCCACGGCTGATACGGGCAGAAAGGTAATGCCAGGCCTCGGTATCCAGCACCAGCCCCACCGCCGGGCGGCCCCGGCTGCCGATTTCCTGGTACTCGGTTTCCTTGACCAGATGGGCTTCCAGCAGTTCGCGCACGATCTTGGTGATGCTGGCGGGCGCCAGCTGTGCGCGTTTTGACAGTTCGATGCGCGAAATCGGGCCCAGTTGATCGATTAGCCGATAAACCGCCCCCGCATTGGTCTGCTTGATTTGATCGATATGCCCAGGCTGCCCAACCGCAATCACAAACCTGCTCCTACTATTTTTCGCGCTTCTAAATAAAGACTAGGGGTTATGGTGGGGCTTTTGTCATACAGCGTCAACTATTTGATTCGTTATGTGATTTGCTGCACAAATTCCTCGCAATTTCAGCGTGAATTGATTTTTATTTGCCCAAGTTCAACGTCATTTCAGCATCAACGCCATCAGCGCCTGCGCGGCAGCGGTCAGCGGCCGCCGGCGGTGATGCACCAGCCACACTTCGGTGGTGGCGTCCGGCTCCGCCAGCGGCAAATAGCGCACGCCGTCCACCCGCACCCGGGCGAAAGAGGCCGGCAGAATCGACACCCCTAACCCGGCGGAGACCAGCCCGATGATGGTCATGGCTTCCCCCACTTCCTGGGTGATGTATGGGGTAATGCCGGCCTTGCCGAGCAGCAGCAGAATTTCGTCGTACAGCGCGGTGCCCACTTCGCGCGAGAAGAACACGAACGGCTCCTGCGCCAGATGTTGGAACCGCAGCGCGCCGCCGGGCGTTTCCGCCAGCGGATGCCCTTCCGGCACCACCGCCACCAGCGGTTCGCGCAGCAGCAGCTGATAGTGGAGCGCCTCCGGCAGCCGAGTGTTGCGCATCACTCCCAGATCCAGCTCACCGTTCAGCAGCGGTTCGATCTGCTGTTTGGTGTTGATTTCGCGCATTTTGATATGCACCTGCGGGGACTGCTGACGAAAGGCGCGCAGGCTGCGCGCCACCACGCCGATAAAGGGTGCGGAAGAAGTAAAGCCGATGGTCATTTCCCCCAGCTCACCGCGATCCAGACGCGCCGCCTTTTCCGCCGCCCGCCCAACCTGATCGAGCACCTGGTAGGCTTCTTTGAGGAACATCTCCCCGGCCTGGGTCAGGCTGACGTTACGATTGTTGCGCGCCAGCAGCCGTGCGCCGACCATCTCTTCCAGCGCCTGGATTTGCTGGCTGAGCGGCGGCTGGGAGATCCGCAGCCGCTCGGCGGCGCGGCCAAAATGCAGCTCTTCCGCCACGGCGATAAAGTAACGCAGGTGTCTCAGTTCGATATTCATATTTAAAACGTCTTAATTTGAATTATTAATATATTAGACAAAAAACTCGCCGCTCCCTATCATTTTGTTATCTGTAAAGTGTCTGTTTATCTCCCCGAAGTTCGGTAAGGAAACGCTGTGACAACCCCTGTGCGTTCTGCGGCCGTGATGCCGTCGACGCTGGCCGCCAACGATGACGCGGCCGCTGCGCCAAACGTAAAACGCTCCACCCTCAACAACAAACTCCCCTATATCGAACGCGGCACGCCGCAGTTTATGCGCGTAACGCTGGCGCTGTTTTCCGCCGGGCTGGCGACCTTCGCGTTGCTCTACTGCGTGCAGCCGATCCTGCCGGTGCTGTCGCAAGACTTCGGCGTATCGCCGGCGGAAAGCAGCCTGTCGCTTTCGGTCTCTACCGGCCTGCTGGCGATCGGCCTGATGTTCACCGGGCCGCTGTCAGACGCCATCGGCCGTAAATCGGTGATGGTGGTAGCGCTGCTGCTGGCGGCGGTCTGCACGCTGATCTGCGCCTTTATGACCAGTTGGCACGGCATTTTGCTGATGCGCGCGCTGATCGGCCTGTCGCTGAGCGGCGTGGCGGCGGTCGGCATGACCTATCTCAGCGAAGAGATCCATCCCAGCTTCGTCGCCTTCTCGATGGGGCTGTACATCAGCGGCAACTCGATCGGCGGCATGAGCGGCCGCCTGGTGACCGGGGTATTGACCGACTTCTTCTCCTGGCGCGTATCGCTCGGGGTCATCGGCCTGTTCGCCCTCGCCGCCGCCTGCATGTTCTGGCGTATCCTGCCTGCCTCGCGACATTTTCGCGCCAGCTCGCTGCGCCCGCGCACCCTGCTGATCAACTTCAAGCTGCATTGGCACGATAAGGGCCTGCCGCTGCTGTTCGCGGAAGGTTTCCTGCTGATGGGCAGCTTCGTCACCCTGTTCAACTATATCGGCTATCGCCTGCTGGCGGATCCTTACCACCTGAGCCAGGCGATTGTCGGCCTGCTGTCGGTGGTGTACCTCACCGGTTCCTACAGCTCGCCCAAGGCCGGCGCGCTCACCTCACGCTTCGGACGTGGCCCGGTGCTGCTGGCGTCAATCGTGATTATGCTGATCGGGATCCTGATTACCGCGCTACCGCAGGTGCCGGCGATCTTTATCGGCATGATGCTGTTCACCGCCGGTTTCTTCGCCGCCCACTCGGTGGCCAGCAGCTGGATTGGCCGCCGTGCGCGCCGCGCCAAAGGCCAGGCGTCGTCGCTGTATCTGTTCTGCTATTACGTCGGCTCCAGCGTGGCCGGCACCCTCGGCGGCGTGTTCTGGCACAGCTTCGGCTGGAATGGCGTAGCGGCGTTTATCAGCCTGATGCTGTTGCTGGCGCTGCTGGTGGTGCATTACCTGAAACGCCTGCCGGAAGCCGCTCGTCTTTGAAAAGAAAAAGCCGCGGCGATTTGCCGCGGCTCGTCCTGCCAGTGCCTGTGATTATTGACCGGTTTTCCAGCGGGTGCGCAGGTACTCCACGGCCTTATCCGTTTGCGGCTCGGTCAGATAGCGTTGCCGGAACAGGATGGTTCCCCCCATCCCCGGCAGGCTCTCGTTGAGATCCAACTGCCTTTTCAGCTCGGGAACGCCGCCATCGACGGTCCAGGCCGGCTCGCTGGCCGATGGCGTGCCCACTTTATACAGCGCCACCCCGGCATAGAGCCGAACCGGCGTGCCTTTCACCACCTCGGCCCACCAGTTGGCCAGCACGTCGTAGCGGACAATTTCACGATCAAAAGGCCAATACAGCTGTGGTGCGATATAGTCGAGCAGCCCCAGTTTTACCCACTGGCGCGTATCGGCATAGGCCGTATCGTACGATGGCGCCCCTGCCCGCGTCGCCGAGCCGGCAGGATCGTCCGCTTGGTTTCGCCATACGCCCGCCGGGCTGACGCCAAACGCAACCGCGGGTTTCAACGCTTTGACGGTGGCTGAAACCTGTTTTATCAATTGCAGCGTGTTGTCCCTGCGCCAGGCGGCTTTGTCTGCAAACCCTTTGCCGTAGGCGCGATACGTCTTCCCATCATCCAGCGGCGATTGCGGCGTTTCGTAATAGAAATAATCGTCAAATTGAATGCCATCGACATCATAGTTTTTGACTATTTCAGCCACTACGCCAGTGATCCAGTTGCGCACGTCGGGTAAGCCAGGATCGAGCACGAAGCGGTCGTTGGCCGTGCGGATCCAGTCAGGATGCAGCGCATAGACGCTGGCCGGTGGGGACTGCAACGTCTGATTAAGTGCATCAATCGTTTGCTGTAGGGTATTCATGGAAACCCGATAAGGGTTCAGCCAGGCGTGGACCTTGATACCGCGCCGGTGCGCTTCTTGCAGCATAAAGGCCAGCGGATCATAACCCGGATCCTGGCCCACGGTGCCGGTCAAGACCTCAGACCAAGGCAAGATGTCAGAACGCCACAGGGCCGTTCCGTCCGGTTTAACCTGAAAATACACTGTGTTAATCCCGGTTTTCACCATGTCGTCCAGCGCATCCGTCAGCCCCTGCTGCTGCAGGCGCACCCGCTCTTGCGCCGTTTCCGCTTTCAGGGAGGCCGCCGGCGGCCAGTCCAAGCCAATGACCGTGGCCAGCCAGATGCCCCGCATCGGTGTAACCGGCGGTGTCGGCTGTGCAGGTTTCTCCGGTTCGGGGGGCTTGGCGCATCCGCTCACGCCCAGCATGGCGGCCATCAACAGCCATCCGCCTAGTTTTGTTGCGCCTGTCGGCATAAATATTCTCCTTCCGTGAGTGACGGTTATCCCATGTCGTTTCGTGCAGAGCAAGAAACCGCCCGCTTTCTCAACGCGAGCAAGCTGCCGGCGTCGCCCTTTCTGACGACGCCGGTACTTGTCCCATTACCAGCTCAGCCCGGTCCCGCGAGGGAATGCGATCTTGCCCGTGTTGGTCTCCACATCGTAGTCATGCCAGGTGTTGACCGGCAGTTTTCCGTGCGGTGTGATTTTTCCCGTCAGCACCTGTGCCAGAGATATCATCGAGGGACCGCGCCACACGCCGCTGTCATACCCGTAGTAAGAATAGGTGGCGACGGCCGCCTCCACGTCTGCGGCATAGTTCACGATATCGTAAGGTGCGCGCAGTGAGAGGTGAACGCGCTTTTTCCCCTGTTCGGCGGCGTATTTCAACCAGCCCAGATAAGGGCTGCTGTCATTACTCGCTCCGGTTGCGGAGGTAATGACCCCATCCTGTTCAGCAGGCGTAAAGCGGGTCGAAAGCGTGCCGAGCAGGAACACGTCGCAATCGGCAATATGCGCCCTGACCTGAGCATCGCTCAGTTCCGTTTCCTTCGCGGCAACGACGTTCTGGTAGCCTTCCTGTGCCATCACGTTAGCGATGCCTTTGGCCTGCTCACCCCACGGGGTCAGGATAAAATAGCGCAGCGCTTTGTCTTTCAACGGCAGCAGGCTGTGACGGTTGATAACCACGGTAATGGAGCGATCGGCAATGCGCTTTTCCAGCTTGTGCGCTGACAACGCGACGTCGTTGGAACAAGGTTTATCGCTATGCCCCATCAAGCCATGGCGTAATTTCAGGCGCAAAATGCGCTCGACCGAGGCATCGATATCAGCCTCGCTGAGATGCCCCGTTTTCACCCTTTCCGCAAGATAACGAATCAGGTCCGGCAGCAGGTTAGCCTGGGCCGGCGAAGCGATGCTGACAGGCATCAGGGCGATATCCACCCCGGCGGCAAAGACGTTTTCAGCCGCCCCCTGTTGGGTGAAGTGCTCAGCAATCGCGCCCATATCCAGCGCGTCTGAAATCGTTACGCCGGCATACCCCAACTCATTGCGCAGAATCTGTGTCTGAATTTCATGCGACATGGTGGCCGGCACCGTGATTTTTTCGCCGCTGCGGGTAGCGATCTGGCGGTTGTCCAGAGCCGGATACTGAATATGCGCGGTCATGACCATGTCCGGCGCCGCGCAGCGATCGATAGCTTGCTTATAGGGGGCGATATCGATGGCAAAAGCCTCTTCCCGCGTGCGATCGACGCGCGGCAAACCGGTATGCGAGTCGGTGGAGGTGCTGCCATGGCCAGGGAAGTGTTTGTAAGCGGTGATCAGCCCTTGCTGCTTCATCCCCGCCACTATTTTCTCGGCCAGGCGGGACACGGTGTTCTTATCATCGCTGAAGGCGCGAACGTTAATCACCGGGTTGAACGGGTTGGTGTTGACGTCCACGACCGGGGCAAAGTTGGTATTGATATGCAACGCGCGCATATCCTGGGCCATCAGCTTGCCCTGTTCAACGGCGAGCTGTTTATCCGCACCGTCCTCAATCGCCGCCGCCAGCGCCATATTGCCGGGGAATGAGGCATAGTCGCCGCGCGGCAGCCGGAAAACGTTACCGCCCTCATTATCCGTGCCGATAAACAGGCGAATGCCGGCGTGCGTTTTCATCGCGGCATACCAGGCCGTCAACGTTTTGATCTGCTGCTTGTCTTTAAGATTATTGGCGAACAGGATCACCCCGCCCACGTGGTTATCGGCGATCAGCTTGCCAATGGCTTCATCGGGAACGGTCATATCCTGATTGCTGCTACCGTTCCGATCCCAGTAGCGAAAATCCAGCATGATTTTTTGCCCGATCTTCTCTTCCAGCGTCATGTTTTTGACTTTCTGTTTAATATCCACAGTAAATCTCCTGTTAAAGCACCCGTTAATGACAGAAGAAAAGATAACCCCAAGGGCTCATAGCGTCCTGCCATTCTGTTTGTTCCAGCGATTGGACAACGGCAAACAAGAAATGGATTAAACAGAAGACAAACGAACAGCAAAAAATCCATCAATGAATCAAAACTATAAGAAGACCAGGTTTATTTTCGACAATCACGCTTACCCGCATGTGTGGCAGACGAGCGAGAGAATTCCCCCTGCTGCCCGCCCTATTTCCCCCTGGTAAGCCGGGCGGGCAGTTAAGCCGAGTATTTCCCCATCGCCGATGTTGCCCCCAGCCTGCTACTCTCCTATAGTATGTTGTAACTAAAATAGGAGCGTACGATGAGCAGATACGATGTGATTGGCCGAATGAATGCCTGCTTTGTCGAGCTAGAGCAGGCGCTGGGCGCATTGCAGCAGCAGATCACCCCGCTGCGCTTGCTGGCAGCGCGGGTGTTCAGCCTGCCGGAGGTTGAAAAAGGCCAGGAACATCAGGCTATCTCGCATATCGCGGTCGAACAGCATGTGGGACAAGCGGCGCGCGATCTGGCGCTGGAGCATTATCAGCGGCTGTTCATCCACCATAACCGGGAGAATGTCAGCAGCAAGGCCGCCGTGCGGCTGCCCGGCGTTATCTGTCTGGCGGTGGAGCAACCGGAATATCTGACGCTGCAGGCGCAGCTGGCGCTGGTCAACCGCCTGAAGGGCGAACTGGAGCAGATTATCACCGTCGATTCCGGTCTGGCGCCGGAGCAGCGTTTCGAGTTCGTACACACCCATCTGCACGGGCTGATTACCCTCAGCGCCTACCGCACCCTCACCGCCCTGACCAACCCCGACTCGGTGCGCTTCGGCTGGGCCAACAAGCACATCATCAAAAACGTCAAGCGGGACGACATCCTGGCGCAGCTGGAGAAAAGCCTGAAAGCCGGCCGCGCGGTGCCGCCGCACAGCCGTGAACAGTGGGCCACCCTGGTCAGCCGCGAAATAGACGATGTCAGCCGTCTGCCGCAGCACGCGACGCTGAAAATCAAGCGGCCGGTCAAAGTGCAGCCGATCGCCCGGGTGTGGTATCAGCAGCAGCAAAAGCAGGTGCAGCACCCCTGCCCGCTGCCGCTGATCGCCCTGTGTCAGGTAGAGAGTGGCGCCGCAGTGCCGAAGATTGGCGAGCTGCTCAACTACGACGTCGACGCGGTGAAACACCGTTACAAACCCGACGCCCGGCCGCTGCGGCTGCTGGTGCCGCGCCTGCACCTGTATGCCGATGACGCTACTCGCTGAGGGCATATACCCGCAGGCGATGGCCGTCCGGATCCCGTGCGACGAAGGTGTAACCGAATTCCATCTCGGTCGGCGTTTGCTCGATAGGCAGCCCGAGTTCGCGCCACTGGTTATAGCGCGCCTCGACCTCTTGCGGATCCTGGCACAAGAAGCCCAGCTCACCGCCGCCGCCGGTCAACGTGGCAGCGGGTTTTACCCCCTGTTTGGCCCATATCCCCAGCTTGAAGCCGTTGTTGAGCACAAACAGGGCGAAGCCGGGAGAAAGCTCTACCGGCGCCTGTCCCAGTAAACGTTGATAAAAGGCGGCACTGTTCAGCGGGTTGTCGACGTAAAGCAGGGTCATGCTGGGAAGGGTCATCGGTCTGTCCTCTGGATGATAGGAACCGGCTGGTTCCCGATAGGCACAGACTAAGGCGCGCGACTGACAGTTTATGGCAGCAGCGTGCCGCTATTGCTCCGCAATGCCCTCGCTGAGGCGCCACTCTTTCAGCAGCCGCCGCCGTCCGCGCGGATAGCGCGGTTCCAACGGCGTGGCGGCCTGGATGCGATCGAGGCGAAAATGACGAAAGGCCTGGCGCAGCTCGCACCAGGCGACCAACATCTGGAACTGGTCGAAAAAGCCCAGTGCAAAGGGCCACAGCAGGCGTTCGCTGCGCTGCCCCGCCAGGTCAAGATAGTCGATATGCAGCTTGCGCTCGCGGCGGATGGTGTCACGGATCAGCACCCGCAGCTCATCCGCCACCGGCGGCGCCTGAACCGGCGCTATCAACAGCGTGTTGGCCTCAAGCTCCTCCCGCAGTGCCGGCGGCAGCACGTCGGCGATCTTGGCCAGCGCCTGGCCCGCCGCACTCGCCAACTGACTGTCGCCGTGGCGGCTGACCCAGCGCATCCCCAGCACCAGTGCTTCTGTCTCCCCCTGCGAGAACATCAGCGGCGGTAGCATGAAGCCGGGGCGCAGCACATAACCGACGCCCGCCTCGCCGGCGATCTCCGCCCCCTGCTGCTGCAGCGTGGCGATATCGCGGTACAGCGTGCGCATGCTGATGCCCAGCGTCTGCGCCAGCGCATGGCCCGCTACAGGATAACGGTGGCTACGCAACAGCTGCATCAGATCGAGTAAACGTTGTGCGCGCGACATATCACGGCTCCCTGCATAACGCGATTTGGACAAAATCGGCAAAGGCCCGCGCCTTGGCCGAAACGAAATGGCCGCCGGGGAACACCGCCCACAGCGCCAGCGGCGGCAGTTGCCAGTCCGCTAAGGCCGCAATCGCCGCCCCGCTTTGCAGCTCGTTGCGAAACATGCCTTCGCTGGCGACGGTAGCACCGAAGTCCGCCATCACCAGCTCGCGCACGCACTCCGCCGCGTTGACCCGCATGCGCCCTGGCAGCCGCAGCATGCGCTGTTCCTCTCCACGGCTGAAGCGCCACTGCTCGCCGCCGCCACGGTGATGGTAAATCACCATCTCATGCTGCAACAGATCTTCCGGCCGCTGCGGCATACCGGCAGCGGCAAAATAGCCGGGCGTGCCGATCACGCATTGCTTTACCTCACCCAGCTTGCGGGCGGTAAAGCCGGAATCCTCCAATTCGCCAATACACAGGGCAATATCGATGCCCTCTTCAATCAGCGACAAATTGCCGTCATCCAGCAGCAGATCGACGTTCAACCGCGGATTGGCGCGCATAAACGCCGTCAAATCAGGCAAGGGAACGATGCGGGCGAACACCGCCGCCGAAGCGACCCGAAGCCGGCCGCTCAGGGTCTCGCCAGCGCTCTGCACCAGCGCTTCGGTCTCCGCCAGCTCGTTAAGGATACGTCGGGTGCGTTGATACAGCTGCTGTCCCGCATCCGTCGGCTGCAGGCCGTGGGTCGAGCGCAGCATCAGGCGCGTGCCGAGCTGCTGTTCCAGCCGCGCCACCGCTTTTGAGACCGCCGGCTGCCCCACGTGCAGCCGCCGCGCTGCCGCGGTAAAGGAACCGCTCTCGTAAACGCAGGCATAGGTTTCGTAATCGGCAAATTTACCCATGACATTCCTTGATGGAATAACGGTTAGCATTTATTGCAGTCTACACGCGCCATTTAGGAATGGGCAAGATGAGCGTTCCCCCTCATTCCCATCAGGAGAACGCATGACACTGCAAGACAAACTCGATGCCTTCAAAGTGGCATTCGAAGCCGACCAACTGCCGTTCAAACTCGCGGCGCAAGATCACGCGCTGATGCGTGAGGCGATCCAGGCGCAGATCGCGTCGGGCATTACCGAACGCGCGCTGACGGTCGGCGACGCCGCGCCCGGCTTTATCCTACCGGACAGCGAAAACCGGCCATGCTCTTCCGCGGCGCTGTTGGCGAAGGGCCCACTGGTCGTCAGTTTCTATCGCGGGGTCTGGTGCCCTTACTGTACGCTCGATCTGCAGGCGCTGCAGGCCGCACTCCCCGCCATCACGCATCACGGCGCGCAGCTCGTGGCCATTTCACCGCAGAGCGCGGTGCATAACCGCCAGGCCGCGCGCGATCACGCTCTCACCTTTCCGCTGCTCAGCGATGCAGGCAATCGCCTGGCGGCTCAATTCGGCCTGCGTTACCGCCTGCCGGACGCGCTGATCGCCCTGTATCAACAGCGGCTCGGCCTCGATCTGGCGCAGTTCAACCAGGATGACAGCTGGACGCTGCCGCTGCCGGCGCGGTTCGTCATTACTCCCGATGGCCGTATTGTCTACGCCGAAGCGCACGCCGATTACACCCG
This sequence comes from Serratia sp. CY47444, assembly GCF_052168635.1. Taxonomy (NCBI): domain Bacteria; kingdom Pseudomonadati; phylum Pseudomonadota; class Gammaproteobacteria; order Enterobacterales; family Yersiniaceae; genus Serratia; species Serratia sp. CY47444. Next base: position 85,080 of record NZ_JBJNMH010000003.1, read on the forward strand.
GCGGCCGGAGCCGCAGGCGCTGTTGTCGGTGCTGGAAGGATTAGCATGAAAAGACGGGGCGCAACCGCGCCCCGTTAAGAGATGGTGATGAACGCGGTTACTTCTGCATGCTGCCGACCATCGCCTCCGGGCGTACCCATTCATCGAACTGCGCTTCGGTCAGGTAGCCGAGCTTCAGCGCCGCGGCTTTCAGCGTCAGCCGTTCCTTGTGCGCTTTCTTGGCGATTTCCGCCGCTTTGTCATAACCGATATGGGTGTTGAGCGCCGTCACTAGCATCAGCGATTCATTCAGCAACTGGGTAATGCGATCGCGGTTCGGTTCGATGCCCACCGCGCAGTGCTCGTTGAAGCCCTGCATACCGTCGGCCAGCAGGCGGATCGACTGCAGGTAGTTGTGGATCACCATCGGGCGAAACACGTTCAGCTCGAAGTTGCCGGAAGCCCCGCCGATGTTCACCGCCACGTCGTTGCCCAGCACCTGCGCGCACAGCATGGTCATCGCTTCGCACTGGGTCGGGTTGACCTTGCCCGGCATGATGGAGCTGCCCGGCTCGTTCTCCGGGATCGAGATCTCGCCGATGCCGCAGCGCGGGCCGGACGCCAGCCAGCGCACGTCGTTGGCGATCTTCATCAGCGAAGCCGCCAGCCCTTTCAGCGCGCCATGCCCTTGCACCAACGCATCGCAGGTCGCCAGCGCTTCGAACTTGTTCGGCGCGGTGACGAACGGCTGATGGGTCAATTCCGCCAGCGCTTTAGCGACGCGCACCGCGTACTCCGGATGGGTATTCAGGCCGGTGCCGACCGCCGTGCCGCCCAGCGCCAGCTCGGCGATGTGCGGAATACTGTCCTCGATGTGTTTCAGATTGTGCGCCAGCATCGCCGCCCAGCCAGAGATTTCCTGCCCCAGGGTCAGCGGCGTGGCGTCCTGCAGGTGGGTGCGGCCGATTTTAACGATGTCGCGGTAGGCTTCGGCCTTGTCGCTCAGCGTCTTGTGCAGCACTTTCAGCTCGGGGATCAGGTGCTCGCGCAACGCAATCACCGCCGCCACGTGCATCGCGGTGGGAAACACGTCGTTGGAGCTCTGGCTTTTATTGACGTCGTCGTTCGGATGCACCTTGCGCTCTTCACCGCGCACGCCGCCCAGTAGCTCGCTGGCGCGATTGGCCAACACTTCGTTCATGTTCATGTTGGTCTGGGTACCGGAGCCGGTTTGCCAGATGGACAGCGGGAACTGGTCAGCATGACGATCCGCCAGCACTTCGTCGGCGGCGTTGATGATGGCGGCACCCCGCTCGGCCGGCAGCAGCCCCAGATCCACGTTCACCTGCGCGGCGGCGCGCTTGGTCAACGCCAGCGCGTGGATCAGCGCGGTCGGCATCTTTTCGGAGGAAATACGGAAATGCGCCAACGAACGCTGGGTTTGCGCGCCCCACAGCTTGTCGGCCGCGACTTCGATGGGGCCCATAGAGTCTTTTTCGATACGAACGCCTGCCATCATGATCTCCTTAGCATAATTCCTAAAATTGTAGGGTTAGGCCGACGCGCTACCCCCCCGTCGGCATGCACTCCCAGTATAGTGACATAATAACTATTCGCATTAAGAGAGTTATCTCACAGCACGTTTCATCTCTTTTACCCATCAATGACGCGGTTATTTTCCGCCGGTTAACCCGCGCCGAAATAAACGGCCGGAAATGAGTCCGGAGAATAAAAATGTGGGTAGCCATTAACGCGGATGACGCGAATTAAAATTATTGATGCGTTGCGCCTGTAAATGATTGAGCTCATCGATACGTTGTTGCTGCAGATGATTGATCTCGTCATAGGCGTCCTGCCGTTCATTATGCCGATACGCCCCGGTCGCCACCGCGCCGGCGGTAAGTGCCAGCGGGTGCGCCACGGGTGCGATCGCGGTGGGAACTGCTACCGGCGCGGGTGCAACGACGATCGGTGCCGGCGCGATCACCACGGCGCGCGGAGCCGCGTAGGGATAGGCGACAATCACCGCCGCCTGAGCTGCGCCGGTGCAAAAGCCCAACAACAACAACAGTTTTTTCATGCAACAGACCTCTTGTTTCGTTAAATCGACTCGTTGGCCGTTACGGTAAAGGGGTCTGACGCGCCGGTTTAAGCTCGGCGTGTGATCGCCCGGCGCAGCGCGAAAATAATAATAAGGGAATGGCTCAGACGGTAAAAAATAAATTCAGCCGACATAGTTTGACATGTTGAAGAATAAATAATGACGCAGGATAAGCGGGCTATCGGCAATAACCCATTCTCCCAAAGAATAATCTTGCGACGGATTTTCTGGGCCGCGTTGAGACTTGCGCACCAATTGAGACGCCGATCGTTATCACGCTATACTTTGGCCCCGTTGCCGGGCGCGACGTTATCCGGCGATGTTTTGATCGCGCCCATGATTTTTCCTGCCGACGCGAGGGTATGATGGTCGTCGGCATAGATTGAGTTAACCGTATAAAATCAGAAGGTTAATTGCCAATAGTGCGGCAATGACGCAGAAGGACGTTTATCGACATGCAAAAAATGACCAACGCGGTACAGAATTACGCTTGGGGCAGCCACGACGCGCTGACCCGTCTTTACGGCATCGCCAACCCGGATAATCAGCCGATGGCCGAACTGTGGATGGGCGCCCATCCCAAGAGCCCTTCCCGCGTGCCGGGCGCCGACGGTGAACTGCGTTCGCTGCGCGATCTGATCGACGAAGACCAGCCAAAACAGCTGGGCGCCAACGTCGCCAGCCGTTTTGGCGAGTTGCCGTTCCTGTTTAAAGTGCTGTGCGCCGATCAGCCGCTGTCGATCCAGGTCCACCCGAGCAAAGCGGCGGCCGAGGTCGGATTCGCGAAAGAGAACGCCGCCGGCATCCCGCTGAGCGCCGCCGAACGCAACTACAAAGATCCCAATCACAAGCCCGAGCTGGTGTTCGCGCTGACGCCGTTCCTGGCGATGAACGGTTTTCGTGAATTGGCCGATATCGTTTCCCTGCTGCAACCTATCGCCGGCGCGCACCACGATATCGCTGCCTTCCTGCAGCAGCCGGACACCGCCCATCTGTCTACCCTGTTCGCCAGCCTGTTGACGATGAGCGGCGAGCAGAAGTCGCTGGCACTCGGCGTGCTGAAAGCCGCGCTCAACAACCAGCAGGGTGAACCCTGGGATACCGTGCGGTTCATCGCCGGTTTCTATCCGGACGACAGCGGCCTGTTCTCACCGCTGCTGCTGAACGTGGTGCAGCTCGCGCCGGGCGAAGCGATGTTCCTGTATGCCGAAACGCCGCACGCCTACCTGAAAGGCGTGGCGCTGGAAGTGATGGCCAACTCGGATAACGTGCTGCGTGCCGGCCTGACGCCGAAATTTATCGACGTGCCCGAGCTGCTGGCCAACCTGCAGTTTCGCCCGCAGCCGGCTTCCGGCCTGCTGACCCAACCGGAGCGGCGCGGCAACGAGCTGTTCTTCCCGATCCCGGTGGAAGATTTCGCCTTCTCACTGCACGATTTGACCGCCGCGCCGCAGGCGCTGGCACAGCGGAGCGCGGCTATCGTGTTCTGCGTCAGCGGCGAAGCAACGCTGGAAAAATCCGGGCAGCGCCTGACGCTCAAACCGGGTGAATCCTGCTTTATCGGCGCCTTCGAATCCCCGGTCAACGTCAGCGGCAGCGGCCGCATCGCCCGGGTTTATAACCAACTGGCCTAACCGTTGATAAATTTCAGCAAATTGCTTGCTGAAAGCGAGAGCTGCCCCCACAATTGAACGCCTGCGGGCGTTTTTTGGCGGCCCCTATTTGCCCCTCCCACGCAACGGAGGGTGATAAGAAAAAAGGATGAAACAGAGCTATGAAAAAATCGTTAGTCGCTGTCAGCGTCATTGTCGTTCTTGGCGCAGCATGGACCGGGGCATCCTGGTACACCGGGAAACAGATCGAGCAGCACATGGGCGAAGTCGTCGACAACGCCAACGGCCAACTGAAAGCCTACCTGCCGAAAGCCGGCGTCAAGCTGAGCTATGAAAATTACCAGCGCGGCCTGTTCAGCAGTAAAGTGCGTTATGTGCTGCGTTCCGACGGCACGGATACCAGTGAAAACGCGGCGCTGAAAGCCGGTGAAGAAGTGGCGTTCCTGGAAACCATCGATCACGGTCCGTTCCCGTTCGCGCAGCTGAAAAAATTCAACCTGCTGCCGAGCATGGCGTCGGTGCATACCGAGCTGGAAAACACCCCGGCGGTGAAAGGCCTGTTTGAAACCACCAAAGGCAAATCGCTGTTTACCGCCGATTCGCGCATCTCGTACAGCGGCGATACCGCGTCCACCATCGACTTTATCCCACTGGACTACCAGAAGGATAAATCTTCGTTGAAATTCAGCGGCGCCACCATTGACGCCGACGTGTCCCGCGATCTGAAAAAATTCGCGCTGGACGCCAATAGCGACACTATCGTGTTCGCCAGCCCGAACGAATTCGGCCAAAACGAGCAGATCACCTTCCAGGGCTTCAACCTGAAAGGCAACAGCAACGAAAGCAAGTTCGGCGTGAAGCTCGGCGATCAGACGATGACCCTGAAACAGTTCAAACTGACGATCGACGGTAAAGACACCGTGGCGTTGGACGGTTTCAATCTGGTGAGCAAGTTCGGCGAGCAAGGCAGCAGCAACATCGGCGGCCAGATCGATTACACCATGGACGCGCTCAAGGTGCAGGGCAACGACTTCGGCGCCGGTAAACTGACGCTGAAAATCGACAACGTCGACGGCAAGGCGCTGAAAGACTTCTCCGACAGCTACAACCGCCAAACCATGGCGCTGCTGCAGCAGGGCGAGAACCTGGATCCGGACGTCTACGAACAGCAGACCTCCGAGATGCTGCAAAAGAACCTGCCGATGCTGCTGAAAGGCAACCCAAGCCTCAGCATCGCCCCGCTGAGCTGGAAAAACAGCAAGGGTGAGAGCCTCTTCACGCTGGATCTGGCGATGACCGATCCGAGCAAGGCCGCCTCCCCGGCACAGTCGCCGGATCAAGTGATCGCTCAGGCGGTCAAAAAGCTGGATCTCAGCCTGACCATTCCAGAAGCGATGGCCACCGAAGTGACCGCGAAGACCGCTCTGTTGCAGGGTTACAATGAGGAAGACGCGCAGAAACTGGCGCAGCAGCAAGTGCAGGGCCTGGCGGCCATGGGCCAGATGTTCAAGCTGACCACCCAGAAAGACGGCGTGATCGCGAGCCAGTTCCACTACGCTGACAATCAGGTTGACCTGAACGGCAACAAGATGTCGCTGCAGGAGTTCATCGGCCAGTTCGCCATGCTGGGCGCCCCGGCGGAAGACGCTGAACCGGCGCAGGAAGCGGAACCCGCTCCGGCACCGGCGCAGTAATCGCCTGAAAGCCTGACAAGGGCCCCCTGCGGGGCCCTTTTTATTTACCCCTGCAGCGCCGCATACACCGCATCGCGAATCTGCTGCGGATAGCGGCCGCACATGCCCTCAAACGCGGTGTTGGTCAGTATCACCACGCTCAGCTGCGCCTGTGGATCAAAGAACCAGCTGTGGCCATAAACGCCGCCCCAGGTCAGCGTGCCGACATGCTGCGGCGTCTGCGCCGCTTCTGCGTCCACCAGCAGCGCGCCGCCGAAACCAAATCCCCAGCCCGGCCCTTGCGTTTGCGCCTGCGCCCCCACATGCGGACTGCGCAGCAACGCCACCGTGTCCGGCTGCAAGATGCCCTGCCCGCCGCTGCGCAACGCTTCCACCAGCTGCAGCACATCGTCGGCATCGCCGACCATGCCCGCGCCGCCGGAAGGATAAGCCTCCGCGTTAAGCGCCCGTGCGGGTGAAAACAGCACCTCGCCCCCCGCCATCTCCTCCGGCAGCGCCACCCGCAGGCCTTCATGCATGCGCTGCGGCCCTTGCGGCGTGTTGTAATACGGCGTCGCCAGATTCGCGGCGTCCGTCGTATAAAACGCGGTATTGCCGAGCCCCAGCGGCCGCGCCACCCATTCGACAAACAGCTGCGGCAGCGGCATGCCCGTCACCCGCTCCAACACCGCGCCAAGCACGTCGATAGCCAGCGAATAATTGAAGCGCTCTCCCGGTTGCGACAGCAACGGTGCCTGCGCCAACAGCCGCAGGTTTTGCTCCAGCGTCAGCGTCGACAGCTCCACGCCGTCCTGGATCCCCAACTGATGGTAAACGCCTGCCGGCGGTTGGTTCAGCCGATAGTCCAGCCCGGCGGTATGACTCAGCAAATGACGGATCTTGATCGTCGGGCGCCGGCCATCCGCCAGCGCCGGGGTAAACCACGGCAGCCAGTCGCTGACCGCATCGTCCAGGCTCAGCTTGCCCCGTTCAATCAGGCGCAGCGCCGCCAGCGTGGTATAGGGTTTGGAAACCGACGACAGCCGAAACTGCGTTTCTCGCCGCATCGGCCGCCGCGCTTCGCGATCGGCATAACCGGCCGCGCCGGCGTAACAAATCTCGCCCTGCCGCGCCACCAGCACCACGCTACCTACGATGCGCCCTTCGGCCATCGCCTGTTGATCGATCGCCGCGATCCGTTCTGTTAACGCCCGTTGTGTTGCCGACATGATTTTTATCTCGCTGAGGGAAAGTAAAACCAGTCTAAAACGTTCTTCATAAATTAAAATAAGGCATAATTTAATGAATCATTAAGCACAGGTTATTAATAGATGAGTTCACTCCTGCAACTGCTGCCCTATTTCGAAGCCGTCGCACGCCTGGGCAACTTTACCCGCGCAGCCAACCAACTGGGCGTCACGCCGCCGGCGGTGTCACAAAACATTCAGGCGCTGGAGAATCAGCTGGGGGTGCGCTTATTTCACCGCACCAGCCGCTCGGTGCGCCTCAGCGACGAGGGCCGGTTGTTCTATCAGAAGGTCTCGCCGGCCATGAGCCAGATCGACGTAGCGGCAGACGACGTGCGCACCCTGGGCGCACAGCCGGCGGGCCTGCTGCGCATCACGCTGCCGCAACTGGCCGCTTCGCTGCTGGTGATGCCGCATCTGGCGGAATTTCAACGGCGCTATCCCGAAGTACAGCTTGAGCTGTTTACCGAAGACCGCTTTTCCGATCTGGTGCTGGGCAGTTTCGATGCCGGCATTCGCATGCACGCGATGCTGCAAAAGGACATGATCGCCGTGCCAATCGACAACGGCCAGCGCCGGGTGCTGGTCGCCTCGCCCGACTATCTGACGCGCTGCGGCGTACCGGCCACGCCGGACGATCTGCCAGCTCACCACTGCCTGCGCTACCGCTTTCCCGGCAGCGGAAAAATGGAGCCCTGGTATTTCAGCCTGGGCGACGATGAACGCGCGCTGGACGTCAGCGGCAGTTTGATCTTTAACGAGGATCGGTTGATCAAGGATGCGGCATTGGCGGGCCTGGGTATCGCACAGCGTTTTCAGGGCACGGTGGTGCAAGAACTGGCGCAGGGGCAACTGGTGGAAGTGCTGCCGGAGTATGCCAGCGAGGCATCGGGATTTTTCATCTACTTTCCCGCCGGCAGGCATCTGCCGCTCAAGCTGCGCGCCTTTATCGATTTCATGCGCGAGCGGCGTGAACGGCAGCATCGGTGGTAGGGGCGCCTCGCCGGCGCCCCTGAGCGTCAGTGCTTCTCCAGCGCCTGGATGATGTGGTAAGCCGCCTCGACGCGATCGTCATTCGGGAACCACTTGTTGGCCAACATCACCACGGCGATATTCTTCGCCGGGATAAACACCGCGTAGGTGGAGAAACCGCCGGTAGAGCCGGTTTTGTTATACCAGCCGGCGCGCAATTCCGGCTGCGGCGGCGTGATGGCGGTGGCCGGCGTGCCGTTCATGATCATCCCGGCGTTGTTGCCTTCAACCAAACGCGACAGCTTCACCGGATACGGGTAGTTCTCCCACATCAGATCCTGCGTGAACGCACCCGCCTTGTAATAACCGACGTGCGTGGCGGCCAGCGCCTCGCGCCACGGCTGCGCCACCTTCACCTGCTGCAGGTTGGCGTCCAGATAGCGAATCAGATCGCGGGCGTTGGACTTGATGCCGTAAGACTCGGCGTCCAGCGGGCCGGGATTGACCCGCACCGGTTTATCGTCCTTGCTGTAGCCCTGCGCATAGTTGGCCATCTGCGCAGCCGGCACCTGAACGTAGGTGTGGCTCATGCCCAACGCCGGCAGCATCCCCTGTTCCATCGCCTGGATAAACGGCTGGTCGAGGCTCTTGGCGGCGATCATGCCCAGCATGCCGATGCCGAGGTTGGAATAGACGCGGTAGCTGCCCGCCGGGTGTTTCGGCTGCCAGGCCCGGTAGTACGCCATCAGTTGGGCGTTGTCGGTTACGTCGTCCGGCACGAACAGCGGCAAACCGGAGGTATGCGTCGCCAGATTCAGCAGGCTGACGCCGTCGAAGGCGCTGCCGCGCAGCTCGGGCAGGTAGCGGCTGGCCGGGTCTTTAAACGACAGTTTGCCCTGCTGCTGCGCATAGACCGCCAGCGTCGCGGTGAAGGTTTTGCTCAGCGAGCCCACTTCGAACAGCGTCTGCTCGGTGATCGGTTTGCCGGTCTGCTTCGAGGCAACGCCATACGGGTAAATCTGCTGTTTGCCGTCGACCGACACGGCGATCGCCATGCCCGGCACGCCATATTTTTTCATCAGCGGCTGAATAACGGCGTCGATATCCTGCTGCTGCGCGGCGTGCGCGGTCGGCAGGATCAGTGCGGCGATCAGCGCGGCCGCCAGGCGGTTCATTTTCGTCATGATAGAAGCTCTTAGGTTGCAGGGCATCGGCCGCGGCCAAAAGTTTTTGTTGGCGTTATACACGGCGCTTTCCCTGATTGATGATGTCATTCCTTTACGGCTGCCGCGACGCTCTCAGCAGCCGCGCCAAATATCGGATTTTGCCGCCGGGTTGACAAGCGATAATAATTTCAGCCAGCATAAAGAAAAACTTATGGCTATCGACAATGCGCAATCGACTTCCCCTCAACGCCCTGCGGGCGTTCGAATCCTCCGCCCGCCACCTGAACTTCACCCGCGCCGGCCTGGAGCTGCGGGTGACCCAGGCCGCCATCAGCCAGCAGGTACGCATGCTGGAAGAACAGCTGGGCATCCAGCTGTTCCGCCGCCTGCCGCGCGGGCTCGATTTGACCGAAGAGGGTCAGGCGCTGCTGCCGGTGTTGAGCGACGCCTTCGACAGCATTGAGGCGGTGCTGCAGCAGTTCGAAGGCGGGCATTTCCACGAGGTGCTGACGGTGGCGGTGGTCGGCACCTTCGCCGTCGGCTGGCTGATGCCGAGGCTGGCGGCGTTCCGCACGGCGCACCCGTTTATCGATCTGCGGGTGCTAACCCACAACAATCTGGTCAATCTGTCGGCCGACGGTATGGATTTCGCCATCCGCTTCGGCGAAGGCCTCTGGCCCGCCACCTGCAATATTAAGCTGTTCGACGCGCCGCTGACGGTGCTCTGCCCGCCGACGGTCGCCGCGCGCCTGAGCACGCCGCAGGATCTGCAGCACGAGCAGCTGATGCGCACCTACCGCAAGGATGAATGGGAGCGCTGGTTCACGGCGGCGCAGGTGACGCCGTGGCGGATCAACGGCCCGGTGTTCGACTCGTCAAGGCTGATGGTGGAAGGCGCGATCCAGTGCGATGGCGTAGCGCTGGCGCCGGTCAGCATGTTCCGCCGCGAACTGGCCGCCGGCGCGCTGCAAAGGCCGTTTGCCACCGAGGCCGCGCTCGGCGCCTATTGGCTGACCCATTTGAAGTCGCGGGATCTGACGCCGGCGATGAAAACCTTTATCGGTTGGATCCGCCGGGAGGCGGAAGAGGAGCAGCGGCGGGACTAGGCGGAGCCGCGCCGGATCAGCGTCGGCGGCAGAATGACGTTCTGCGCCGGCAGGTCGGCGTCACCGATACGCTGCAGCAGGCGCGCAGCGGCGCTGCGCCCCACTTCCCGCGCCGAGCTGGAGACGAAGGTCAGCGGCGGTTCGGTCAGCTCGGCCTCCGGCACGTCGCCGAAACCGATCAGCGCTACCTGCCGACCGTAGTAGGCGTCGACCCCGTCCGAGCCGATGCTGCGGCCGCTGCGCGTCAGGCCAAAATAGGCGCCGAGCGCGACCGACGCCTTGTGGCAAACGATGGCGGTAATGTTCGGGTAGTGGCGCAGCAGCTGTTCCGCCGCTTCCGCCGCCTCACGCTGCCGGCAATCACACTCGACGATCCATTCGCTGCGAAACGGCAGACCGTACTGTACCAGCGTGGCGCAAAATCCGCCCAGCCGCTCGGCGCGCGTCAATGAGTCGCTCTGGCCGCCGAGGTAAGCAATTTGGCTGTGGCCGCGTTTGATCAAAAATTCGGTGGCCAGCTTGGCGGCCTGCATATTGTCCGGCCGCACCACGTCCACGCCCTCGAGACCGCTGGAGCGCGCCACGCACACCAGCGGCACGCTCTGCTCGGCCGCTTTTTCCTTCAGGCCCGCCGCCGCGCGAATGCCGCCCGCCAGCACGATGCCGTCAACGCCCTGCGCCAGCAGCGCGTCAAACGCCCGCTGCAAGCCTTGGCCATCGCGCCCGCTCTGGGTTAAAAACAGCAGCTTGTCGTGCGCCTCCAGCGCCTCGCTCAGCCCGGCGGTCATTTCGGCATAGAAGGGTTCGCAGATGTCGCGCAGAATAAGGCCAATCACTCCGGACTCCGCGCCGCGCAGCGTCGCCGCCTGGCGATTGCGCACATAACCCAGCTGCTCTATCGCCTGATTGACCTTCTCGACGGTGGTCGGCGAAATACGCCCCTTGCCGCTCAACACCAGGGAAACCGTGGTGACCGACACGCCCGCCTGCTGCGCCACATCGGTGATGGTGATTTTTTTGATGCTCATAGTCTCTGCGAACCCGTTCCTGGGCAACCCGCGCCGTAATGATCAAGGGTATACCGAATCCGTTAGCTCAGTAAAACGTTTTACTGCCTGCCGCATTGTCGCCAAAAACCGGGCGGCAGATTTGTGATTGGCGGCGCATTTTTGCTAGGTAAAACGTTTTATCTTATTTTTACCTAATCAGAAGTCCCCTTTTTGCTCGTCTTTTCGCCAGGAGAAGTCGGTTATGTCAGCAGCCAACAAACCCAAAATCACCCTCTGGGAGTTCTTCCAGAGCCTGGGCAAAACCTTCATGTTGCCCGTCGCCTTGCTCTCTTTCTGCGGCATCATGCTGGGGATCGGCAGCTCGCTGAGCAGCCGCGACGTGATCACCCTGATGCCGTTTATCGGCCACCCGATCTTCCAGCTGATCTTTACCTGGATGAGCAAGGTAGGCTCCTTCGCCTTCAGCTTCCTGCCGGTGATGTTCGCCATCGCCATTCCGCTGGGCATGGCGCGTGAGAACAAAGGCGTCGCCGCTTTCTCCGGCTTCGTCGGCTTCGCCGTGCTGAATCTGGGCACCAACTTCTACCTGACCGCCGCCGGCGTGCTGCCCACCAGCGATCCGCTGGTGCTGAAAGCCAACAATATCCAGAACATCCTCGGCATTCAGTCGATCGATACCGGTATCCTCGGCGCGGTGATCGTCGGCATCATCGTCTATCGCCTGCATGAACGCTTCCACACCATCCGCCTGCCGGACGCACTGGCGTTCTTCGGCGGCACGCGCTTCGTACCGATCGTCACCACCGTGGTGCTGGGCCTGTGCGGCCTGGTGATCCCGCTGATCTGGCCGTGGTTCGCCGCCGGCATCACCGGGCTGGGCTGGGTGATCAACAGCGCCGGCGCCTTTGGCCCGATGCTGTTCGGCACCGGCGAACGCTTGCTGCTGCCGTTCGGCCTGCAGCACATTCTGGTGGCGCTAATCCGCTTTACCGAGGCGGGCGGTACCATGGAGGTGTGCGGCCACAGCGTCAGCGGTGCCCTGACCATCTTCCAGGCGCAGCTCTCCTGCCCAACCACCACCGGCTTCGCCGAGAGCGCCACCCGCTTCCTGTCGCAGGGTAAAATGCCGGCGTTCCTCGGCGGGCTGCCGGGCGCGGCGCTGGCGATGTATCACTGCGCTAAACCTGAGAACCGCCATAAAATCAAAGGGCTGTTGATTTCCGGCGTGGTGGCCTGCGTGGTCGGCGGCACCACCGAGCCGATCGAGTTCCTGTTCCTGTTCGTCGCGCCGTTCCTCTACCTGATCCACGCGCTGCTCACCGGGTTGGGCTTTACCGTGATGGCGCTGCTGGGCGTGACCATCGGCAATACCGACGGCAATATCATCGACTTCGTGGTGTTCGGCATTCTGCACGGCACCGCCACCAAGTGGTATCTGGTGCCGGTGGTGGCCGCCGTCTGGTTTGTCGGCTATTACGCCATTTTCCGCTTCGCCATCCAGCGCTTTAACATCAAAACGCCGGGCCGCGAAAGCGACAGCGCCGTCAGCCAGAGCGCGCCGGCCGGTGCGGTGGGCAAATCCGGCTACAACGTGCCGGCGATTTTGGCGGCGCTCGGCGGCCCGGACAACATCATCACGCTGGACAACTGCATCACCCGCCTGCGCCTGTCGGTCAACGACATGAGCCGGGTGGACGACGCGGCGCTGAAGGCCAACCGCGCCATCGGCGTAGTGCATCTCAACGAGCATAATCTGCAGGTGGTGATCGGCCCACAGGTGCAATCGGTGAAGGATGAATTAGACTCACTGATAGCCACGGCGCAACCTGCCGCGGCGCTGCAGGGAGCCACCCATGTTTGATTTCGCCACCCCGATCGACCGCCACGGCACCTGGTGCACCCAGTGGGACTATATCGCCGATCGCTTCGGCAGCGCCGATCTGCTGCCGTTCACCATCTCCGATATGGATTTCGCCACCGCGCCGTGCATTCTCGAGGCGTTGCAGCAGCGCCTGCAGCACGGCGTGCTGGGCTACAGCCGCTGGCAGCACGAGGATTTTCTCGGGGCGCTGCGCCACTGGTATCAGCAACGTTTCAACGCCGCCATCGACACCGCAACGGCGGTGTACGGCCCTTCCGTTATCTACATGGCGGCGCAGCTGATCCGCCAATGGTCCGTACCGGGCGACTACGTGGTGACCCATACTCCGGCCTACGACGCCTTCTACAAGGTGATCCTCGCCAACCAGCGCCAGCTGTTGGCCTGCCCGCTGCAAAAAGCCGGCGACGACTGGCGCTGCGACATGGCGCACCTTGAGGCCTTGCTGGCGCGGCCGCAGACCAAGATCCTGCTGCTGTGCAGCCCGCATAACCCCACCGGCAAAGTGTGGCGCCGCGACGAGCTGCAGCAGATGGCCGAACTGTGCGAGCGCCACGACGTGCGCGTCATCAGCGATGAGATCCACATGGACATGGTCTGGGGGGAACACCGCCATACGCCGTGGAGCCAGGTGGCAACCGGCGGCTGGGCCCTGCTGACCTCCGGCTCCAAGAGTTTCAACATTCCGGCGCTGACCGGCGCCTACGGCTTCATCAGCGACAACGCCAGCCGCGAAGCCTACTTCCAGCAGCTCAAAGCCCGCGACGGCCTCTCCTCGCCGGCGGTGCTGGCGGTCGCCGCGCACGTGGCCGCCTATCGCCACGGCGAACCCTGGTTGGATTCCCTGCGCGACTATCTGCAGGATAATCTGACCTACGTCGCCGAGCGGTTGGAACAGGCGTTTCCGGCGCTGGGCTGGCGCCCGCCGCAGGCCACCTACCTGGCCTGGATCGATCTGCGGCCGTTGGCCGTTGACGATCGGGCGCTGCAGCAGGTGCTGATCGAGCGCGAAAAGGTGGCGATCATGCCGGGCTTTACCTACGGCGAGGAAGGTCGCGGGTTCCTGCGCCTCAACGTCGGCTGCCCGCGCAGCAAGTTGGAGGCCGGCATGGACAAGCTGATCGCCGGATTGCGGTTGGTGCTGGGCGAGCAATAGCGCGAGGGGGCGAGCCTCTGCCCGCCCCTCGATTACCCCTGAACAGGCGGAATGTCCTCCAGGCGGCGATAGACCGTCAGGCCCCACTCGTTGGCCAACCGCACGTCGTTATCGGCTCCCGCAGACGCCCCTTCGATGCGATACACCGCCTGACACTGCGCAATCAGCCGATGCGCCACCGGGTAAAGAAACGCCTCGCTCACCGCATCGCCAACCTGAGTGGAACCCGCCGCCGCCGCCAACGGCAGCGCCAGCCACTCGCCGATCACCGGCACGTGCCCCCGCAGGTAAACCGCCAGCGCCGCCTGTTCCAGGCGCGCCAGATTGGCGGCGATACGCTGCGGATCGCCATCGGTGCCGCTGCGATAGGGGCCGGCGATCAAGATTTGTTGGGCTTTCATCGTTCTTCCTCCAATGTCCGGTTCAAGGCGACAAACTGCAGCAGCATGATGGTCTTGGCGTCAACGATCGTGCCCTGGCGAACCGCCTGCAGGGCTTGCGCCAGCGGCAGCTCGAGCACCTCCAGATCTTCCCCCTCCGCCGCCACCCCGCCGCCCTCGTTGATGCGGTCGCCCGCCTGATATTCGCCGACGAAAAAGTGCAGCTTCTCGGTAACCGAGCCTGGGCTCATGTAGGCTTCGAACACCTTTTCCACGCTCTGCACGAAATAGCCGGTTTCCTCTTCCGCTTCGGCGCGGATGCGCGCCTCCGGCGACGCGTTGTCCAGCAAACCGGCGGCGGTCTCAATCAACATGCCGTCATGGCCGTTGACGAACACCGGAAAACGGAACTGGCGCGTCAGGATCACCGTTTGCGCCTGCCGGTTGAACAGCAAAATCACCGCGCCATCGCCGCGATCGTAGGTCTCACGGCTTTGTCGCTGCCAAACGCCGTCGCGCCGCAGAAAATCAAAGGTGGTTTTTTTCAGCAGGTACCAGTCATCGGACAACACCCGGGTTTCGACAATGCGAACCCTGTCTTTGGTGGCTATCATCGGTTTACTCCGCCAGAGGAAGGAAATTGATACTATCGTGCAGTTTCGTGTATGATCAAGGAATTTCGTGCAACCCAAATTTGAGAGGAAAATGGCCATGTTGACCATCCAGCGCAAGAAGATCATCCTGGAAAAACTGGTCCAGGACGGCCAGGTGTTGGCCAAGCAGCTCAGCGAAATGTTTGGGTTGTCGGAAGATACTGTCCGGCGCGATCTGCGCGAACTGGACGCCGAGGGGTTGCTGCAGCGGGTGCATGGCGGCGCCCTGCCGGTTTCCTCTGCCATTGCCAGCTTCGCCGAGCGCAATCAGTTGGAATCCGGCGCCAAACGCGCGATCGCCAAAGCCGCAGCGGCGCTGATCGCCCCCGGCCAGGTAGTGATTATCGACGGTGGCACCACCTCTGCAGAACTGGTCCGGCAGCTGCCGCTCAACCTGAACGCCACCATCGTCACCCACAGCCCCAGCGTCGCCGTGGGCCTGGTCGATCACCCCACGGTGGAGGTGATCCTGATCGGCGGCCGGCTGTACAAGCATTCGATCGTCAGCGTCGGCGCCGCCGCGGTGGAGGCGATGTCGCATATTCGCGCCGATCTCTATTTTATGGGCGTGACCGGCGTGCACCCCACTGCAGGGCTGAGCACCGGCGATCTGGAAGAGGCCTACATCAAGCGGGCGCTGGCGGCCCGCGCGGCGGAAACCGTGGTGCTGGCTTCCGCCGCCAAGCTTAACGCCGCCTCGCAGTATGCGATCGGTGACATTACGCTGGCGCATACCATCATCGTTGAACGCGCCACCGACGACGCATTGATCGCGCCGTTGCAGCAGGCGGGCGTCAGCGTGTTGAAAGCCTGATTCACGACGATAATGCGATATATCTCGCATTATTTGTGATTCACGTCACTTTTTTATGCAACGCGATGGCAAGTTTCATCCATTTGTTTTTATACTGTTCTGCACTTTACCTACGATAATTAGCGAGTGCCCAGCATGATCGATCCCCGCCTACCGCTTACCGATATTCACCGCCATCTCGACGGCAACATCCGCGCGCAGACCATTCTCGACCTCGGCCGCCAGTTCAATCTCTCCCTGCCGGCCAACGATTTGGAGAGCCTGCGCCCGCACGTGCAGATCACCCATGCCGAACCGGATCTGGTCAGCTTCCTGCAGAAACTGGACTGGGGCGTGGCGGTGCTGGGCGATCTGGACGCCTGCCGCCGGGTGGCATACGAAAACGTCGAGGACGCCGCCAACGCCGGCCTGCACTATGCCGAGCTGCGTTTCTCCCCTTACTACATGGCGATGAAGCATCAACTGCCGGTCGCCGGCGTGGTGGAAGCGGTGATCGACGGGATCCGCTCGGGCTGCCGCGATCGTGACATCGACATTCGCCTGATCGGCATCATGAGCCGCACCTTCGGCGAGGCCGCCTGTCTGCAGGAACTGGAAGGATTACTGGCGCACCGCGACGGCATTACCGCGCTGGATTTGGCGGGCGATGAGCTGGGCTTCCCCGGCAGCCTGTTCCTCAGCCACTTCAACCGCGCCCGCGACGCCGGCCTGCGCATCACCGTGCACGCGGGCGAAGCCGCCGGCCCGGAAAGCATCTGGCAGGCGATCCGCGAGCTGGGCGCCGAACGTATCGGCCACGGGGTGAAAGCGGTCGAAGACCCGGCGCTGATGGACTTCCTGGCGGAACACGGCATCGGTATCGAATCCTGCCTGACCTCCAACATCCAGACCAGCACCGTGCCGTCGCTGGCGCAGCATCCGCTGGCCACCTTCCTGCGCCACGGCGTGCTGGCGTCGATCAACACCGACGATCCGGCGGTTCAGGGCATCGAGATCGAGCATGAATACCGCGTCGCCGCGCCGCAGGCCGGGCTAACGCCGGAAGAAATCCGCACCGCGCAGGAAAATGGCCTGAAGCTGGCCTTCCTCAGCGAGCAGGAAAAACAGGCGCTGCGCGCCAAAGTTCAGGGCTAAATCCCCCCAGGCGCCAAACGGCGCCTTCTTCTCATCCCTCTCCCCGCCGTCTTCTTCCGACTGCTCGTCTTTATCGCTGTGTTACCCCATGACTCTGCCGCAAGAGAGGAATTTCGCATGTCTGACAAAACACGCCGCATCGTGCTGACCGGCGGCCCGGGTTCGGGTAAAAGCACGCTCATCGACGTTCTTCATCGCCGCGGCTTTCCGCACTCGCAGGAAGCCGGCCGGGCGATTATTCAGGATCAGGTGAGTATCGGCGGCCATGCGCTGCCGTGGGGCGATCGCCAGGCCTTCGCCGAGCGGATGCTCGATTGGGAACTGCATTCATGGCACGAAGCGACGGGGGAAACATGCTGGTTCTTCGATCGCGGGCTGCCGGATATCGCCGGGTATCTCACGCTGTGCGGGCTGCCGATCCCCGCGCATTTGACGGCGGCGATCGGCACCTTCCGCTATGCCGAAAGGGTGTTCATCGCCCCGCCGTGGCAAGCGATCTATGCGCAGGACAGCGAAAGAAAGCAATCTTTCGCCGAAGCCGAGCTGACCTACCGGGCGATGGTGGCCGTCTATCGCCGCTATGGCTATCAGCTGCAAGAACTGCCGCGCGCCTCACCGGACGAGCGCGC
Organism: Serratia sp. CY47444; assembly: GCF_052168635.1. NCBI lineage: Bacteria > Pseudomonadati > Pseudomonadota > Gammaproteobacteria > Enterobacterales > Yersiniaceae > Serratia > Serratia sp. CY47444. The sequence continues at coordinate 102,592 of NZ_JBJNMH010000003.1, forward strand.
CGACTTTCTGCTCGACGCGCTGGGCCGCCGTTAGCGGTCTGCGGCCTATTTGGCCGCCAGCGCCTCCGCCTCGGCCCGCTGTTTGGCGGTTTTACGCGCATAGCGCTGCGCCAGCACCGCGCACACCATCAGTTGCACCTGGTGGAAAATCATCAGCGGCAGCACCATCGCGCCCACCGCCGCGGCCGGGAACAGCACGTTGGCCATCGGGATGCCGTTCGCCAGGCTCTTTTTCGAGCCGCAGAAGACGATGGTGATTTCATCGGCGGTGTTAAAGCCCAGCCAGCGCGCCGCGTAGGTGTTGATCACCAGCACCACCGTCAGCAGCACCAGCGACATCACCAGGATGGTCAGCAGCGACCAGCCGTCGATGCGATGCCAAATCCCTTCCACCACCGCCGCACTGAACGCGGTATACACCACCAGCAGGATCGACGAACGGTCGGTCAGGTTGATCAGTTTGCGATGGCGATCGATCCACTTGCCGATCAATGGCCGCGCCAGGTGGCCGATCACGAACGGCACCATCAATTGCAAAATGATCGAACCGATGGCGTGCAGCACGTCGGTATTGCCGCCCTGAGTATGCATCAGCGCCCCCACCAGCAGCGGCGACAGGAACACGCCGAGAATGCTCGACGCCGAGGCGCTGCAAATCGCCGCCGCCACGTTACCGCCTGCCGCCGACGTAAAGGCGATGGCCGACTGCACTGTGGCCGGCAGCGCGCACAGATAGAGGAAGCCGAGATAGACCGTCGGCGTCATGATGCCCGGCACCAGCAGGTTCATCGCCAGCCCGAGCAGCGGGAACAGCGCAAAGGTGCTGAGGAACACCAGCAGATGCAGCTTCCAGTGACTCATGCCGGCGATGATCGCCTCACGCGACAGCTTGGCGCCGTGCATAAAGAACAGCAGCGCGATGGCGGCGGTAGTCAGGTGTTCAAAGAAGGTTTTCCAGATGCCTTCGCAGGGGAACAGCGAGGCGACGATCACCACAAAAATCAGAACCAGCAAAAATTTATCAATGCGCAAACGCTGCAACCAGGACATGAAACGGATTTCCTTGCACGTAAAGTCGTAAAAAGGCCCGACGTTGCGCCGGGCACAGAGGAATGAACGGGATCAGACCACCGGCAGCGCCTGCTGCAGCCGGGCCGATTCCAACCCCAGTTCGATCAATGCCATTACCGCGATGGCGTCGGCGGCCGGCACCGGATTTTCGCCTATGCCGGCAATCGCGTCGCGCACCGCCGCGTAATAAGCCGGGTAATTGCCGGGAATATTGAGCAGCGGTTTCTCAGCCAGCAGATCGTCACGTGACAGCGTCACTACACCATCGCGCATGTCATAGCCCCAATCGGCCTGTGGCAGGCGCTCACCGGCCTTCAGTCGGTCTTCCTGCGGATCCAGGCCATATTTGACATAGCTGCCACGGGTGCCGTGCACCACGTAGCGCGGGCTCTCTGCCGCAGCCAGCATGCTGGCGTGCAGCACCACACGGCGATCGCCATAGCTCAGCAGCGCGTGGAAATAGTCCACCGCCTGCGCCCCCGGCCGCAGCTCACCCAGATCGACAAACAGCCGTTCGGGTTTGCCGAAGAGTTGCAGCGCCTGATCGAGCAGATGCGGCCCCAAATCGAACCAGATACCGCTGCCGACGCCGCCCTGTTCGCGCCAGCGCTGGCGCACCTGCGGCCGATAGCGATCGAAATGTGACTCGAAATACACCACCTCGCCCAGCGAACCGTCGTTTAACAGCGCTTTAAGGGTGAGGAAATCGCTGTCCCAGCGGCGGTTGTGGAACACCGACAGCAATAAACCACTCTGCTGCGCCTGCTGTTGCAGTGCCTGCGCTTGTGACAATGTCACGGTAAACGGTTTATCCACCACCACGTGCTTGCCGGCGGCCAACGCCTGCTGCGCCAGCGGGAAATGGGTATCGTTGGGGGTAGGAATGACGATCAGATCGAGGGCCGGATCGGCGAACAGCGCCTGCGCACCACCCACCACCGTCATCGACGGCCAGTCGGCGTGCACTTTGCCGGCATCGCTGCTGGAGACGGCGGCCAGCTCCAGCCCCGGTGTACCGGCAATCAGCGGCGCATGAAAGGTTTTGCCGGCGTAGCCGTAACCGACCAGCCCGACACGAATTTTCTCAGCCATGGGATTTCCTCTTGCTGGCTCACGACAGACCCTTCCGATTTGACACCATGCGGCCGGATGGAACAAGAAGTAAATGAGATGTTAATTCGAAGCGAGGCCGGCGTAGCCAAACGTGCGGCCCGGCGTCGCGATGCCGAGCTATCCGGTTGATAGAGATGACGAAGCCTATATTACCCGCTAAGCTATGCCGCCTGTGATCCCCGTTTCAATCAGGAAGCCTTTATGTCTCAAGCTGAATACACTCGTATCGGCGGTTGGTTGCTGGCCCCGCTGGCCTATCTGATCGTCACCCTGCTCAGCGCCAGCCTGATGCTGCTCCTGTACGCCATGGCGATCTTCATGCCCGAGTCGCGCGACTATCTGTTGACCAACGCCCAGGCATTTACCCTGCAATGGTACTTTTCGGTGCTGACCACGCTTTTGATGTGGGGCTTCACCCTGTGGCTGGTGTTTCTGTTTTGCCAGCGCTCGCAGCGCTTCCCCAAGCTGTTCTTGTTATGGCTGCTGATCACGGTAATTCTGGCGGTGAAAGCCTTCGCCTTCGCGCCGGTGCCGGATGAAGTGGCGGTGCGCAGCCTCGGCTGGCCGCTGCTGATGGCGGCGCTGCTGGTGCCTTACATCAAGCGTTCGCAGCGGGTCAAAGGGACCTTTACCGAACGTTAAAGGGAGTTGCAGCACGTTTTATTGGGTGATTTGTGTAAATTTTCACCAAAAAAGGCAATACCCCTGCGATTCATATGTTGTCGTCCGGCCGCCGATTCCCGATAATAGGCGGCTTTTATTTTTTTAGGCATCGCAATGACCGAATACCTGCTCCTGTTTGTCGGCACCGTACTGGTGAACAACTTCGTTCTGGTGAAGTTTCTTGGCCTGTGCCCGTTCCTCGGCGTTTCCAAGAAGCTGGAAAGCGCCATCGGCATGGGAATGGCCACCACCTTCGTTATGACGCTGGCCTCCGTCAGCGCCTGGGTGATCAACACCTTTATTCTGGTTCCGCTGGATCTGGTGTATCTGCGCACGCTCTCCTTCATTCTGGTGATCGCCGTCGTCGTTCAGTTCACCGAGATGGTGGTGCGCAAGACCAGCCCGGCACTCTACCGCCTGCTGGGCATCTTCCTGCCGCTGATCACCACCAACTGTGCGGTGCTGGGCGTAGCGTTGCTTAACGTCAACCTCGGCTATAACTTCCTGCAGTCCGCCGTTTACGGCTTCAGCGCCGCCGCCGGTTTCTCGCTGGTTATGGTGCTGTTCGCCGCCATTCGCGAACGTCTGGCGGTCGCCGACGTCCCAGCGCCGTTCCGCGGCTCCTCGATCGCGCTGATCACCGCCGGGCTGATGTCGCTGGCCTTTATGGGCTTTACCGGGCTGGTGAAATTCTAATGACTGCGTTGTGGATAGCTATCGCGGCTTTAAGCGCGCTCGGGCTGCTGTTCGGACTGGTGCTGGGTTACGCCGCGCGCCGTTTTGAGGTGGAAGAGGATCCGGTCGCCGAGCAGGTCGACGCAATCCTGCCGCAGAGCCAGTGCGGCCAGTGCGGCTACCCCGGCTGTCGCCCCTATGCCGAGGCAGTGGCCAACGGCGAGATGATCAACAAATGCGCGCCAGGCGGCGAACAGGTGATGCTGAAACTGGCGGAGCTGCTCAACGTAGAGCCGCAGCCGCTGGGTAGCGAAGCCGCCGCCGAGCCGGAGCGTAAGGTGGCCTATATCGACGAGGCCAACTGCATCGGTTGCACCAAGTGCATTCAGGCCTGCCCGGTGGACGCCATCGTCGGCGCCACCCGCGCCATGCATACCGTCATTACCGACCTCTGTACCGGCTGCGATCTGTGCGTCGCCCCTTGCCCTACCGACTGTATTGAAATGAGACCGGTCGCTACCACCACCGCCAACTGGAAGTGGGACATGAAGACGATCCCGGTGCAAGTGATCCACGTGGAGCAACATGCTTAATCTGTTCGCCGCCTTTAAAAAAGACCGGATCTGGGATTTCGACGGCGGGATCCATCCACCGGAAATGAAAACGCAGTCCAGCGGTACGCCGCTGCGTGTCGCTCCCCTGCCCAAGACCTTTATCATTCCGCTGCAGCAGCACCTGGGGCCGGAAGGCGAACTGTGCGTCAACGCCGGCGATCGGGTGTTGAAAGGCCAACCGCTGACCGTCGGCCGCGGCCGCACCGTGCCGGTGCATGCCCCGACCTCGGGCACCGTCAGCGCCATTACGCCGCACATCACCGCCCATCCGTCCGGGCTGACGGAGCTGTGCGTGATAATCGAGGCAGACGGGGAAGACCGCTGGTGCGAGCGAGATCCGGTGGCGGACTATCGTCAATCCCCTGTCGCGGAACTGATTCAACGTATTCATCAGGCCGGCATCGCCGGTCTGGGCGGCGCTGGCTTCCCGACCGCCAGCAAACTGCAAGGCGGCATGAGCGGCGTGGAAACGCTGATCCTCAACGCCGCCGAGTGTGAGCCTTACATCACCGCTGACGACCGCCTGATGCAGGAACATGCCGATCAGATCATTGAAGGCACGCAGATCCTGCAACACATTCTGCAACCCAAGCTCACGCTGATCGGCATCGAAGACAACAAACCGGAGGCAATCGCGGCGCTGAAACAGGCGTTACGCGGCCAGTCCAGCATTGCGCTGCGCGTCATCCCGACCAAATACCCGTCCGGTGGCGCCAAGCAGCTGACCAAAATTTTGACCGGCAAGGAAGTGCCGCACGGCAAACACTCCTCCGCTATCGGCGTATTGATGCAAAACGTCGGCACCGCCTTCGCCATCAAGCGAGCGATCGTCAACGGCGAACCGCTGATTGAGCGCGTAGTGACCCTGACCGGCGAGGCGATCGAGCGCCCCGGTAACCTGTGGGCGCGCATCGGCACGCCGGTGCAGCACCTGCTTGACTTCACCGGTTTCCGCCCGCAGGCGCAGCAGATGGTGGTCATGGGTGGCCCGCTGATGGGCTTCACCCTGCCCGCGCTGAACGTGCCAATCGTCAAGATTAGCAACTGCATTCTGGCGCCGACGGTCGATGAAATGACGCCGCAGGAACCCGAGCAATCCTGCATCCGCTGCGGCCTGTGCGTGGACGCTTGCCCCGCCGGGCTGCTGCCGCAACAGCTGTACTGGTTCAGCCGCGGGCAGGAGCACGACAAGGCACGTAACCACAACCTGTTCGATTGCATCGAATGCGGCGCCTGCGCGTTCGTCTGCCCCAGCAACATTCCGCTGGTGCAGTACTACCGGCAGGAAAAGGCCGAAATCAAGGCTATCGATCTGGAGGCGGCGCGCACCGCCGAGGCCAAGGCCCGTTTCGAAGCCAAACAGGCCCGTCTGGAGCGCGAGAAACTGGCGCGCGAAGAGCGACATAAAAAGGCCGCCGTGAAACTGACCGACGACGATCAGGGCGCGGTGCAGGCCGCGCTGGCGCGCGTACGCAGCAAGAATGCCGAAGCGGCGGTTACGCCGGTCGACGGCCAGCAGCCGGACAACAGCGAGATGATCGCTGCCCGCGAAGCACGTAAAGCGCAGGCGCGCGAACGACGTGCCCAGCTGGCTGCCGAGGTGGAAACGAAAGCACCGCCGGCGGCCACCGGCGATGACGCGCGTAAAGCCGCCGTGGCCGCGGCGCTGGCCCGCGTGAAAGCGCGTAAAGAAGCGCCGGCCGCAACAGAGGACGATCCGCGGAAAGCGGCCGTTGCTGCCGCCTTGGCGCGCGTGAAGGCCAAAAAAGCGGAGCAACAATCTGACGCCCCTGCAGCGGCGGAACCGGCTCCGGCAACCGCCGAGGAAGATCCGCGCAAGGCCGCGGTGGCAGCGGCTATCGCCCGCGCCAAAGCCAAAAAAGCCGCGCAGCAGGCCGATGCCCCTGCAGCGGCGGAACCGGCTCCGGCTGCCGCCGAGGAAGACCCGCGCAAAGCCGCGGTTGCCGCGGCACTGGCACGTGTAAAAGCCAAGAAAGCCGCGCAACAGGCGGATGCCCCTGCAGCGGCGGAACCGGCTCCGGCTGCCGTCGAGGAAGACCCGCGCAAGGCCGCGGTTGCCGCGGCACTGGCACGTGTAAAAGCCAAGAAAGCCGCGCAACAGGCGGATGCTCCTGCAGCGGCGGAACCGGCTCCGGCTGCCGTCGAGGAAGACCCGCGCAAAGCAGCGGTTGCCGCGGCACTGGCACGTGTAAAAGCCAAGAAAGCCGCGCAGCAGGCGGATGCTCCTGCAGCGGCGGAACCGGCTCCGGCTGCCGCCGAGGAAGACCCGCGCAAGGCGGCGGTGGCAGCGGCTATCGCCCGCGCCAAAGCCAAAAAAGCCGCCAGGGAATCGCTGACGGCGGAAACGGAAGACAAATGATGACAGCGGCGCCTGGCCGCCCCCGGGTGCCGTTTAATCGATAGAAATCAGGTAGGTGTAATCCACTTCAATCTGGCGCAGTTTGGACTCGGGGTTCCACTCTTTGGTTTGAATGATCTCCATTTCCATACTGCCGCGCACCTCATCCTTCAGCCCCGGCATCACATGCGACATCAGGTAGCCGAAAAACTGCAGACACTCTTTCGCCGTGCCCTTATGGTTGATGGAGATAAACTCGCGGCTCGGCAGATGGAAGGTGTCGATCTGATGGTTGGAAAGAATATCCTTTTTGTGTTCAGGATCGACCGCCATCACCAACGTGGACGAGAGCTCGTCGCCCTCCCCGGCATGAGGAGAATAAATGCTGTAAATTCGCCGACAGTCAACGTGCAACCCCTTGAAGAAGTCGTTGAAAATCTCGTCCTTCATCGCCATGCAGGAAGAATATTCCAGCTCCTGTTCGGAGGCGAAATCCAACCGACGCGTGAAACCGACCAACTGCATGTCGGGCAGCGTCAACCGCTTCACTTCCGGATAATAACCGGCACCGTAGCTGGCTTCGAAGTTAAAGCGCGGCATCAGGTTTTTCACGTCCCAGTGCGCCATCGAGCGGTAGCGATTGGGCGTGGTGCCGAAGCGCTGCTTGAACATGCGGGTGAAGGTCTGCTGTGAATCGAAGCCCAGCTCATCGGAAATGTCGATGATGGAGCGGCGAGTAATGCGCAGCGCCACCGCGGCGCGCGTCAGGATGCGCGAACGGATATAGGTGGCGAGTTGAATGCCGGTAATACGCTTGAATTTACGCTGCAGATGCCACTTGGAATAGCCCGAAATACGCGCGACTTCATCCAGGTTTGGCCGTTTCTCCAGATGTATCTCCACCCACTCAATTAGCTCTTCAATAAAAAAAATGTCTTCATTTGTCATTATTATGGATTCACTGACTCAATAATGTTCGCGATAGTAACCTACACGGATTATGTGAAAGTTGTTATTTTGTGCGGAAATCTGGAGAAAAATGATATCTCATTCAGACGCTTAACCCATTTTCCGCGGTCGATGGCGGCACAAGTTCCACTGATAATTCCTCACGTTAGCCCATTTACCGGCCAAAAAAAAATCAAATCGCGCCGTCCCGATCGCCAGATGTGCGGAAAGCCGAATACCCCTACCATTAAGGCGTATTACCCTCGCATCGAATCAGGTAGAATACTCGGCTATTATTTTTTGCCGCGCCCGCAATTCGGCGCATCGAAACTGCCGCAGGCGCGGCGCAGAAGGTATCGTTACTCTATGAAGTTCAGGCCGGTATCACCCACAGCCGCCAAAGGCTTACACATCGCCAGCTCGCCGTTCACCCACAACCAGCAAAGCACCAGCCGCATTATGCTGTGGGTGATGTTGGCGTGCATTCCCGGCATCGCGGCGCAGATTTGGTTTTTCGGCTACGGCGTGTTGATCCAGGTGGCGCTGGCGGCGATCGTCGCGCTGGCGGCGGAAGGCGCGATCCTAAAACTGCGCAAGCTGCCGGTGCGCAGCCGGCTGGCGGATAACTCCGCCCTGCTGACCGCGCTGCTGCTCGGCATCAGCCTGCCGCCGCTGGCACCCTGGTGGATGATCGTCATCGGTACGTTCTTCGCCATCGTCATCGCCAAGCAGCTGTACGGCGGCCTTGGGCAGAACCCGTTCAACCCGGCGATGGTCGGTTACGTGGTGCTGCTGATCTCCTTCCCGGTGCAGATGACCAGTTGGCTGCCGCCGGATGAGCTGCGCGCCACTGCGCTACCGTTCCACGACACACTGCTGGCCATTTTCAGCGGCCATACCTCGCAAGGCGCGACGCTGCACGAACTGCAGATGGGCGTGGACGGCATCAGCCAGGCCACGCCGCTCGACGGCTTCAAAACCGGCCTGCGCAGCGGCCACAGCGTGGAACAGGTGTTGCAGCAGCCGCTGTTCGGCGGCGCCCTGGCCGGCATCGGCTGGCAGTGGGTCAACCTCGGCTTCCTGGCCGGCGGCCTGTTTATGCTGGCGCGCCGCCTGATCCACTGGCAGATCCCGTTCAGCATGTTGGCCGCCATCGCCTTCTGTTCCGGCCTGGCCTGGTGGATCGATCCGGCGCATCAGGCTTCGCCGCTGATCCACCTGTTCTCCGGCGCCAGCATGCTGGGCGCGTTCTTTATCGCCACCGATCCGGTCAGCGCCTCGACCACGCCGAAGGGCCGTTTGATCTACGGCGCGCTGATCGGCGTGCTGGTGTGGCTGATCCGCGTCTATGGCGGATACCCTGACGGCGTGGCCTTCGCCGTGCTGCTCGCCAACATCACCGTCCCGTTAATCGACCACTACACGCAGCCGCGCGTGTACGGCCATCGCTAAGGAGCCGCCATGCTGAATTCCATGAGAAAGCACGGCACCACGCTGGCGGTGTTTGCGGCGGTCACCACCGGCCTGACCGCCGTGGTCTACGCCCTGACGAAAACCACCATCGCCCATCAGGCGGCGCTGCAGCAAAAAGCGCTGCTCGATCAGGTGGTGCCACCGGAAAACTACGACAACATCATGCAGAACGAATGCTTCCTGGTCAGCGATCCGGCGCTGGGCGACGGCGCGCCGCACCGTTTGTACCTGGCGCGCAAAAACGGGCAGCCGACCGCCGCCGCGCTGGAAACCACCGCGCCGGACGGCTACTCCGGCGCTATCAAACTGCTGGTCGGCGCCGATTTCAACGGCACGGTGCTCGGCACCCGGGTGATTGAACACCACGAAACCCCGGGGCTGGGTGACAAAATTGAACTGCGCATTTCCGACTGGATTTCTTTCTTCAGCGGCAAGAAAATCGAAGGCCCGGACGATAAGCGCTGGGCGGTGAAGAAAGACGGCGGTATGTTCGACCAGTTCACCGGCGCGACCATCACCCCGCGTGCGGTGGTCAATGCGGTGCGCCGCACGGCGTTGTATATGGAAACGCTGCCGCCTAAACTTGAAAGCTTACCTGCGTGTGGAGCCAGCGAATGAGTGAAGCCAAAGAATTGATCGTCCAGGGGTTGTGGAAAAACAACTCCGCCCTGGTGCAGTTGCTGGGCATGTGTCCGTTGCTGGCGGTGACCTCCACCGTCACCAACGCGCTGGGCCTGGGGCTGGCCACCACGCTGGTGCTGACGCTGACCAACGCCTCCATCTCCGCGGTACGCCGCTGGGTGCCGAGCGAGGTGCGTATTCCTATCTACGTGATGATCATCGCCGCCGTGGTGAGCATCGTGCAGATGCTGATCAACGCCTATGCCTTCGGCCTGTATCAGTCGCTCGGCATCTTTATTCCATTGATCGTGACCAACTGCATCGTGGTGGGCCGCGCCGAAGCGGTGGCCGCCAAGAAGCCGGTCGGCCTCTCGGCGCTGGACGGCATGGCCATCGGCCTCGGCGCTACCGGCGTGATGGTGACGCTGGGCTCGATGCGCGAACTGTTGGGCAACGGCACGCTGTTCGACGGCGCCGATCAGCTGCTGGGCGGCTGGGCCAAGTCGCTGCGCATCGAAGTCGTGCATTTCGACAGCCCGTTTCTGCTGGCGATGCTGCCGCCGGGTGCCTTTATCGGCCTGGGGCTGCTGCTGGCGGTCAAATATCTGATCGACGAAAAAATGAAGGCGCGCAAAGCCCGCGCCGTGGCGGTGGAACCGCTGTTGGAACAAGGACGTGCTGAGAAAGCCTGATGAACAAGCAGAAGCGACTGGAAATTCTGACCCGGCTGCGCGACAACAACCCGCACCCGACCACCGAGCTGGTGTACACCACGCCATTTGAACTGCTGATTGCGGTGCTGCTGTCTGCGCAGGCCACCGACGTAAGCGTCAACAAGGCGACCGCCAAGCTTTATCCAGTCGCCAACACCCCTGCCGCCATGCTGGCGCTGGGGGTTGATGGCGTCAAGGAGTACATCAAGACCATCGGCCTGTTCAACAGCAAGGCCGAAAACGTGATCAAAACCTGCCGCATGCTGCTGGAGCTGCACGGTGGCGAAGTGCCGGAGGATCGCGCCGCGCTGGAAGCGCTGCCGGGCGTCGGACGCAAGACCGCCAACGTGGTGCTCAATACCGCTTTCGGCTGGGCGACCATCGCCGTGGACACCCACATCTTCCGGGTGTGCAACCGCACCCACTTCGCGCCGGGCAAGAACGTCGATCAGGTGGAAGAGAAGCTGTTGAAGGTCGTGCCCGCCGAATTCAAGGTCGATTGCCACCACTGGCTGATCCTGCATGGGCGCTACACCTGCATCGCGCGTAAACCGCGCTGCGGTTCCTGCATTATCGAAGACCTGTGCGAGTATAAAGAAAAGGTTTATCCGGAATCCTGAGCCTGTTGGGTGCGGCAAACCGCACCCGTCGCTTCATCTCTCCCCGCCAGCGCCTCTTTTTTATCGGAAATGTGATATCGCGCAGCAGTAACCCCGGTGTTATCGCGGTTTTCAGTGAAAAACTCAGTGCCGTGTTATTTTCAAGCGAAAAATTAGTCGAAAATTGCGGTGAACGTCACGCTTTCAGGATCACAAGGCGTTCACAAATGCCAGCCCCGTTTTCTTAAATTTCTATAATTTTACAAAATGCGTCATATGCACAACATTCCAATGGATTAATAACCACACATACACTGATACGCTAAAAAATAGCAATTCAGCAGAATATATCCCTATTTAAAATCCGTATAGCTTTTAATCAAAACAAAAAATCGGCAAATCATTAAAACCTGAAAGTTAATACTGCATAACATTTGCAACATCGCAGCATAATCCTGCGAGCGTTAAATGTAACCGAATATGACAAACTGCTTGCCACGTTGACAAAGATAGTGAACATTAACCGCCGTCCCCATCCTATAACAACGCAAAAGGATGCCGTTCCGCATCAACTTTTGTACTTTCCCGTCCTCCAAAGACGGGCTGCGAAAAAACAGAGGTACCAGTGTCAACAGCAAACAACCAACACCCGGAGAGCGTTAGCCTTAACGCGTTCAAACAACCGAAAGCGTTCTATCTGATCTTCTCGATCGAACTGTGGGAACGTTTCGGCTATTACGGCCTGCAGGGCATCATGGCGGTTTATCTGGTCAAGATGCTCGGCATGAGCGAGGCCGACTCCATCACCCTGTTCTCTTCCTTCAGCGCCCTGGTATACGGCTTCGTCGCCATCGGCGGCTGGCTGGGCGACAAAGTATTGGGCGCCAAACGCGTGATCGTGCTCGGCGCACTGGTGCTGGCCGTCGGTTACGCCATGGTAGCCTACTCCGGCCACGACATCTTCTGGGTCTACATGGGCATGGCGACCATCGCCGTGGGTAGCGGCCTGTTCAAGGCCAACCCGTCCTCCCTGTTGTCCACCTGCTATGAGAAAGACGATCCGCGTCTCGATGGCGCCTTCACCATGTACTACATGTCGGTGAATATCGGTTCCTTCTTCTCCATGTTGGCTACCCCGTGGCTGGCGGCCAAATACGGCTGGAGCGTGGCGTTCTCCCTGAGCGTGGTCGGCATGCTGATCACCCTGGTCAACTTTATGATGTGCCACAAGTGGGTGAAGAAAAACGGCTCCAAGCCTGACTTCAAGCCGCTGCACCTGCCGAAACTGCTGATGGTGCTGGTCGGTATCGTGGCGCTGGTCGCCATTTCCAGCTGGCTGCTGCACAACCAGGTGATCGCGCGCTGGGCGCTGGCCCTCGTTTCCGCCGGCATCGTGCTGGTGTTCGCCAAGGAAACCTTCGCCCTGCACGGCGCCGCACGCCGCAAGATGATCGTCGCCTTCCTGTTGATGCTGGAAGCGGTGGTGTTCTTCGTGCTGTACAGCCAAATGCCAACCTCACTGAACTTCTTCGCCATCCACAACGTGGAACACAGCATCTTCGGCATCGCCTTCGAGCCTGAGCAGTATCAGGCGCTGAACCCATTCTGGATCATGCTCGCCAGCCCGATTCTGGCCGCGCTGTATAACAAAATGGGCGATCGCCTGCCGATGCCGCACAAGTTCGCTTTCGGTATGATCCTGTGCTCCTGCGCCTTCCTGGTGCTGCCATGGGGCGCCAGCTTCGCCAACGAACAGGGCATTGTGTCGGTCAACTGGCTGATCCTGAGCTATGCGCTGCAGAGCATCGGTGAGCTGATGATTTCTGGCCTGGGTCTGGCGATGGTGGCACAGCTGGTGCCGCAGCGTCTGATGGGCTTCATCATGGGTTCCTGGTTCCTGACCACCGCCGCCGCCGCGCTGATCGCCGGTAAGGTTGCCGGTCTGACCGCCGTCCCAAGCGACATCAACGACGCGCACGCTTCGCTGGCCATCTACAGCCATGTGTTTATGCAAATCGGCATCGTCACCGCCGTCATTGCTATCCTGATGATGCTGACCGCGCCGAAACTGTACCGCATGACGCTGGATACCACCGAAGACGCCAATCAGAAAGCGCAGGAAGCCACCGCGGCTCACTGATCGTCGGCAGATTGGGCGTAAATAAAAACACCGAGGTTAACGCCCCGGTGTTTTTTTATGCCCGCAATAAACGGGTTTACGCTGATTTGGGTTTATCGCTCAGGTTGGCCCACATGAATTCGCTTACCAGTGCGCTGTGGAATGCCGCCTGTTGCTTGTCGGCGGCGGCGCTGTGCCCGCCTTCGGTATTTTCATAGAAATAAGCCTGCTGATACCCCATCGCCTGCATGCGCGCCGCCATTTTGCGCGCGTGGGCCGGGTTGACCCGATCGTCGCTGGTCGCGGTATAGAACAGCACCGGCGGATAGGCCGTCTGCGTCTGAATGTTGTGGTACGGCGAGAAGGTCTTGATGTAGGCCCACTCCTCCGGCTTGCTCGGGTCACCGTATTCGGCGATCCACGACGCGCCGGCAGAAAGCTGCGTATAGCGCTGCATGTCCAGCAGCGGCACTTCGCAAACGATGCAGCCGAACAGCTGCGGATACAACGTCAGCATATTGCCCACTAACAGGCCGCCGTTGCTGCCGCCGCGCGCGCCCAGATGCGGTGCCGAGGTCACCTTGCGTGCGATGAGATCTTCGGCCACGGCGGCGAAATCCTCGTAGGCGCGATGGCGGTTCTGCTTGAGCGCCGCCTGATGCCAGGCCGGGCCGTATTCGCCGCCGCCGCGGATGTTGGCCACCACGTATGCCCCACCGCGTTCCAGCCAGGCCGGCGCCTTGCCGCCGAGATAGCCCGGCAGCAGCGGCACTTCAAACCCGCCGTAGCCATACAGCAGCGTCGGCGTGCTGCCGTCCGGTTTGAGATCTTTGGCGGCAATCTGGAAATACGGCACGCGGGTGCCGTCCTTGGAACGCGCAAAATGCTGGCTCACTTGGTAGCCTGACGCGTCAAAATCCTGCGGCGCCTGTTTCAGCAGCGTCGCCTCACCGCCATCGAGGTTGCCCATATACAGCGAGGTCGGTTGCAGGAATCCGCTGACCGTCAGGAAATAGGCGTTGCTCTCTTCGTCGATGCCGCCGGCGGAAAGGGTGCTGATGGCGCCGGGGTTGCCCAGCGGACGACGTTGCCAGCTGCCACCCTGCGGCGTCAGCACTTCCAGACGGTTGACCACGTTATCCATGATACTGAGGATCAGATGATCGCGGGTGCCGCTGTAGCCGCTCAGCGCCTGCTCCGCCGTTGGGGTAAACAGCAGTTGCAGCTCGCGCTTACCCGCCAGATAGTCATCGAAGTTGGCCGCCAGCAGCGCGCCGGACGGATAGCGCTTGCCGCCCACCTCCCAGTCGCTGCTCGGTTTGATCAGCAGCCATTCCCGATGCGTATCCAGCTCGGCGTCGGCCGGGATATCGATTTTTTTCTGCCGGCCGTCCTGCATCAGCAAGAAATAGTCGCGGCGGTAGAAGTCCAGGCTGCGGCCGACGAAATCGCGCTCAAAACCCGGCGTGCGGTCGTGATAGGCGAAGACCGCCATGTCCTCGGGCTGCGCTTCGTACAGCGTTTCGGCGGCGCTCAGCGGCGTGCCGCGCCGCCAGCGCTTGGCGATGCGCGCGTAGCCGGACTGGGTCATCGAGCCGGGGCCGAAATCGGTGGCGATGAACAGCGTATCCCGATCGACCCAGGAGACCCGACTTTTCGCCACCGGTACATTAAAACCGTCTTTGACGAAGCGTTTGGCCACCAGATCGAATTCGCGGATCTCGGTGGCGTCACCGCCGTCCGGCGACAGCTGCATCAGGCAATAACGGTATTCCGGCGCCAGCGGTTGCGAGCCCTGATAGACCCAATCCTTGCCCTCCGCTTTGCCCAACGCATCGATATCCAGCACCGTCTCCCAGGCCGGTTTGGCCTTGCGGTACTCGTCCAGCGTGGTGCGCCGCAGCAGGCCGCGCGGGTTGGCCCGATCCTGCCAGAAGTTGTAATAGTACTCGCCGCGTTTGCTCACCCACGGGATTTGGGTGTCTTTATTAAGGATATCCAGGACTTCGCGCTCAATGCGCTGAAATTCTTCGCCCTGGCCGAAACGCGCCACGGTGCGCTGATTTTCCTGCTGCACCCATTGCAGCGCTTTTTTACCCTGCAGCTCCTCCAGCCACAGGAAGTCATCGCCGGCGGCCGCGCCGCCCTCCGCCGCCATCGCCAGGCGGATACTGTTAGGTAATGAAGTCATCGCGAATACGGCTCCTGCGGTTTGCGCACTGAGTTTAATGAACTGACGTCGATTGGTGACCGGCAAAATCAAGCTCCTTTTGAGTCGGCTACAACGCCGCCCCGTCATGGGCGACAGCCTGTGAAATAAGAGTCATTTTCAACAAGGTAGGCGTTTGGCGGCGCGGAGTCAAAGCCCGCGGGCACCGCGTTGAGTCAGGATTGAGGATAGTGGATCAGATCGTGGATGCGCACCGTTTGTGAACTGGCGTTGCGGTAGGCGTGCGGCCGATCGGCCTGAAAGCGCATCGCTTCGCCGGCCGCCAGGCTGTGCCATTCGCCGTCGATCGCCAATTCTAGTCGGCCGCTGATCACGATCACATGCTCGATCACGCCCGGCTCATGGGGCGACGATTCGCTGAGCGCGCCCGGTGCGAGATCGATGACGAACATATCGAAACCCAGCTGGCGGTCGTAGGGAAACAGCGGCACCACGCGCATATCAGCATTGTCCTGATCGTACACCGGCAGTTCACCGTAGCGGTGCAGCGTCGCCTGTTGCTGAGCGGGCGACGCCTCAAGAAAGGCGGAGAACGCCACGTTGAAGCCGGTGGCGATCTTCCACAGCGTCGCCACCGTCGGGCTGGATTCACCGCGTTCAATCTGCCCGAGCATCGCTTTGCTGACGCCGGTGTATTCCGCCGCCTGCGTCAGGCTCCAGCCGCGCTGTGTGCGCAGCGTGCGAAGGGTGTGCGCCAAATGGCCGGCAAGTTCCTGCATCCTGTTCTCCTCTGCGTATCGTGCCCGATTATACCCGCTTGTGCGCTATAGCGCACGGTGCTATGCTGATTTCTTGTCGTGCGTTATAACGCACAATTACCAATTGGAGCTCCTCATGCGCCCAGCCCTCTCCCTGCGCCATCTGACCCTGCCCGCCATCATGGCCGGCTTTGTCGCCGTTCTGGTGGGTTACACCAGCTCTGCCGCGATCATTTTCCAGGCCGCCGCCGCCGCAGGCGCCACGCCGGCGCAGATCGGCGGCTGGCTGAGCGCACTGGGGATCGCGATGGGTGTCACCTCGCTCGGGCTCTCGCTTTACTACCGCACCCCGATCCTCACCGCCTGGTCGACGCCCGGCGCGGCGCTGCTGGTCACCAGCCTGCCCGGCACGCCGATCAACGAGGCGATCGGCGTGTTTATCTTCGCTTCCGGTCTGATCCTGCTGTGCGGCGTCACCGGGCTGTTCGCCCGCCTGATGGACTACATCCCGCAGGCGATTTCTGCGGCGATGCTGGCGGGGATCTTGCTGCGTTTCGGGCTGGACGCCTTCGCTTCGCTGCAGCTCAATTTCCCCCTCAGCGCCGGCATGGGGCTGGCCTATCTGCTCAGCCGCCGTTATCAACCGCGCTACGCCATCGTGCTGACGCTGGCGGTTGGGCTGGCGATCGCCGCGCTGCAGGGCAATATCCAGCTGACGCAGCAAGCGCCGGCGTTCGCCATGCCGGAATTTATCGCGCCGCATTTCAATTGGCCGACGCTGCTCGGCATCGGCGTGCCCTTCTTCGTGGTCACCATGGCTTCGCAAAACGCCCCCGGCATCGCCACGCTGCAGGCGGCGGGCTACCGCGTCCCCACCTCACCGCTGATCGCCTGGACGGCGCTGACCGCACTGCTGCTGGCGCCGTTCGGCGGCTTCTCGGTGTGCATCGCCGCCATTACCGCCGCCATCTGCATGGGGCCGGACGTGCATCCCGATCCGCAGCGGCGCTATATGGGCGCGGTGGCCGCCGGCGGCTTCTACCTGCTGGCCGGGTTGTTCGGCGGCGCCATCGGCCTGCTGTTCAGCGCGTTGCCGGTCGCCTTGATCCACACCATTGCCGGGCTGGCGTTGCTCGGCACCATCGGCGGCAGCCTGCAACGCGCGCTGCATGATGAAAAACAGCGCGACGCGGCGCTGATCGCCTTCCTCATCACCGCCTCCGGCGTCACGCTGCTCGGCATCGGTTCGGCCTTCTGGGGGATTGTCGGCGGCGCCATCGCCCATCTGCTGCTGTCGCTGCCGCGGCGAACCACCGAGGCGTAACGGGCGGTCTACATTGACAAGCGGCGCCGTGGCGCCTTCACTTTCTCTGTCGTCTGAATGTCAATCCACCTAATAAGTGACGCCGTCACCAAGGAAGCTTATGACCGAGAAAGCCGCGCTGTTGGCCCAGCGCCTGATACGCAATGTCGAACAGGTAGAGATGAAGCATGACCGGCGGCCGCCGCTGTATGACAGCGTCGGCGCTCGTCTCGGCACCGGCACCGCCGCCGACAAGCTGGGCGCTTCTTTCGATTGTGTGGCGCCGGGCATGCGCTCCTGCCCCTACCATTTTCACTACGCTCAGGAGGAAATGTTCATCATTTTGGAAGGCAGCGGTACGCTACGCGTGGCCGGAGAAATGCTGCCGATCGTTAGCGGGGATGTCATTTTCATTCCGCCTGGCCCGGAATACCCGCACCAGATCATCAACACCTCCGATGCGCCGCTGAAGTACCTGTCCGTCAGCACGCGCGAACAGCCGGAAGTGGTGATGTATCCGGACTCAGGCAAATACCAGGCGATGGCGCGCGGCAATGACGGCGAACAGGTGCGTTATCTGCAACGCCCTTCAGCCTCGCTCGATTACTGGCAGGATGAACCCTGAATCGCCGGCCGGCAACGGGAGATCCAACGCGCGCGCCGCCAGCTCGGCCACGCGGAAGTCGATATCCGCCGCCTGCCCGTCTTCCATAAACCAGGCGGCGGAGAGCCCCGCCCAGGCTAGGATCCATTGCAGCAAGCGCCGGCGTTCCAGCCCGGCCAAGCGACAGACCTGTTCTACGCGCCGCTGGAAAATGGCCGGATCGGTGGCGATGCCGTAGTTGGGATTACAGAAGATATTGGCGTAATCGAAGCCCCGTTCGCCGTACAAACGCTTGGGATCGATCGCCAGCCAGCCGCGTTCGCCGAAGTCCAGCACGTTGTCATGGTGGATATCACCGTGCAGCACGCTTTCATCTCGCGGGCTACTCAGCAATTCCGCCGCCGTCGTGGCGCTGAGACGCAGCATGCCGCCGTGCGCCTGCGCCGCCGGCCACAGCGAGCTGAACCACTCTTGCAACGGGATCAATTCGGGCAGCGGTGCCGCGCGCGGCGCATGCAAGGCGGCGATCGCCCGGCACAGGATCGCCGTGGCCTGCTCATCGTCGCCGTCACGCACCAGCTGCGCCAACGAGCTTTCGCCCTGTGCGCGCTCCAGCAGAATGCCGTCTTCGTGCCACGCCAACACCTGCGCGGCGCCTTCCCCGCGCCACCAGCACATCAGCTGGCCGCCGAAGCGCTCCTCCTGCTCGCGGGCGATCTTCAGCATGGCGGCCTCGCCCCGGTAACGCACCGGCATCAGCAGGCTGCTGTGGGTTTCGAAGGCTTTACCGTCCTGTTCCAGTTGCCAGCGTTGCAGGTAGGGAGTAAAAAGCGGGTTCATCGTCTCATGCGTCCTTGTGGCCGATCTGCGCCGCACTGTCACATTCGGGTGAGAGACGACGTATAAAATAAAGAGGGATGATACGCTCATATATCATCGGTGTGCGGCGTCTGGCCGCCGTTTCCTCAGTATCCTAACCAAGTTTGTCGATTTTATTAACCGGTCTTGCGCGGGGTTTGATCATGACATCATTAAAACGCACGAATTATCCGCAGTTGCCTACGCCGGGCGGCCCCTATGTGCATGCGGTGCGCCACGGCGATCGCCTGTATGTGTCGGGCTTGACGGCCTTCGCCACCGACGCGCAAGGCTTGAACGCGCCGGAACAGACGCAGGAGATCCTCGAGCAATTGGCGACCATCGCCGCCAGCGAAGGCGTGAATCTCAAGGCCTTGATTAAAATCAGCGTGTTCCTGACCGACATCGCCGATCTGGCGGGCGTGCGCCCGGTGCTGTTTGACTATTTCGACGGCGCGCTGCCGGCCTGTTCACTGATGGCGGTCAGCGCGTTGTTCTCACCCGCAGTGTGTGTGGAAATTGAGGCGGTGATGGCGTTGCAATAAGGCGCGGCCCCTGGCAACCCGCGCCTTTGCCCTATCAGACGGTTGGCTTTGCCAACTGCCCTCTCTCCGCCATAGCACATTGAGGCCGGTTGCGACAGGCGTCCCTGCCTGTCTCACCTGAAACCGCCGTCCATGGCGGTTTCTCCTAATGCGCTATGCCTGCGTTCGGCGTCTTCAAGGGCGCCCAACACCGCGCTCATCTCCAACTTCTCTGCCATAACCTCATCAGCGGCAGATTTCCCGGTAGCTGCCAGCTCGGGTGTTGACCTTTAACGCGCATCACCGGCTGCCGAGCAAGGCGGCGTTGTCAGGGGCAACCGGCCAGGGAAGGCCGGTTGAGGCGAGACTAACAGGGATGTTTGTCGCAGCCGACCCGCCCGACAATGCAGACACGGCGAGGGTATCCGCGCAGCGGACAGGCGGTGTTAAGCAAAGGCGCGGGTGTAGGGGCCGCGCCATCGGCCCCTACAATTGCCGTTCATGTTGGCCACAAAGAAATGCGGAACATTGACGGCAATTCCCCTGCACAGAACGCCCAGAGGCTGGATAAGAAAAATGCCACTCAGGCTTAAGTGAGCGGCATTGCGGCTAGAGCGCACCTTCATCCGGCATGCAGGGGCCGATCTTGAACCAGGCTTTGGCGATCTGCCCCTGTTCCACTTCGTAAATGGCGATGACATCCATTTTGCCGCGCCCCTGCGGGAAGTTGCGCGTCACCACTTCCTGATCGACCACCATATTCCCCACCGCCATGCGTTTTATCCGTTCGCCATACAGACTCGGCTCCTGGAAACGCACAAGATGTCGTTCACGGATCGCCGCCTTGCCGCTGGCCAGCAACGTGTCGGGATGCTCGTAATACTGCGCGTCGTCCGCCCAGCAGGCCATAAAGGCCTCGATGTCGCGGGCGTTATAGGCGTCAAGCTGTTGTTGAACCACATCCTGCGGGCGTGCCGTTTTATCGTTCATCACATCCTCCTGCCGAAGTTAACCGCCGCATACGTCGAACCCATCACGTTAACCGCCCAGTGCTGCAGCTTGATGACACGGCGAGATTTGAATAAAAAACCAAAAATAGCGAATAAATAACCTATCACGCCCGATGGGTAATTCAAGCGCCCGCGCATAAATTTTCTGCGCCGCGCCAGGGGCGGTGAAAACCGCATAACGCCACGCGTTAATCTTTGCGGCGGTTAGGGAAATTCTGCTAATTTAGCGTGAACAGCCTGATGATAACGAAACGCTATGCAGCAAAAACCGGTGTTGGACGAAGCCAGACAGTTAAAACGACTCAACGCCGCCACGCGGCGCCAATCCCATATGTACAAATGGATCGCGCTGATTGCGGCGCTAGATGCGCTGTTGGTGTTTTGGTATGACCGGGATATGCGCAACGTCACCTTCTCGGGAGCGGTTGCGCTGGTGTGCGGCTATTTGTGGATCCGCGATCGCAACAAGGCCCGGGGTTACCGGCGCGAGTTCGACCGCAAATTCGGCAAGCGCAGCGGCGATTAAGGCTGCATTGCTTCCAGCACTTTAGCGCTGTCGACGATCTGCACGAACTTCACGATTTTTCCGGCGCGAAGCGTATAAATATGCGCAAAGGAGGCGCTGAAGGATTTGCCGGTGGCCCGGTAAGTGCCGTGATAAAAACCCTGAGCGATCACGTTGTCGCCGGCATCGTAAAAGTGATCGACGTCGGCGCGGTAACCTTGCCATTCGCTGCCCAGGCGCTGATGCACGTTCTTGATGATGTTCTCCGGGCCGATATAGGTACCGGCGTAAGGGAAACCCGCGGCTTCGGTCCACTCTGCATCGGGGGCCAGCGCCGCCAGCAGATTGCGGCCGTTTTCTTCGGAGCTGCCTTCATAGGTTGCGCGCACTATTTCAAGAGGGGTTGGCATGTCTCTTCTCCAAATGGCTGATGAGGATATTCCGGCCATCCCCGCGGACACAGGCTCTCACCAAGCGGAGACGGCGGAATGCGGCTATTCTAGGTTGCTTGTTTCGCTGCAAAAACCGCAGTTATGACAATAGTGGGTTGCACTTTAGTAAACAATAACCATTTTTCTGTCATTTTCCCGGCATCCGACACGGCTATGCTGATTGACCGATTTTCCCCAACAGGAGCTGAACGTGTCTTTACCCTCGCTGACGCAAGAGTTGTTACAACCGTTTTCCCCCTACCAAACGCTGGCGCAAACGCTGTTGCCGCTCACCCTCGAGTCGGACGACGGTTCGCATGACGTGGCGCACCTGCATCGAGTCTGGAAGAACTGCCGCCACATCAGCAAGCTGGAAGGCGGCGACCAGCGCATTCTCTGCGCGGCGGTGCTGCTGCATGACGCCGTGGCGGTGGAAAAAAACTCGCCGCAGCGCCATCTGGCCTCGCGCATGGCGGCGGAGCAAGCCACGCTGACGCTGACCCGGCTGGAATGGGCGCCGGCGGACATCGCGGCGGTAGCCCACGCCATTGAAGCGCACAGTTTTTCCGCTGGCATCCCCCCGCAAACGCTGGAGGCAAAGATCCTGCAGGACGCCGATCGTCTCGACGCCATTGGCCTGATTGGCGTGGCGCGCTGCTTCTATATCGGCGGCCGCATGCGCAGTGCGCTGTACGACGCCGCCGACCCGCGGGCCGAACATCGCCAATACGACGACAAACGTTTCAGCCTGGATCACTTCGAAACCAAGCTGTTCAAACTGCAAGACGGCTTCCAGACTGCCGCCGGGCGGCACATGGCCGAGCTTCGCACCGAACGCATGCGGCGTTTTGTCGATGATCTGCTGGAGGAGGTGTAATGCCGGCCTACGGGGCATTTTCGTTATGCCCATAACATTTTCGGTCACATAACACCGTTAAACTGAAAGCCAACTTCACCGAACGGGCGGCACAGATGAAAAAGTTGACGTTGAAAGAGATGACGGAAAGCGAGCAACGGGAAGTCAAAACCGAGCTGGACAAAGCGCGTAAAAGCCACGGCCGGCCGCTGACCAACGCCGAACAGCACAAGGTCAAGGATGAAGTGGTGGCGCGCATCATGGCCGCCAGAGCAAAGCTCGCCAAGGCAGAGCGTGCAGAACGCAAAGCCAACCGCTACCGGCCAAGCGGCGACACCTTCAGTTGGTCTGCCACTATCGGCTCCCGCCCGCCGCGCTGAGCCAGTCAAACCCTCCTCGCCGCGGCGGGGATTTTATTTATTAGCCAAACTCATCCCTGCTGATGAATCATGAATAACAATGTTATCAATCTGTTGTAAATTGACAGCCTGATGAAGAATATTCATTATCACCCCACTTCCCCTTTTCACGAGACTGCCATGGCCTACTCACGCAACGCTGATATTCTGATGACACCTGCGTTGTCCGTTGGCGGTTTGGCGGCGGTTAAATCGAAGAAACAGACGCTCATTTGACCGGGGCGCGCTGTCCCGTCAGATGAGCTGACTGGATGGCCTGCAACGCCCCGCCTTCAATTTTCTCATCTGGCTTCTCTGTCGGTCACACAGAAGGAATATTTTATGGCCTCATTTTCGGGTATTTGGGTGGCGATGGTTACCCCTTTCAATCAAGATGCCGTCGATCTGCCGGCGGTTAAACGCCTAGCGCGGCACCTGCTCGACGCCGGCATCGACGGCCTGGTGGTCTGCGGCTCTACCGGTGAAGCCGCCGCGCTGAGCAAGGAAGAACAGCTGGCGGTGCTCGACGCCGTGCTGGAGGTGGCGCCCGCCCATCAGGTGGTGATGGGCCTTTCCGGCAATAACATGGCCGCCACGCTGCAGATGCAGCAGGCCATTCAGCTGCGCGACATCGCCGGCGTGCTGATCCCGGCGCCTTACTACATCCGCCCTTCGCAATGCGGCCTGATCGACTATTTCACCCAGTTGGCCGACGCCTCCACCGTGCCGGTGATCCTGTACAACATTCCGCAGCGCACCGGCATCGCCATGGAGCTGGCCACGCTGCGCCGGCTCGCACGTCACCCGCGCATCACCGCCATCAAGGACTGCGGCGGCAACCCTGACGCTACCATGGCGCTGATCGCCGACGGCGAAATCGATGTGATGACCGGGGAAGACAATCTGATCCTCACCACGCTGTGCCTCGGCGGCACCGGTGCCATTTCCGCCGCCGCGCATGTTCACCCGGAGCGTTTCGTCCAGCTGGTACAGCAAGTCGCCACCGGCGATCTGGCCGCTGCGCGCAGCAACTTCTATGAGCTGCTGCCGATGATCCACCAGATGTTCAGCTTCCCGAATCCGGCGCCGGTCAAGACGGTACTGGCCCAACAGGGGCTGATCGCTAATGAGTTACGTTCGCCCATGCAGGTGGCGCCGCAGGCGCTGCAACAGCAGATCGCCGCAACGCTGGCGCAGCTGCAGACAACCGAGGCGCTCATCGGTTAAATTTGTAAGCTAAGCCGCTGTAATTTTGGCGCTATGGGACTACGATGAGAGGTTAAGCATGCCCGTCATTCGTCATCAACAAGGAGCTTCCGATGAAACTGTTCTATAAAGCCGGCGCCTGTTCGCTGTCCCCGCATATCGTGCTGCGCGAGGCAGGGCTGGATTTCACGGCGGAGAAGGTCGATCTGGCGCAGAAGAAAACCGAGAGCGGCGCAGATTACCTTGCCATCAATCCCAAGGGACAGGTCCCGGCGCTGCTGCTGGACGATGGCAGCCTGCTGACCGAAGGCGTGGCGATCGTACAATACCTGGCGGACCGCGTGCCGGACCGCAACCTGATCCCGGCGGCGGGCACCCTGTCGCGCTACCACGCGATCGAATGGCTGAACTACATCGCCACCGAACTGCACAAAGGGTTCAGCCCGCTGTTCAACCCGAAGACGCCCGAGGAATACAAAACCATCGCGCGCGCCAGGCTGGAGCAGCAGTTCAGCTATCTGGATTCGGTGCTGGCGAAGCAGCACTTCCTGTTGGGGAGCCGTTTCAGCGTGGCTGACGCCTACCTGTTCACCGTGCTGCGCTGGGCATTCGCCCTGCAGTTTGACGTGCGCAAGCACGCCCATCTGGCGGCCTGGTTCGATCGCGTTGCGGCGCGCCCGGCGGTAGACGCGGCGCTGAACGCCGAAGGATTGAAGTAAACACTCGGCCCCGGTGGCTATCGCCGGGGCCCGTTGCACTTACAGTTTTACCGCTTTGAATTCGCTACGCGGCTGCACGATCCGATCCTGCGCCGCCACCACCTGCAGCTCGTATTCGCCCATCTCTTGAGTCGTCAGCATCACCTCATACACGGCGGCGGTCACGTGCTCCAGCGCTTTATCCAGCGCCTCGCCCTTCAGCAGATCCACCAGCAGCAGACCGCTGGTCAAATCGCCGACGCCGACCGGCTGACGCGCGCCGAAGTCCACCAGCGGCCGGCTGATGTGCCAGGCCTCGTCCGCTGTCACCAGCAGCATTTCGAAACAGTCGGCGTGATAGCCGGCGCGGGCCAGGTGCTTGACCAGCACCAGCCGCGGCCCTTTGGCAATCAGCACGCGGGCGGCCTGCACCGCATCAGCCACGTCGGCGACGGCCATCTGGCTCAGCATCTCCAACTCCAGCAGGTTCGGCGCCACCATGTCGCTGCACGGCAACGCCTGGCGGCAGTGAAACTCGGCCACGCCCGGCGCCACGATGCAGCCCTTTTCCGGATGCCCCATCACCGGATCGCAGAAATACCAGGCATTCGGGTTCGCCTGCTTAACCTGACGCACGATCTCCAGAATATGGTCGCCCTGCTCCGGCGAACCGATATAGCCACTCAACACCGCATCACAGCGCTTCAGCTGATCGATATTGGCGATGCCCTGCGCGATTTCGGTCAGATGGCTGGCCGGCATGACGCAGCCGGTCCACTGACCGTATTGCGTATGGTTGGAGAACTGCACCGTGTTCAGCGGCCAGACGTTGACGCCCATGCGACGCATTGGAAACTCCGCCGCACTGTTGCCGGCGTGACCAAACACCACGTGCGACTGGATAGAAAGAATGTTTTTCATCGACAGACTCGTTCTGAATACGGCAGCCGGGCGGCTGCCCAAAAATAAAGGGGCCGCCAGGGCCCCTTACCGTCATTATTCGCTTACTGCCAATCCACCAGGCAGTAGTGTTTCTTGCCGCGACGCAGCAGCGTGTAGCGGCCGAACAGACGATCTGAATCGCTGAAGCGGTATTCGGCATCGGACTGTTTCTCACCGTTGATGGTCACCGCGTTGGAGCCGATCATGGTGCGCGCCTGGCCGCGTGACGGCACCAGTTCGGCATTCACCAACGCCTGCTGCAGATCGGCGTCGCCATCCAGTTTGATGGTCGGCATACCGTCCTGCGCCAACTGGGCGAAGTCCGCTTCGGTCATGTCATGCAGCGCGCCGGAGAACAGGCTCTGGGTGATACGCTTGGCGGCCGCCAGGCCTTCCGCACCGTGCACCATGCCGGTCACTTCTTCCGCCAGCACGTACTGGGCGCGCGGCGCCTTGCCGCTGTTCTTGTCTTCTTCTTCCAGCGCGTTGATGTCTTCCAGGCTCATGAAGGTGAAGAACTTCAGGAAGCGGTAGACGTCGGCATCGGCGGTGTTGATCCAGAACTGGTAGAACTTGTACGGGCTGGTTTTTTCCGGCGCCAGCCAGACCGCGCCGCCTTCGGTTTTACCGAACTTGGTGCCGTCTGCTTTGGTGATCAACGGCACGGTCAGACCGAACACCTGCTTCTGGTGCTGGCGACGGGTCAGATCGATACCCGAGGTGATGTTGCCCCACTGATCGGAACCGCCGATCTGCAGCTCCACCTGGTGGCGGTTGTACAGCTCGGAGAAATCGAAGCCCTGCAGCAGGTTATAGGAGAACTCGGTAAAGGAGATACCGGAGTCATCGCGATTCAGGCGCTGCTTGACCGCTTCCTTGTTGATCATCTGGTTGACGGAGAAGTGCTTGCCGATGTCACGCAGGAAGGTCAGCACGTTCATGCCGCCGAACCAGTCGTAGTTGTTGGCCGCGATGGCGCTGTTGCTGCCGCAGTCGAAATCGAGGAACGGGGAAACCTGTTTGCGGATCTTCTCGACCCACTCGTTCACCGTATCGGTGGTGTTCAGCTTGCGCTCCGCCGCTTTGAAGCTCGGATCGCCGATGAGGCCAGTGGCGCCGCCCACCAACGCTACCGGCTTGTGGCCGGCCAGCTGGAAGCGCTTCAGGCACAACAGAGGAACCAGATGGCCCAAATGCAAGCTGTCAGCGGTCGGATCGAAACCGCAATACAGTGCAATTGGCCCTTGCGCCAGTCGCTCCGCTAACGCTTCCTCATCCGTAACCTGGGCAACGAGGCCCCGCTCTTGCAGTTGTTTAATCAAGTTGCTGCTTGCCATCAATGACTCCATGTATAAACGAATGCACCTTTGCCGGTACACGGCCTTTCGCCCAGTGGCGAAATAAAAATTCAGGGTAGCGCATAGAATAAAGCGCCGGCGGCGTCAGCACCAGCGCTTAGAGGGGATTTTACGTCTTCAAGGTGCCAGTCGGTCAATTTTCCAGTCATTCCCGTCCCGCTGATACAGGAAACGGTCATGCAGGCGATGGGCGCCGCCTTGCCAGAACTCGACGGAGTCAAATTTCACGCGGAATCCGCCCCAGAAACTCGGCAACGGCACTTCGCCCTGCTGGAACTTTTGCTTCAACTCGAGGAATTTGCTTTCCAGCACGCCGCGCGCGGAAATGCGCGACGACTGCTGCGACACCCAGGCGCCGATCTGGCTGTCCTTCGGCCGGCTGTTGAAGTACTTCAGCACGTCGAGGGTCGACAGGCGCTCCACCTGCCCCAGGAAAATCACCTGACGGTCGAGCATGTGCCAGGGGAACAGCAGGCTGATATGCGGGTTTTGCGCCAGCTGCTGTGCCTTGCGGCTGCCGAGGTTGGTGTAGAACACCAGCCCCTGCTCATCGAAATGCTTGAGCAGCACGATGCGCTGATACGGTTGGCCGTGTTCGTCGACGGTAGCGACGCACATGGCGGTAGGATCGGCCAGGCGCGCGTCGCAGGCCTGTTTCAACCAGCGTTCGAACAGTTCGAGCGGGCTGGCGGTCAGATCGTTGCGGCGCAGGCCGCCTCGGGTATATTCACGGCGCAGGTCCGCAACATCAAACTCATTCTTTTCAATCATCTGGTTTATCGACCAACTGAAAAAATCCGTCGTTACATTCTGCGCCTGCGGCGTCAGGAACTCAATCGCTCCGACGCCGCCGTGACCGTCACTCCGTCAACACGCAGTCGCTCATGACTACCTTGCCGTTGCGCTCAAGATAGGCGTTACGATCTTTCGACCAAAAAGTGTATTTACCGTCGCTGTATTTGGCACCGGTCAGCGCCAGCACCTGCTTAAGATGCAGCTGCTCGCCGTCCATCAGCAGGCTGACTTCGCTCGCCTTGCCGTCGAGCCCCACCGTCAGCGGCGTAGTGCCGCACTGGTAGTGCATCGTCTGGCTGCTCTGCGGCAGGATGTAGCTGCAGCCGGACAACGCCAGCGCGCCGGCGACGAAAATGACTTTTTTCATGCTGTTGCTCCTTAGAGAAATCCTTCACAGGTTATCCTAACAGAGCTAACGGCCCCTCAACGGCAAAACCGGATAAATCCCACCCAGCACCGTTTCACGGCTGGCGCCGGTGACCGAAGGCAGGTTGCCGGCCTGGCCGGACAGCGTGCGAAACGCCAGCCAGGCAAAGGCCAGCGCCTCCATGTCGTCTCCGCTGACGCCGCAATCGTCGGTCAGCCCGACCTCCGTGCCCGGCAACAGCGCCGACAGGCGCGCCATCAGCAGCGTGTTGCGCGCTCCGCCACCGCAGACCAGCAGGCGCTCGCACCCGCCGGCCAGTTGTACCTGTTCGCTGATGCTGACGGCGCTCAGCTCTGTCAGCGTGGCCTGCACGTCGACCGGCGCGATCGCCGGCAATCCGGCCAGCTGCCGCTCCAGCCAGGCGATATTGAAATACTCGCGGCCGGTGCTTTTCGGCGCCGGTAGCGCAAAGTAAGGGTCCGCCAGCATTTGCTGCAACAGCGGCAAGCAGACTCGCCCCTGCATCGCCCAGCCGCCGTCCTGATCGTAAGGTTGCGCACGGTGACGCCAGACCCAGGCATCCATCAGCATATTGCCCGGCCCGGTATCGAAACCGCGCACCGGCGCACCGGGCAACAGCAGAGAAAGGTTGGCAATGCCGCCGACGTTCAGCACCATACGCCGCTCGACGGGATGCCCCAGCAGCGCCTGATGAAACGCAGGCACCAGCGGCGCGCCCTGCCCGCCGTAGGCCATATCGCGCCGGCGGAAATCGCCGACGGTGGTGATATTGGTCAGCGCGGCGATGCGGTTGTTGTCGCCGAGCTGCATCGAGAAACGCGCGTCGCCTTCCGGTTCGTGCCACACCGTCTGGCCGTGGCAACCGATGGCGGTGATCTGCTCGGCGTCGATGCCGGTTTGCTTCAGCAGGCCAAGCACCGCCTCGCCAAACAGCGTGCCCAGCTGTGCGTCCAATCGGCCGACGGCGGCCAGCGTGGTCTGCTGCCCCTGGCACATCCCCAGGATCTCTTTTTTCAGCGCGATCGGCATCGGATGGCTATAGCTGGCCTGCTGCGCCACCATGCGATCGTCGATCGCGGCCAATACCACATCGATTCCGTCCAGACTGGTGCCGGACATGACGCCTATATAGCGGCCTGACTTCATAGCAACATCCTCTAACCCGCGCGGTAAGCAAATTTTATCCTGACAAATAAACCAGAATTGCCGGATTAACGCCATGAATTATGATGCTTTTTTTACACGCCGTGAGCCAGGTGCGTCGCGGTGGCACATTTCATGTGTTAAACCGTGCGTTAACCGGCAACGGAATGTCGGTGAGGCTGTCATAAAGGTAAACCGCGGTTTATTATTGGTTGAACAGAGAAAAGTTAAGCTGCGTGCAGCGATGAGGCATGGCGCTGTATCAACTTTCAGCCATACTTTGTCTATCATTTTCACTGAATCTTGCCTGGTGAGCATTGCCAGGTTATGGACTACTACCATCAGGAGTTTTATATGATCAAGCGTCTTCTCGTCGTTGCCGTCGCCGCCGTTACGTTGGCTGGGTGTGCCAATGAATCCATGTCCGGCGATGTCTACTCGTCCTCGCAGGCCAAACAGGTGCAGAACGTCACCTACGGGACGCTGGTTTCCGTGCGTCCGGTGAAAATTCAGGGCGGGGAAGGTTCCAACGCCTTGGGGATGATCGGCGGCGCAGTGATTGGCGGGCTGTTGGGTAACACCGTTGGCGGCGGTACCGGTCGTACGCTGGCTACCGCGGCGGGCGCTATCGCCGGCGGCGCAGCGGGCAACAGCATCGGTGAAGTGGCCGGTCGTACCTCAGGCTACGAGCTGGAAATCAAAACCGACCAGAAAGAGAACATCGTCGTGGTGCAGAAAGCGGGCGACACCAAGTTCAGCCCGGGCCAGCGCGTGCGCATGGCGCGCATGGGCGACACCATCACCGTCTCTCCGCTGTAAGTCAGCCGGCGGCACACGGCAAACCGGAGGCAATCGCCTCCGGTTTTATTTCTGATGCTGTGAAACTGTAATCGTAGAAAATAAGAATATTATTATTTGTTCTGCAGTTCGGTGATATTTTGTTCTAACTTGCCAATCAGCCCTACCAACAGATGCACTTCGTCGGCGGTAATGCCGCTTAAAATCTCACTGCGCGTAGACGTGATCACACTATCGACTTCTCTGATGATCGGATCGGCCGCTTCGGTCAACTTGATGCGCTTCGCGCGGCGATCGTTGGCACAGGTGTGACGCGTGATCAGCCCTTTCTCCTCCAGTTGGTCCAGCGTGCGAACCAGTGACGGTTGCTCGATACCGATCGCCTTGGCCAGCTGGATTTGCGACTGCTCCGGCGGCAAGCGATTGATATTGTGCAACGTAACCCAATGCGTTTGGGTCAGCTCCAACGGCTTGAGCCGGTGATCGATGAGCGCTCGCCAAACACGAACCAATCGTGCTAAATCTGAACCTAATGTTGACTCCACTTACCCCTCCTTATAATTAGCATGCTAACATTACCTCCCAGAGCTTAGACTATTTTGGGTAACTCACATTAAAAACACAAATGTATATAATGTATATTGTGGAAATAACCACTATTTTTAGCCGCTATTGTTTAATCGTTATGCAAATATTCAACATATTCACCCTTAGGGATTGTTAATGTGAATACATCATGGTTACACACCTCATCCCCCTTACCCGATTTGGTCCTGGGGGCATCGCTTTATTTTCCACCTATATTTAAAGCTTTTTTACTAGGACTGGTCTTATGGCTGCTGATTCATCAGCTGCTGAGAGACTGGATGTATTCCGGTGAAATCTGGCATCCCATGTTGATGGACCTGTCCATTTTCGTTCTGACCGTCAGCGGTTCCTTATGGATTTTAGCGAGTTGGTAACCCATGCAGCATAAAACATTAAAATACTTCTCTACGGTGATCGTCTGCGCCATTGCCGTCTGCGCCGGTTGGTGGCTCTGGAATTATTATATGCAATCCCCATGGACCCGTGACGGAAAAGTGCGCGCAGAACTCGTCAATATCACCCCTGAAGTCTCTGGAAGATTAGAGAAAATAAGCGCGAATGACAATCAGTTCGTACCTGCGGGAAGTCTGATTTTTACCCTCGACCCGGTGCCCTACCAGATTGCGCTGGACAATGCCGAGGCCGCGGTGGCAAAAGCGCAATCCGATCTGGCCAAAGCGGACCATGAGGCTGCCCGCCGCCGCGGTTTACCGCGTAACGTTATTTCCGCTGAAGACTTGGACGAGTCCAATTTAGCCGCTCAGGCAATGAAGGCCGCCTATAAAGCCGCCCTGGCCAACCTGGAACAGGCCAAATGGAATTTGAGCAAAACCAAAATTTATGCGCCAACCGACGGTTATATCACCAACCTGCAGGCACGCGTCGGAAACTACGCCAACGCCGGCACGCCCCTGGTGGCGTTGGTGGATGTGCATTCGTTTTATGTGCTCGGATATTTCGAAGAAACCAAGCTGAAACATATAAAAGAAGGCAATAAAGCGGACATCGTTTTATATAACGGCAACACGCCGCTACAGGGGGAAGTAGAGAGCATCGGACGCGCCATTTACGATCAGAGCGTCGACAGCAGCAACGATCTATTAATGGACGTTAAGCCCAATGTTCCTTGGGTACGTTTGGCCCAGCGTGTGCCGGTGCGGATAAAATTGCTCAACGTGCCCGCCGATTTGACGCTGGTCGCCGGTACCACCTGCACCATTTCGATTCATCAGCGGAACTAAAGTGTGAACCTGCCTTTTCTGGAGTGGAGCCGTACCCCCTGGGGTAAGGCGACCGGCGGCCAATGGCGCTATGCGCTGCGCAACTCGCTGGCGATGTGTCTGGCGTTGTGGGTGGCGTTCGTGCTCGAGCTCGACGAACCCTATTGGGCGCTCACCTCCGCCGCGGTGGTGAGTTTCCCCACCATCGGCGGCGTGATCA
The DNA here is from genome assembly GCF_052168635.1 of Serratia sp. CY47444. Taxonomy (NCBI): domain Bacteria; kingdom Pseudomonadati; phylum Pseudomonadota; class Gammaproteobacteria; order Enterobacterales; family Yersiniaceae; genus Serratia; species Serratia sp. CY47444. The sequence continues at coordinate 134,333 of NZ_JBJNMH010000003.1, forward strand.
GCAAAAGCATCGGCCGCATCTTCGGCAGCCTGGTGGGCGCCGCCGCCTCGGTAGCGATCGCCGGCCACTGTCTGAACGATCCCTGGCTGTTTACGCTGTTCATCGCCGCCTGGATCGGGCTGTGCACCTACGTCTCGAATCATTACCAAAACAACGTCTCTTACGCCTTCGCGCTGGCGGGCTATACCGCCGCCATCATCGCCTTCGGTACGGTCAACGTCACCGATACCCAGCAGATATTCGATATCGCTCAGGCGCGGGTTTGCGAAGTGATCACCGGTATTCTGTGCGGCGGGTTGATGATGATGATCCTGCCCAGCACCTCTGACGGCGAAGCCTTGCTGACCTCGCTGCGGCGCATGCAGCTACGCCTGCTGGAGCACGCCGCCATGCTGTGGCAGCCGGAGGTCACCGCGCAGATGCGCACCTCGCACGAGGGGGTCATCGGCCAGATCCTGACCATGAACCTGCTGCGCATTCAGGCATTCTGGAGCCACTACCGGCTGCGGCGGCAAAATAACCTGCTCAACTATCTGCTGCACCAGCAGCTGCGCATTACCAGCGTCATTTCCAGCCTGCGCCGCATGCTGCTGAACTGGCCGGATCGCCCTGCTAATCTGATGCCGGTGCTGACACAGCTGCTGGACGAGCTGCGCGATCCCGCCACCGATAAATATCGCTTGGCGCGTCTGCTCCAGCAGATCGCCCCGCAAGATGCGACGGACTACCGCCATCGCGCCTTCTGGCTGCGGTTGCGCGATTTCTGTTGGCTTTACCTGCGCTGCAACCGCTGGCTGCTGCGGTTGGAAAACGCCACGGCGGTCAGCGATCTCCAGCCGCCGCACGTCACCTCACTGGCGCGCCACACCGACAGCTACGAAGCCGCCTATAACGGCCTGCGCACCTTTTTATGCATCGTGATCGGCTGCGCCTACTGGATCAACACGCAGTGGGACGCCGGCAGCGCGGCGCTAACGCTCACCGCCATCAGCTGCGTGCTCTACTCCTCCACGCCTTCGCCGATCAACAGCGTCAGCACCTTGCTCAAGGCGGTGCTGCTGCTCTCGGTCGCCTGCTTTGTGGTGAAATTCGGTTTGATGATCCAGATTGACGACTTCTGGGTGTTCTGCGCCTTCCTGTTCCCTATCCTGGTGACCATGCAAATGCTCAAGCTGCAGAATCCGCCTTATGCCGCGCTCTGGGGGCAGCTGATCGTCTTTATGGGCTCGTTTCTGACCGTCAGCAACCCGCCGAGCTATGACTACCAGTCCTTTATCAATGACAACATCGGTAAAATCGTCGGTGTATTGCTGGCCGGGTTGGCGTTTCAGATCCTGCGCCCCAGTTCGGACAAGCGAAAAAGCCGCCGCATTATCCGCGCGCTGCGGCGCGATTTTATCGATCAGTTGAGCAAAAAGCCGCAGCAGAGCGAAAGCCAGTTCGAATCGCTGATCTACCATCGCATCAGCCAACTCAATCAGAGTCAGGATCAGGAGGCTCGCACCTGGCTGCTGCGCTGGGGCGTGGTGCTGCTCAACTGCAGCCATATCGTCTGGCAGCTGCGCGACTGGCAGACCCGTTCAGATCCGCTGTCGGCGGTGCGCAACGTCTGTATCCACTGCCTGCGCGGCATCATGACGGAGAAAGGCGTGCAGCACAGTTCGCTGGACGCCACGCTGCAGGAGCTGCTGCGTATGAGCAACGCGTTGGCGCACCACCCGGAACAGGCGGCGCGCGATCTGGCCGGCCTGATCTGGCGGCTCTACTGCTCACTGCAGCAATTGCAACAGGCGATGGGGCAGCCCGCCGCCGCACCGGCCGTTAGCGGCGGATAATTACTTGACCACGCCGCAGGCGAAGCGTTCGCCGCCGCCGCCGAGCGGCTGTGGATGATCCGAATGGTTATCGCCGCCGGCGTGCACCATCAGCGCCTTGCCCTCTATTTCGCTGATTTTTTTCAGCCGCGGTGCCAGCACCGGGTAGTTTGCCATGCCGTCGGCGGTCACATAGATGGCCGGCAGATCGCCCAGGTGCCCGTCGGCGTACGGCCCGAGGTGTTTCCCGGTCTTTTGCGGGTCAAAATGCCCACCGGCCGCCAGCGCCGCCACCGCCTTGCCGTCCTTCATACCCGGCTCGCAGCTGCCTTTCTCATGCACGTGGAAACCGTGCACCCCGGCAGGCAACGCTTTCAGGCTTGGCGTGAACAGCAAGCCGTACGGCGTTTCGCTGATGACCACTTTGCCGATATCCTGACCGATGCCCTGCCCGGTCACCAAGTTCATCTCCACGTCGACCGTCGCCGCCTGAGCCGCGCCACACGCCATCAAGCCGAGCGCCGCATACCAATAACGTTTCATCAATCAGTCTCCTTAATGACTACATCGAGCTATCAGTATAGGAGAGCCTGCGCCGGCACTGTTAACCAACGCACAATCTCGCTAATTTGATTCGCAGGCCTAATATTTAGGGCTAATACTATTTCTACCGATGTTGGTCCTCTGACCAGCTGTCGTTCGGCTAACGTTGTTTCCCTGTTTCCACCGCCGACGCATGAGAGTTCACTCCCCGGCCAGGCGGCATACTTCATAAGGAACTGATATGGGCATCTTTAGCTATAAGGATCTGGACGAAAATGCGTCGAAGGCGCTGTTTTCCGACGCCTTGGCCATCTCTACCTACGCTTACCATAATATCGATAACGGCTTCGATGAAGGCTATCACCAGACCGGTTTCGGCCTCGGTCTGCCGCTGACGCTGGTCACTGCGCTGATCGGCAGTACCCAGTCGCAGGGTGGCCTGCCTGGCCTCCCTTGGAACCCCGACTCCGAACAGGCCGCGCAGGAGGCGGTAAACAATGCCGGCTGGTCGGTGATCAGCGCCGCGAAGCTCGGTTACGCCGGCAAAACCGATGCGCGCGGCACCTACTACGGCGAGACAGCCGGTTACACCACCGCGCAGGCCGAAGTACTGGGCAAATATGACAGCGAAGGCAATCTCACCGCCATTGGCATCTCATTTCGCGGCACCAGCGGCCCGCGCGAGTCGTTGATCGGCGATACCATCGGCGATGTGATTAACGATCTGCTGGCCGGGTTCGGGCCGAAAGGCTATGCCGACGGCTATACGCTGAAGGCCTTCGGCAATTTGCTGGGCGACGTGGCGAAATTCGCTAAGGCCCACGGGCTGAGCGGTGAAGACGTGGTGGTCAGCGGCCACAGCCTCGGCGGGCTGGCGGTCAATAGCATGGCAGCGCAGAGCGACGCCAACTGGGGCGGCTTCTACGCGCAGTCCAACTATGTCGCCTTCGCCTCGCCGACCCAGTACGAAGCCGGCGGTAAGGTGATCAACATCGGCTACGAGAACGACCCGGTGTTCCGCGCGCTCGACGGCACCTCACTGACCCTGCCGTCACTGGGCGTACACGATGCGCCGCACGCCTCCGCCACCAACAATATCGTCAACTTCAACGACCACTACGCGTCGGACGCCTGGAACCTGCTGCCGTTTTCCATTCTCAACATTCCGACCTGGCTGTCGCACCTGCCGTTCTTTTATCAGGACGGCCTGATGCGGGTGCTGAACTCCGAGTTTTATTCACTGACCGACAAGGACTCGACCATCATCGTCTCCAACCTGTCGAACGTGACGCGCGGCAATACCTGGGTGGAAGACCTGAACCGCAACGCGGAAACGCACAGCGGACCGACGTTTATCATCGGCAGCGACGGCAATGATTTGATCAGGGGCGGCAAAGGCAACGACTATCTCGAGGGCCGCGACGGTGACGATATCTTTCGCGACGCCGGCGGCTATAACCTGATCGCCGGCGGCAAAGGCCACAATATCTTCGATACCCAGCAGGCGTTGAAAAACACCGAGATCGCCTACGACGGCAACACGCTTTACCTGCGCGATGCCAAGGGCGGCATTACGCTGGCGGACGACATCAGCACCCTGCGCAGCAAAGAAACCTCCTGGCTGATTTTCAGCAAAGAGGTGGATCACCAGGTGACAGCGGCCGGATTGAAATCGGATGCGGGCCTCAAAGCCTATGCCGCCACTACCACCGGCGGCGACGGCGATGATCTCCTGCAGGCTCGCGGCCACGACGCCTGGCTGTTCGGCAACGCCGGCAACGACACGCTGATCGGCCACGCCGGCGGCAACCTGACCTTCGTCGGCGGCAGCGGCGATGACATCCTGAAGGGCGTCGGCAACGGCAATACCTTCCTGTTCAGCGGGGATTTTGGCCGCGACCAGCTGTATGGCTTCAACGCCACCGATAAACTGGTGTTTATCGGTACCGAAGGCGCCAGCGGGAATATTCGCGACTACGCCACGCAGCAAAACGACGATCTGGTGCTGGCCTTCGGGCACAGCCAGGTCACGCTGATCGGCGTCTCGCTCGATCACTTCAATACCGATCAGGTGGTGTTGGCCTAAGGATCAGCATAAAAAAAAGCCGGGCGCTTTCGCCGCCCGGCTTTCCTCTTTCTGCTCCGCCTTAGGGCACGTCATACCCCAGCGCCGCCTTGCGAATGCGGAACCACTGCTGGCGGTTCAACACCAGTTTCTGCGCCTTCAGCGCCGAGCGCACCCGCTCAATCTTGCCGGAGCCGATAATCGGCAGCGGCGAAGACGGCAGGCGCATCACCCAGGCGTACACCACCTGCTCGATGGTCTCGGCGCCGATCTCTTGCGCCACTCGCTGCAGCTCGTCGCGCAGCGGCTGGAACTCAGCATCGTTGAACAAGCGGCCGCCGCCCAGGCAGGACCAGGCCATCGGCTTGATGCGCAGCTGCTGGCACTGGTCGAGCGTGCCGTCCAGGATCGCCGGTTGGTGAATCGGCGAGATCTCCACCTGATTGGTGACCAGCGAGAACGGCAGGCGCGACTGCAGCAGTTGGAACTGCGCAGGCGTAAAGTTGGAGACGCCAAAATGGCGCACCTTGCCGCTTTTGTGCAGCGCGACAAAGGCTTCGGCCACGTCGTCAGCGTCCATCAACGGATCCGGGCGGTGGATCAGCAACAGGTCCAGGTAGTCGGTATGCAGATGGCGCAGCGACTGTTCCGCGCTCTGTACGATATGATCGCGGTCGGTGATGTAGTGGCCGATCGGGTTGCCGGGCTTGGCGGTGGTGGCGATGCCGCACTTGGTCACCAATTCCAGCGACTGGCGCAGCGCCGGCTTCAGGCGCAGCGCATCGCCGAACGCCTGTTCGCAGGCATAGCCACCGTAGATATCGGCGTGATCGGCGGTGGTGACGCCCAGTTCGACATGCTGTTCGATGAACGTCAGCAGCTGCTGCGGCGACATGCCCCACTCCATCAACCGCCAGTAACCGCAAATCATGCGGGAAAATTCAGGCCCCTGCGGCGCGAGACGAATACGTTCTACCATTGCGAAAACCTCATGACATTAGTTGTCAGTCAGCATACACAAGCCGGTGAGGCACAGGGAAGCGGTAAGCCACACGAACGTGCGGCAGATCAGGAAAGGTTAAAACAGCGACGGCTGCTCAGGCAGCGGCTCGTCAGGCGCTTTATTGGCACGCTGCAGCCGCAGGAAGCGTTGACGGCACAGGCGCAGCACCTCGCGCTTTTGCGCGTCGCTCATGTTCATCCAGCCGAAACGCTCCTCGCGGCTGCGTAGGCAGCCACGGCAGAATCCGCGATCGTCAGCCTGGCAAATGCCGCGACACGGGCTGGGAATGTCGAAAAACTCAAGCTGCTGCGCCACGGGGCTCCTCCTGCGTTCTCTTGCTAATTGAAGACGCCATCGCCGCCGCTGGCAAGTCCCTTTTCGCCATTGCGGCGAAAATAGTCGCGCAAATAGCGCAGCGCCTGGCGGCTTTTCTCCGGCATAGTGCGTTCGAGCGTCAGCGCGTTCAGCCGCAGCGGCGCCGGCCGCCACTCCGGCAACAACAGCAACAGCTCGCCGCGCTGCAGCTCATCGCCAATTTCATACAGCGGCTGAACGGAAATGCCCAGCCCGGCACGGGTAAAGGCGCGCATTACGTTCATGCTCTCACTGACGATCTGCCCTTCCGCCAGCCGCAGCTTAACCTGCTGGCCGGACTGATGCAGCAAGTCCAGATGGGCCCCGCTGTAGCCGCTGGAGATCCAGCGGTGCTGCACCAAATCCTGCGGTTTTTCCGGCACCCCATGCTGGCTGAGATAACGCGGCGCGGCGCACAGCACCATCGGCCACGCCGTCAGCGGATGCGCGATCATATTGGCGTCCGCCAGTTGACGGTTGGCCCGCAGCGCGATGTCGACCCGCTGTTCTATCATGTCGACGATGCGATCGTCCGCCAGCACCCGCAGCGTCAGCTTGGGGTGCGCCTGCAGCAGCGGCGACAATGCCTCCGCCAACGAACGGCCGCCGATGCCGACCGGGGTGGCGATGCGCAGCTCGCCCACCAGCGTATCCCGCAGCTCCGCCAGCCGCTGCTCCGCCTGCTTCGCCTGTTGCAGCATCGCCTCGCAGCCGGGATAGAACGCGGCTCCCGCCTCGGTCAGCGCCAGACGGCGGGTGGAACGATGCAGCAATGGCACCCCGAGCGCCTTCTCCAGCGAGCGCATATGCTGACTGACCGCCGAAGGCGTCATGCCCAGACGCCGCGCCGCGCCGGCCAGCGATCCCTCCGCCACCACGGTGGCGAATACCGCCATTCGATTGAGTTTATCCACGATTATGAAGTTTTACTTAATCAAGAAAGCATGAATATGGCACTAATCACGGCTATTGTTAAGGACTAGAGTAGACACCACGCAGCAGGCACATCGGCCTGCCTTACGATACTGAACCTATCCCCGAAGGAGCATACAGATGAAAGTAGCCATTATTGGAGCAACCGGTTTTGTTGGCCGCCGCGTGGTAGATGAAGCGCTGGCTCGCGGTATTCAGGTAACGGCAATCGCCCGCCAGAAAAAAGATTTGCCGGAGCACGCCAATCTGACCATCGCACTGGGCGACGTCGCCGACACCGCCTGGCTGGCGGGGCAGTTGCACGGTCAGGATGCGGTGATCAGCGCCTACAATCCCGGCTGGGGCGAAGACAACCTGTATGAGAAGACTACGCGCGGGGCCCAGCAGATCCTTACCGCTGTCGGGCAGGCAGGCGTCAAGCGCCTGTTGGTGGTGGGCGGCGCAGGCAGCCTGGAAGTGGCGCCGGGCGTTGAACTGGTGGATACGCCGCAGTTCCCGGAAAATATCCGCCCCGGCGCGCAGGCGGTGCGCGATCTGCGCAATAAACTGCGCAACGAATCAGCACTCGACTGGACCTATCTCTCGCCGGCCGCCCTGCTGGAGCCGGGCAAACGCACCGGCCAGTTCCGCCTCGGCACCACGCAACTGCTGATGAACGGCGACGCGCCGGCCAGCATTTCGGTGGAAGATCTGGCGGTCGCTATCGTTGATGAGATTGAAAAACCTCAATTTATTCGCGCGCAATTCACCGCCGCCTACTAAACTGCCCCACCGCCAGGCCATAAGGCCTGGCGGTTTTCACGTATTCTCCGTCGCCAGTATTCTGAATTTCTAAGGTTTTCTTAAGTTTCATCCGGTAGATTTCACGACATTATCTACTTTCAGGATCCCGACATTGGCAATGTGGTTACGTCAACGCTTACAGTGCAACAGCCTCGGTTTTACCCTCGCCACCGCCCTGTTCTTCACTCTATTTCAAAACGCGTTATTCCTGCATCGCGCCTGGTCGTATATCACCTTCGATAGCGTCCACAGCGTGATTTTCGCGGCGAGCATGCCGGTGGTGATCTTCTGTGCGCTGAATATTATCTTCAGCGTGTTGACCGTGCCCTACCTGCGTAAGCCGTTGATCATCTTTTTCTTGCTCGGCAGCGCCGCAGCCAACTATTTCATGTTCAGCTATGGTGTGGTGATCGACGGCAACATGATGCAAAACGCCTTCGAAACCAACCCGCAGGAGGCGACCGCGCTGCTGACGCCGCGCATGGGATTGTGGCTGGCGCTGCTCGGCATTCTGCCGGCGGTAGCGGTCTGCTTCACCCAAATTCGCCAGACTCGCCCCTGGTGGTACATGGTCGGGCTGCGCGCCGCTAACGTCATGCTGTCGTTGGTGGTGATCCTGATCGTCGCCGCGCTGTTCTACAAAGACTACGCTTCGCTGATCCGCAACAATAAAAGCGTGGTGAAGATGTTGACGCCTTCCAACTTCGTGGCCGGCACCATCAAGTTTACCGAACAACGTTACTTCACCCGCAATCTGCCGCTGGTCAAGATCGGTGAAGACGCGCGTAAAGGGCCGCTGATCGCCAAGCAGACCAAGAAAACGCTGGTGATCCTGGTGGTGGGCGAAACCGCCCGCGCCGAAAACTTCTCCCTCGGAGGTTACGGGCGCGAAACCAACCCGCGCCTGAAGCAGGACGACGTGGTCTACTTCAAGAACGCCAGTTCCTGCGGCACCGAAACGGCGATCTCCGTCCCCTGCATGTTCTCCAACATGCCCCGCAAGGAGTACGACGCGACTCAGGCAACGCATCAAGAAGGCATGCTCGACGTGCTGGCGCATGCCGGCGTCAATGTGCTGTGGCGCGATAATGACGGCGGCTGCAAAGGTGCCTGTGACCGGGTGCCGCACGTGGACATGACCAAGCTGAAACTGCCGCAGGACTGTGACGGTGAGGTTTGCATGGACAACGTGCTGCTGTACAAGCTGAACGACTATATCAATAGTCTGAATGACGACGGCGTGATCGTGCTGCACCAGATGGGCAGCCACGGCCCGGCTTACTACCGCCGCAGCACACCAGAATTCCAGACGTTTTCGCCAACCTGCAACAGCAATCAGATCCAGGATTGCAGCCATGAACAGCTGGTGAACACCTACGACAACTCAATCCTGTATACCGACGCAATGCTCGATGCCACCATCAAGCTGCTGCGGCAGTATGACGATCGGTTCAATACCGCACTGGTCTATTTATCCGATCACGGCGAATCGCTGGGGGAAAACGGCATGTATCTGCACGGCACGCCTTATGTCTTCGCGCCGAGTCAGCAAACGCACGTGCCTTTCCTGATGTGGATGTCTGCCGACTATCAGCGCAATTTCGGCATTGATCGCCAGTGCCTGAACACGCTGGCGGAAAAGGACGACGTGTCGCAGGACAACCTGTTCCACACCCTGTTGGGCATGCTGAACGTACAGACCCGCGAATATCAATCCCAGTTGGATATCCTGCAGCGTTGCCGCAACGCGGCGTAGCGCTTAACTTCCGTGTGCCACTGGGGCACAATAGTTTGCAGACAACCGGCGTTTTGTGCGCCGGTTTTTTTATTCCCATTGACCTAGACCAATCGGTCTATTATGCTCGGCGCCATGATGACCAAATCAACGCATTGCAACGTGGATACACGTGAACATCTGCTCGCCACCGGCGAAACCCTCAGCCTGCGCCTGGGCTTTACCGGCATGGGGCTGAGCGAACTGCTGGCTACCGCGGGCGTGCCGAAAGGCTCGTTCTACCACTATTTTCGCTCGAAGGAAGCCTTCGGCGAAGCGATGCTGCAACGCTATTTCACGCATTATGACGCACAGATGCAGGCGCTGTTTGCCGACAGACGCGGCGATGCCCGCCACCAGCTGCTCGGCTATTACGCCCAGGCTATCAGCTATCACTGCCGCAGCGAATGCCATAACGCCTGCCTGGCGGTGAAGCTTTCCGCCGAGGTGAGCGATCTGTCGGAACCAATGCGCCATGCGCTGGAAACGGGCACCGCTCGCGTGATCGGCCACTTGCAGGAGGCCATCGAGCGCGGTATCGCCGAGGGCTCGCTGTCGGTGGCCATGAGCCCCGCGGCGACCGCAGAAACGCTGTATTCACTGTGGCTCGGCGCCTCGTTGCGCGCCAAGATCCGTCACTCGCTGGCGCCGTTAACCAGCGCGCTGGAAAGCATCGAGTTGCTGCTGCGCCCGCCGCAGCCATAACACCACCGTCTTTTTTCGTGAAAATGCAGTTCGTGTTTTTTTATCGCCCATCACTAGACGACCGGTCTATTAAATACAGGATGCACTATGAAGACTGAAAAATTGCTCTCTCCGCTGAAGGTTGGCGCCGTCACCCTGCCCAACCGCGTGTTTATGGCTCCGCTGACGCGTCTGCGCAGCATCGAACCGGGCGATATTCCTACGCCACTGATGGCGGAATATTATGCGCAGCGCGCCAGCGCCGGCCTGATCGTGACCGAAGCGACGCAGATCTCCTTCCAGGCGAAAGGCTACGCCGGTGCGCCAGGCCTGCATACCCCGGAACAGATCGCCGCGTGGAAACACATCACGCAGGCGGTACACGACAAAAACGGCCACATCGCCGTACAGCTGTGGCATGTAGGCCGCATCTCCCACGCCAGCCTGCAGCCGGGCGGGCAAGCGCCGGTCGCGCCTTCGGCCATCAACGCCGACACCCGCACCACCGTGCGTGATGAAACCGGCGCCTGGGTACGCGTACCGACCTCTACGCCGCGCGCGCTGGAAACCAGCGAGATCCCGGGCATCGTTAACGATTTCCGCCAGGCGACCGCCAACGCGCGTGACGCCGGCTTCGACTTCATCGAACTGCATGCGGCCCACGGCTATCTGCTGCACCAGTTCATGTCACCGGCTTCCAACCAACGTACCGATCAATACGGTGGCAGCATTGAGAACCGCACCCGCCTGACGCTGGAAGTGGTCGATGCCACCATTGCCGAATGGGGTTCCGAGCACATCGGTATTCGTATCTCGCCGCTGGGGCCGTTCAATGGGCTGGACAACGGTGAAGATCAGGAAGAAGCGGCGCTGTATTTGGTGGAAGAGCTGAATAAGCGCAACATCGCTTACCTGCACATCTCCGAACCGGACTGGGCCGGTGGCAAACCGTATTCCGACGCCTTCCGCGACTCGGTGCGCGCCCACTTTAAAGGGGTGATCGTCGGCGCTGGCGCCTACACCGCCGAAAAAGCCGAAGCGTTAATCGAAAAAGGCTTCATCGACGCGGTGGCCTTCGGCCGCAGCTATATCGCCAACCCGGATCTGGTCGAGCGTTTCCGTCAGCACGCCCCGCTGAACGAACCTAAGCCGGAAACCTTCTACGGCGGTGGCGCCGAAGGTTATACCGACTATCCGTTTCTGACGAAGTAACCCGTCCTGACCCCAACGGCCACGCAATCGCATGGCCGTTTTTTATGCGCCGCGCGCAAAAAGGCCCGCACAAGGCGGGCCGGGGTTCCCTGGTGTTGTTTATGCTGCAGTTCAATTTCTACACGGTTATGTGGGGAATTGATAATTGATTGTGCAGATCAATTACTTCGTATCGATCGGTACGCTCGATCAATATTTAAACACCACCGCTCCAACCCCGACATGTGACATTGTCACTCATTCGTCACATTGAATTCCCTTGTAGGACAAGGCTATACTCGCTTGTGCTTCAATCCACCCGCCGTCTGCCACGGCACAGTCAATTCAGAGGAATTATGCGCTTACTCCATACCATGATCCGCGTCGGTGACCTGCAACGTGCCATCGACTTTTACACCAAGGTATTAGGCATGCGTCTGCTGCGCACCAGCGAAAACCCGGAGTACAAATACTCCCTGGCTTTCGTCGGCTATACGGAAGAGAGCGAAGGCGCGGTTATCGAACTGACCTATAACTGGGGCACCGACAGCTACGACATGGGCACCGCCTTCGGCCACCTGGCGTTGGGTGTAGACGACGTTGCCGCCACCTGCGACAGCATCCGTCGCGCAGGCGGCAAGGTCACCCGTGAAGCCGGCCCGGTGAAAGGCGGCACCACGGTGATCGCCTTCGTCGAAGATCCGGACGGCTACAAAATTGAGCTGATCGAAAACAAACACGCCGGTCAGGGCCTCGGCCATTAAGCCACCCCTTCAGGGCGCGCTGGCGCCCTGCTGATTCTCCGCGCGATAGCGCCTGCAACCGGGCGCAAAATTTGCCATAATGCGCGCTGCATTCGATGAAGATAAGAAACTGATGGCCGAAAAAAGTGATCTTAACGCCCTGAGTGGTCGTTTTCGTGGGTTTTATCCCGTAGTAATAGATGTTGAAACCGCCGGCTTCAACGCCAATACCGATGCGTTGCTGGAGATCGCCGCCGTGACGCTGAAAATGGACGAAGATGGCTGGCTGCAGCAGGACGAGACTCTGCACTTCCACGTGGAGCCTTTCGAGGGCGCCAACCTGCAGCCGGAAGCGCTGGCGTTTAACGGCATCGATCCGCACAACCCGTTGCGCGGCGCGGTCAGCGAATACGACGCGCTGCACGCCATTTTCAAAGCGGTGCGCAAAGGGCTCAAGGACCGCGGGTGTAACCGGGCCATTATCGTGGCGCACAACGCCAACTTCGATCACAGCTTCCTGATGGCCGCGGCCGAACGTGCCGGCCTGAAGCGCAATCCGTTCCATCCGTTCGCCACCTTCGACACCGCTGCGCTGAGCGGCCTGGTGCTGGGCCAAACGGTGTTGGCGAAAGCCTGCATCGCCGCCGGTATGCCGTTCGACAGCAGCCAGGCGCACTCTGCGCTGTACGACACCGAGCAAACCGCCCTGCTGTTTTGCGAGCTGGTTAACCGCTGGAAACGCCTCGGCGGCTGGCCGCTGCCCGCCGGCGATCTCGCCGAATAAGCCCAACAAAAAAGGCGGCCCAGTTTGCACTGGCGCCGCCCGTTACGCGATAACCACAAGCCTGTCGATTAAGACTGCTGGTCTTCCTGCGCTTTATACTTTTCTGCCGTTTCTTTGATCAGCTGCTGCAGTTCGCCGCGCTGATACATTTCGATGATGATATCGCAACCGCCGACCAGCTCACCGTCTACCCACAGCTGCGGGAACGTCGGCCAGTTGGCGTATTTTGGCAATTCGGCGCGGATGTCCGGGTTTTGCAGAATATCCACGTAGGCGAAACGCTCGCCGCAGGCGGACAGCGCTTGCACTGCCTGCGCGGAGAAGCCACAGCTCGGCAGCTTTGGCGAACCTTTCATGTACAGCAGAATCGGGTTTTCAGCGATCTGGTGCTGAATTTTTTCAAGTGTCGTCGTCATTTATTGCTTCCTCAAGCCACATTTCATGGCTACAACATGCATCACGCGGGCTATTGTAGCGGCTGGAACAGTCGCAAGAAAACGCCATCTTTTGCAAGGATATTCGCCCGCCGCCGATCGCGTTTCACCGGCCACGTCATTCCGGTCAAAACATACGTTGAGAATAACATTTTTAATCCGACCATTTCACTAATATATTGCGCCGCGATGACGGCGCGACTTAATTATATCCGCCACCGCCGACTGGCGCTTTTTTATACACCAACAGGCTGATTTTGAAACAAAAAAAATGTCATTAACGTTTTCTCACAATATGGATTATTATTTATGAGTTCTTCGCTGTTTTATATGGCGAAATTCGGGAATACTGTAACTCTTTCGATATCCGCTTCGGGGCCAAGGTTGGTGACGTCGACATGCGTTTAATTCTTACGCTCTTTGCGCTGCTGTTTACGCAGCTCTTCTTCAATTTGGCGCACGCTGCGCCACAGGCGCGTGTTGCCGCCGAGCAGCGTAAAAGCCATGCTAATGAAGCGCGGCCCGATGACCGCAGAAAAAAGAAAGCGGACAAAGCCGCTAAAAAAGCCAAAGTGACGGCCCCCGCGAAAAAAACCAAGACCGCCAAGGCGAAAAGCGAGAAAAGCGCGAAAAAGATCGCCAGCGCAAAACCCAAGGCCAAAGCGCAGAAAACTGCCAAGATTAAAGTCACCCCGCCGAAGAAGGGCTATAAAAAAGGCTATGGTCGCCACCGCGAAGCCGGTATGGCCACCGCTAAACTGGTGCGTGACGAGAAGCCGTTAAAACTTAGCCCGGCGCACAAAAAACGCTACCAACACGCCAAGCAGACCGCGATGGCCAAGCTGATGGATCAGATGGGCAAGCCTTATCGCTGGGGCGGCAGTTCGCCGCGCACCGGCTTCGACTGCAGCGGCCTTATCTATTACGCCTATAAAGACGTGGTGAAAATCAAAATGCCGCGCACCGCCAACGAGATGTATCACCTGCGCGACGCGGCGCCGATCAAGAAAAGCGAACTGGAAAGCGGCGATCTGGTGTTCTTCCGCATCAACAACCGCGGCGTGGCGGACCATGTTGGCGTCTACCTCGGCAACGGCAAATTCATCCAGTCACCGCGCACCGGTGAAGAGATCCGCATCAGCCAGCTCGACAACGACTATTGGCAGAACCACTACATCGGCGCACGCCGCGTAGTAACGCCGAAAACTATCCGTTAATTCCCTGCTCTGTGCGGTTGCGGCCCCGGTCGCAACCGCCTGCTCAAGCTATCGCCCATCGCACCTCCCCACGCGCATTTCTCGCTTTTCTTCCTGTTTTTTATGATGAAAATTGTTAAGATTGAATGACCACAATAAAAAACGGCCCATATGACTCTCGCCCGGCGAGAGGCGAATGGCGCTGTAAAGGAGGAAGCAATGTCGTTTGAATTACCTGCATTACCGTATGAGAAAAACGCGCTCGAGCCGCACATCTCCGCCGAGACCCTGGAATACCACTACGGCAAGCACCACAACACCTACGTGGTTAACCTGAACAACCTGGTGAAAGGCAGCGAGTTCGAGGGCAAATCGCTCGAAGAGATCATCAAGACCTCTAACGGCGGCGTCTTCAACAACGCCGCGCAGGTGTGGAACCACACCTTCTACTGGCACTGCCTGTCACCACAGGGCGGCGGTGAACCGCAGGGCGAACTGGCGGCAGCGATCGTCAAATCCTTCGGCTCTTTCGCTGCGTTCAAAGAGCAGTTCACCGATGCCGCAGTGAAAAACTTCGGTGCCGGCTGGACCTGGCTGGTGAAAAAACCGGACGGCGCGCTGGCGATCGTCAACACCTCCAACGCGGCCACCCCGCTGACCGGTGAAGACAAACCGCTGCTGACCGTTGACGTGTGGGAACATGCGTATTACATCGATTACCGCAATGCGCGTCCAAAATACCTGGAAAACTTCTGGGCGTTGGTCAACTGGACCTTCGCAGCGGAAAACCTGGCGTAAGCGCAGGTTCTGAGGTGATGAGGCGCAGCCTGGCTGCGCCTTTTTTATAACCGGGGGTAAATCAGTTCAACGCGGCAACGAAGCTGAAAGCGATAATGACCGCCAGCGCGCAGACGGTAGTGAACAGCGACATCTTCAATTCGGTATCCATGACAACTCCTTTAAAATGGGCTTTCCTAAGGATAAAAGGCGCACAATTAGTACGTCAAATCATTTTCCCACAGTTCGCCGATAAAATCTTGTTATCATTTCCCGGTTTATAATCTCGATTACCTCTTCCACTTTTGTTCAATATGCGACAAAATTCGCAGTTCACAACTGCGTACCGGCATTCATGCCCCTCCTGATTAAGCGCTGAAGACTTCAACACACTAAAAACTCAGTTTTCGCTTCTCTGGAGAAGGATCTACGTAGGCAAACGATTAACATCACACTTACATGCTGTAAACATGTGAGTTCAGGAGTCATTCCTTACATGGCAACGATTAAAGATGTGGCCAAACGCGCGGGCGTTTCCACCACCACCGTTTCGCACGTCATCAATAAGACTCGTTTCGTCGCCGAAGAGACCAAAGCGGCCGTGTGGGCCGCCATTAAAGAGCTGCACTACTCGCCGAGCGCCGTGGCGCGCAGCCTGAAAGTCAATCACACCAAGTCGATCGGCCTGCTGGCCACCTCGAGCGAAGCCCCCTACTTTGCCGAAGTGATCGAGGCGGTGGAAAACAGCTGCTACAGCAAAGGCTACACCCTGATCCTGTGCAACTCGCACAATAATCTCGACAAGCAGCGCGCCTACCTGGCGATGCTGGCGCAAAAGCGCGTCGACGGCCTGCTGGTCATGTGCTCCGAGTATCCGGATCAGCTGCTGGGTATGCTGGAAGACTACCGTAACATCCCGATGGTGGTGATGGACTGGGGCGCCGCGCGCGGCGACTTCACCGATACCATCATCGATAACGCGTTCGAAGGCGGCTATCTGGCCGGCCGTTACCTGATCGAGCGCGGCCACCGCGATATCGGCGCCATTCCCGGCCAACTGTCACGCAACACCGGCGGTGGCCGTCACCAGGGCTTTATGAAGGCGCTGCAGGAAGCGAATATCGACATTCGCGAAGAGTGGATCGTCCAGGGTGACTTCGAGCCGGAGTCCGGCTATAAGGCGATGCACCAAATCCTGTCGCAAAAACAGCGGCCGACCGCGGTATTCTGCGGCGGCGATATCATGGCGATGGGGGCCATCTGCGCCGCCGACGAGCTGGGCCTGCGGGTGCCGCAGGATATTTCCGTGATCGGCTACGACAACGTGCGCAACGCCCGCTACTTCACCCCGGCGCTGACCACCATTCACCAGCCGAAAGAGCGCCTGGGCGAAATGGCCTTCACCATGCTGCTAGATCGCATCATCAGCAAGCGCGAAGAGTCGCAGGTGATCGAAGTGCATCCGAAGCTGATCGAACGCCGCTCGGTCGCCGACGGCCCGTTCATCGACTACCGCCGCTAATCCCCCGCGCCGGAAGCCTGCGCAGCTTCCGGCTCCACCTCACTCAGCCACTCCTGATTCAACGTCTCTCCATCACCCAGATACGCCAGCAGCCAGCTCATCGCCGGTGACGGTTTATCCTGCTGCCAGGTCAGGCAGCACGGGCTGGCGGGAAACGGCTGCTGCAGCTGCAACGCCTTCAACTCACCGCGCTGCACCCGCGGCAGCGCCAGATGCGCCGGCATCATACCGACGCACAGCCCGGCGCACAGACAGTCGAACGCCGAGGTCCAGTCCGGCACCACCAGCCGCCGCTGGTTATCCAGCGTCCAAGTGACACGCTTGGGCAGATTGCGCGAAGTGTCCTCCAGACAAAGCGCAGGGTACGGCCTAAGCCGATCGTCATTCAACGCCCCTGCCAATTGCGCCAGCGGGTGCTGCGGGCTGACCACGCACAGCCAGTTCATATCCCCCATGTCGCGAAAGGCGAAGCCGCCGCCGACCGGCACCGCGCGGGTGGCGCCAATCGCCATATCCGCCCTGCCGTCCACCAACGCATCCCACACGCCGTTAAACACCTCGGGTTGCAACATCAGTTCAACGTCGGGGAAATGGCGGTAGAAATCCAGCACCAGTTGGCGGCTGCGCTGCGGTTTGACGATGATGTCCACGGCGATATTCAGCTGACCGCGCCACCCGTTAGCCACCTGCTGACAATGGCGGCGTGTGTCGAGCATTTTTTTGATAACAGCTCGCGCATCCTTGATAAATAACGCGCCGGCCGGCGTCAGCTCCACATCACGGTGACGCCGCTCAAACAGCGGCACCGCCAGCCATTGTTCCAACTGCCGCACGGTGTAGCTCACCGCCGACGGCACCCGGTGCAGCTCCTGCGCCGCCGCGCTGAAACTGCCGGTGCGCGCCACCGCGTCAACCACTTCAAGAGAATATTCAGACCACATCGCTTTGCCTTCAATTTTTTTAACAGCACTTTGCAAATATTACCGTTTCACAAGCAGAGATCCAGCCGGATACACTGGCCGGCGCTAAAAACCTGCGACACTAAAATATTAACGAGAAATACCATGCGAAACTCCTTTGGTTTTATGTTCTATCTCGCCGGCCTGAGCATGCTGGGTTATCTGGCGACCGATATGTACCTGCCCGCCTTTGGCGCCATGCGGGAGGAACTGCAAATTTCCGCCGGCGCGGTCAGCGCCAGCCTGAGCATATTTCTGGCCGGCTTCGCCTTCGCGCAGCTGCTGTGGGGGCCGCTCTCCGACCGGCTGGGCCGCAAACCGGTATTATTGATTGGCCTGACGCTGTTCGCGTTCGGCTGCCTGGGCATGCTGTGGGTGGAAAATGCCGTGCAACTCTGGATACTGCGCTTTATTCAGGCCGTCGGCGTCTGTTCCGCCGCCGCCATCTGGCAAGCGCTGGTGGTCGACCGCTATCGCGAAGGCCAGGCCAATCGCGTATTCGCCACCATCATGCCGCTGGTCGCGCTGTCGCCAGCGCTGGCGCCGCTGCTTGGCGCCTGGCTGCTTAACCACGCCAGCTGGCGTGCGATCTTCGCCGTGTTGCTGGCCATCACCGCCCTGCTGCTGCTGCCGACGTTGCTGCTCAAAGATCGCGCCAAAACTCAACCCGCTGCCGATGCGCCAAAAAGCAGCGTCAGTTTTTGGCAATTATTGAAATCCCCGGTGTTCAGCGGCAACGTCGCCATGTACGCCGCCTGCTCGGCCGGCTTCTTTGCCTGGCTGACCGGCTCGCCGTTCATCCTCGGTGATATGGGCTATGGCCCGAGCGACATTGGTCTGAGCTATGTGCCGCAGACGCTGGCTTTCCTGCTGGGGGGCTATGGCTGCCGCGCCGCGCTCAAACGCATCAATGGCAAAACCCTGCTGCCGTGGCTGCTGGTAGCTTATGGTGTCAGCATGGTGGCGCTGTATCTGGTGGCGACCGTAACCACTCCGACGCTCACCACGCTGCTGATCCCGTTCTGTGTGATGGCGCTGGTCAACGGCGCGGGCTACCCGATCATGGTGGCGAATGCGCTGATGCCGTTCCCGGAAAGCAGCGGCAAAGCCGCCGCGCTGCAAAATACGCTGCAGTTGGGGCTGTGTTTTGTGGCGAGCATGCTGGTGTCGGCGTTTATTGCCCAGCCGCTGCTGGCGACGGTGACGGTGATGGTGTCTACGGTGATCCTCGCCGCGCTGGGCTATTTCCTCCAGCGGGGAAAAGCGGGCGATGCGCAGCAAAAGGCGCAGCGGAAACATGCTAACTCAGCGTCATAATTGCCAAGCTTAATAATCACTTAAAGAATATGCGCGCCGAGTGCGATTTACAGTTGAGTCAACGCCTCGGCACGCCTATACTCAAAAACAACTTTATAAAGTAACACCTTATAATCTCTATATCTCAATTAGCTCTTGTGTACGCGTCTTGCGTCACACTCTTTTTTAAAGAGGCGTTTATCCTGCGCCATTTGCGTCGGGTCGTTTCTTTAAATTTCCTCTGTTCATAGTCGGATATCAGACGCCGCGGGCTTATTTCCCGTCGGTATACGTATGCACCCGCAGAAATTGTCTAAGCTGTTTCCTAACGGGTCATCAGTCAGAAGAAGGTGATGGAGAAGCTATGAGTTCATCGTGTATAGAAGATCTGAGCATCCAGGATAACCAGTGGTATCGCATCGCGCACGAAATGCTCGGTCTGGCCGGTATCGAAATCAATGGATCGCGCCCTTTCGATATTCAGGTTAAAAATCCCGAATTCTTTAAACGCGTTTTGCAACAAGGGTCACTGGGCCTCGGCGAAAGTTATATGGACGGTTGGTGGGAGTGCGAACGGCTGGATATATTCTTCCAGCGCGTGGTCAGCGCCGGGCTGGAGAAGAAACTTCCCCACCACTTGAAAGATACCCTGCGGATCGCCGCCGCGCGCCTGACCAACCTGCAATCGAAAAAGCGCGCCTGGATCGTCGGCAAAGAACATTACGATCTTGGCAACGATCTGTTTACCCTGATGCTCGATCCTTACATGCAGTATTCCTGCGGCTACTGGAAAGACGCCACCACGCTGGAGGAAGCGCAGGAAGCGAAGCTGCGGATGATCTGCGAAAAACTGCAGCTGCAGCCAGGCATGCGCTTACTGGACATCGGCTGCGGCTGGGGCGGCCTCTCTGCCTATGCGGCGAAGAATTACGGCGTGTCGGTGGTCGGCGTGACCATTTCCGCCGAACAACAGAAGCTGGCCCAGGCTCGCTGCGCCGGGCTGGATGTGCAGATCCTGCTGCAGGATTATCGCGATCTTCATCAGCAGTTTGATCGCATTGTCTCGGTCGGCATGTTCGAGCACGTCGGGCCGAAAAACTACCGCACCTATTTCAATGTGGTAGAACGCAATTTAGCGCCGCACGGCCTGTTCCTGCTGCACACCATCGGTTCCAACAAAACCGACATGAACGTCGATCCGTGGATCAACAAATATATCTTCCCGAACGGCTGCCTGCCTTCAGTGAGCCATATCGCCGAAGCCAGCGAAGGCCATTTCGTGATGGAAGACTGGCACAACATCGGCGCCGACTACGATCGCACGCTGATGGCCTGGTTCGAGCGCTTCAAACAGGCGTGGCCGCAGCTTGCCCCGCGCTACTCCGAACGCTTCGAGCGGATGTTCAGCTATTACCTGAACGCCTGCGCCGGCGCGTTCCGGGCGCGCGATCTGCAACTGTGGCAGGTGGTATTCAGCCCGAAAGGCGTTGAAGGCGGCATCCGCGTCGCCCGCTAAGCCACTTGCCCGACAAAAAAGGCCCCGGTAGTCACATCGCCGGGGCCTTTTTTGCTCGTTCGAAGCGTACGGCTTAGCCGCAGTAAACGCGGATGATTTTATCGTCGCTGTCGCCAAGGAAGTTCAGGCGGCGCAGGTTGAAATCCATGGTGACGGCAGAGTTGTACGGAATGGCTCGCACCTTGGCGTCGATCCGTACGCCTTCCAGCGAGGTCATCGGTTTGCCGACGAAGTTTTGATACTGTGATGCGCCACAGGTATCGTCCGCATCGGCCATTTGCGCGCCCGCGCCCTGCTCAGGCGAACTGCTGCAGGCGCTCAGCGCCAGCAACGCGGTTAACAACAACGTTTTCCCATAAAACTTCACGCGTTTCTCCTCTCTGCTTATGATTCGATTCCGGCGGCAACGCCCGAATCGCTGTCAGTCTTTGTGCGCCGGCGCCACCGCCGCCGCCAGCGTCGCTTCCCGGTTGGCCAGCACGCGCTCGACGGTGTCCACCACCGCCTGCGTTTGCGGATCGATCTCGATGTTCACCTTGTCACCGAGGCGTTTTTTACCCAGCGTGGTGCGATCCAGCGTTTCCGGGATCAGGTGCACGCAGAAACGGTTATTCACCACTTCGCCGATGGTCAGGCTAATGCCGTCGATGCCGATGAAACCTTTGTGCAGCACATATTTCATCAATTCCGCATCCGGCATGCGCAGCCATACCTGGCGGTTATTTTCCGAGGTATAAATCTTGGCCACCTCCGCCGTGCAGATAATATGGCCGGACATCAAATGGCCGCCAATTTCATCATTGAACTTCGCCGCGCGCTCGATATTGACGATGTCGCCCAGCGCCAGATCGCCGAGGTTGGTCAAGCGCAACGTTTCTTTGATCAAATCGAAGCTGACGCGGTTGCCTTCCACCGCGGTGACGGTCAGGCAGCAGCCGTTATGGGCCACCGACGCGCCCAGCTCCAGCCCCGGCAGCAGCTCGGTAGGCATTTCGATCACGTGGGTGCGGAAATTGGGTTTCTCATCAATGGCGACCAGCGGCGCGGTGCCTTGTACGATACCGGTGAACATATGTGCCTCTTCTTGCTAAATAGGTTAAAACGCTACCGGCAGTTTGCCCCAGTTGGCGCTGAAAACCAAATCCGCGACGGTAAAAAAGGAATGGCTGCGCATTTAATAACTATTTATCTGCGGCGTTTGCTTAACGACGCCGAGCAGGTACAATCTTTTTGACAAAATTCCGCTATTTTAATTGTTGTCCTCTCGCGGCAGCCCTCCCTCCCACATATATAAATAGAAAAGGTGTATGCGTGCAGAAGTACTTAATTGAAGCGCGTAGTTTATTGGCTCTCGCTATCCCGGTCATTATCGCGCAAATATCGCAAACCGCTATGGGCGTGGTGGATACCATCATGGCCGGCGCTTACAGTGCCACCGACATGGCGGCGGTGGCGGTCGGCACCTCAATCTGGCTGCCGGCCATCCTGTTCGGCCACGGTCTGCTGCTGGCGTTGACCCCGGTTATCGCTCAGCTCAACGGTGCCGGCCGCCGCGATCGTATCGGCCATCAGGTGCGCCAGGGTTTTTGGCTGGCCTCCGGCGTCTCCGTACTGCTGATCGTGGTGCTGTATAACTGCAAGTTCGTCATCGACATGATGCACAACATCGATCCGCAGCTGGCGGATAAAGCCGTCGGCTACCTGCACGCCATCATGTGGGGGGCGCCGGGCTACCTGTTCTTCCAGGTGATGCGCAACCAGTGCGAGGGGTTGTCTAAAACCAAGCCCGGCATGGTGATCGGCTTCCTCGGCCTGCTGGTGAATATCCCGATCAACTACATCTTCATCTACGGCAAGTTCGGCATGCCGGAACTCGGCGGCGTCGGCTGCGGCGTCGCCACCGGCAGCGTCTACTGGATCATGTTCCTGATGATGCGCTGGTACGTGAAGCGCGCGCCGTCGCAGCGCGACATCAAACGCCAGGCCGGCGATCTCGGCGGCCCGGACTGGGCGGCGCTGAAGCGCCTGATCGGCATCGGCATGCCGGTGGCGCTGGCGCTGTTCTTCGAAGTCACGCTGTTCGCCGTGGTGGCGTTGCTGGTTTCGCCGCTCGGGATCGTCGCGGTCGCCGGCCACCAGATCGCGCTTAACTTCAGCGCGCTGATGTTCGTGCTGCCGCTGTCGCTGGGCGTCGGCGCCACCATCCGCGTCGGTTATCGTCTGGGGGAAGGCTCGGTCGAAGGCGCGCGCGTCGCCGCCTATTCCGCCATCGGCGTCGGCATCACCATGGCCGTCTGCACCGCGCTGTTTACCGCCACCTTGCGCGAACCGATCGCCCTGCTGTACAACGACAGCCCGGCGGTGGTGGCTATGGCCTCGCAGCTGATGCTGTTGGCGGCGCTGTACCAAATTTCGGACTCGATCCAGGTGATCGGCAGCGGCGTGCTACGTGGTTATAAAGACACCCGAGCGATCTTCTTCATCACCTTTATCGCTTATTGGGTATTGGGCCTGCCGAGCGGCTATCTGCTGGCGTTAACCGACGTGGTGGTGCCGGCAATGGGGCCAAGCGGCTTCTGGATCGGCTTTATCATTGGCCTGACCTTCGCCGCCATCATGATGGCGCTGCGTATGCGCTGGCTGCAGAAACAGCCGACCGCAGTCATCCTGCAGCGATCCACGCGCTGAATCCGCTCCCAGCCGGTTTCATCCCCGGCCGGGCTGCGGTTTGCGGAAAAAAACGCCGGACTGCGCACAACCTCAGCAATCGCGTGAAATACCGAATAAAATTGCGCTTTTCCCCTTGCCAGCACGCAGGTAGCTCGTTAATATTCGTCCCCGCTGTCAGCCATGACAGACAGGAAAAGATGCGTCCGTAGCTCAGTTGGTTAGAGCACCACCTTGACATGGTGGGGGTCGGTGGTTCGAGTCCACTCGGACGCACCAAATTCCAGAAGCAGTACAGTGCGTCCGTAGCTCAGTTGGTTAGAGCACCACCTTGACATGGTGGGGGTCGGTGGTTCGAGTCCACTCGGACGCACCAAATTCCAGAAGCAGTGCAGTGCGTCCGTAGCTCAGTTGGTTAGAGCACCACCTTGACATGGTGGGGGTCGGTGGTTCGAGTCCACTCGGACGCACCATATTGCTGATTTATCTCTCCCCCTATCGCGTTATACTTCCCGTTGTTTCGTCTCTGCTCGACCGCTCGATTTCTCATGTCGATTGCGCCGAACTACCGCCATCCACCATCAGGAACGCCACATGACCACCTTCACCGCCAAAACCGCCTTTTTACCGCTCGACAATGGCCTTGCCCGCCGTGAAGGGGTGATGAGCGACGGTTCGCCGGCGGCGGAAGTGCGTTTCGAGGCCGGCGCCTTTGGCCAACTGCAAAAGCCCCCGCATGCGCTGCAAACCCGGGTGATATCGGGTGAATTCGAGTTCACCCTCGGCGGCGATACGCGGACAGTACGGGCCGGCGAGAGCCTGATCCTGCCGGCCAACGTCGCCAGCGGCTGCTTCTGCCTGAGCGCCGGCGTGCTGCTGGAAATCCCGCAAACGCGCTAAGCCGTATTTACAGCAAGGTTATTTGCGCAACAAGCTGTACGCAACGCGTTGCATTTGCGCCACATTTGCCCCCGTTTTGACATATCCGCCACACCGCTGCGGTTTTTTATTTTGTTTCCCGCCGCTTAGCCTTTATAATGCGCAACGTCTATCAGTTGAATGGTTTCAGCCCTTGATCTGCGAAAACGCAATAACAACACGATTTCATCTCACCCCGTTGCGCAGCATCTCCGCGCCCCCGCGCGGGCTGAATTTTTCCGCCCCACTTCAACTGTCGTCACCTATCCTTAACTATGTTTTTCACCACCAGGCACGGCTCAAATTCCCTATCGGCGTAAATAGCGCCGGTCAAATTCGTTTTTTTATCCATCACAACTTGTAGAAAACTCCGCCATGAAAAAGACCAAAATTGTTTGTACCATCGGTCCAAAAACCGAATCGGAAGAAATGCTGACCAACCTGCTCAATGCGGGCATGAACGTGATGCGTCTCAACTTCTCTCACGGCGACTATGAAGAGCACGGCAACCGCATCAAGAACATGCGCGCCGTGATGGCGAAAACCGGTATCAACGCCGGCATCCTGCTGGATACCAAAGGCCCGGAAATTCGCACCATGAAATTGGAAGGCGGTAAAGACGCCTCGCTGGTCGCCGGCCAAACCTTCACCTTCACCACCGACCAGAGTGTGATCGGCAACAGCGATCGCGTAGCGGTCACCTACGCCGGCTTCGCCGCCGACCTGAAGATCGGTAACACCGTGCTGGTTGACGACGGCCTGATCGGCATGGAAGTCACCAACGTGACCGAGAACGAAGTCGTTTGTAAGGTGCTGAACAACGGCGACCTGGGCGAGAACAAAGGCGTCAACCTGCCGGGCGTGTCCATCCAGCTGCCTGCGCTGGCCGAAAAAGACAAACGCGACCTGATCTTCGGCTGCGAGCAAGGCGTCGACTTCGTGGCGGCGTCCTTCATCCGTAAACGTTCCGACGTGCTGGAGATCCGCGAGCACCTGAAAGCGCACGGCGGCGAGCAGATCCAGATCATCTCCAAGATCGAGAACCAGGAAGGCCTGAACAACTTCGACGAAATCCTCGAAGCGTCCGACGGCATCATGGTTGCCCGCGGCGATCTGGGCGTGGAGATCCCGGTCGAAGAAGTGATCTTCGCCCAGAAGATGATGATCGAAAAATGCAACCGTGCGCGTAAAGTGGTGATCACCGCCACCCAGATGCTCGATTCCATGATCAAAAACCCGCGCCCTACCCGTGCGGAAGCCGGCGACGTTGCCAACGCCATCCTGGACGGCACCGATGCTGTCATGCTGTCCGGCGAGAGCGCCAAGGGCAAATATCCGCTGGAAGCGGTCAACATCATGGCGACCATCTGCGAGCGCACCGATCGCGTGATGCCAAGCCGCATCGACTCCCTGAACGATCGCCGCAAGCTGCGCATCACCGAAGCGGTGTGCCGTGGCGCGGTTGAAACCGCCGAGAAACTGGACGCGCCGCTGATCGTCGTCGCCACCAGCGGCGGCAAGTCAGCGAAATCCGTGCGTAAATACTTCCCGAACGCGGTGATCCTGGCGCTGACCACCAATGAGACTACCGCGCATCAGCTGGTGCTGAGCAAGGGCGTCATCCCGCAGATGGTCAAGGAAATCGCTTCTACCGACGACTTCTACCGCATCGGTAAAGAAGCCGCGCTGGCCAGCGGCCTGGCGCAAAAAGGCGACGTCGTGGTGATGGTTTCCGGCGCGCTGGTGCCGAGCGGCACCACCAACACTGCCTCGGTACACGTGCTGTAATATAAAACGTGACATAATTGCCTTGATCAAAACGCCGCTTTGCGGCGTTTTTTTTATCAGCAGTAACCTATTTTTCTCAAAACGCAACCGCGGACCGCTCATTATTTAGCTAATAAAGAATCGGAGTAGTCCCATGGAAGCCGGCTGTTTTCCCTCGTTTTTTTAACTAATTTGTAAAACCAGATGCAAGTTTGAGCGAACGATCAAAATAAAGCACCTCAACACTAAAAAATTATTCTCTTTCGAAAAAAGTTTGTGTAATACTTGTAACGCTACATGGAGATTAACTCAATCTAGAGGGTGTTATAATGAATCGTACTAAACTGGTACTGGGCGCGGTAATCCTGGGTTCCACTCTGCTGGCTGGCTGCTCTAGCAACGCTAAAATCGATCAACTGTCTTCTGACGTTCAGACTCTGAACGCTAAAGTTGATCAGCTGAGCAACGACGTGAACGCAATGCGTTCTGACGTTCAAGCTGCTAAAGACGACGCAGCACGCGCTAACCAGCGTCTGGACAACCAAGCTCACGCTTACAAAAAGTAAGATAGCTTTGGTTATTGAAAACGGCGCACATTGTGCGCCGTTTTTTTTCGCCTGTATCCTGGACTGATTTTTCCTGCATAGCGGGCAAAAAAAGAGGTTCAGCACGCTGAACCCCTCTTCGACCGCTCAATCTTGCAAACTTAGTTCACCGAACTGATTGGCGCTGCCTTGAATGGGCTCTTATTCGCCGCAGGCGCCGCTGCAGGCGTTAAACTCACCTCAGACGGACTCTCTCCTACGTTGACCAGCACCGGCATGCCAGAACGGCGTACAACCGCGCTATCGAACACGGCGCGATCGGTCTGACCATCCGCAGCAAAGGCTTTCTCCGCTTTAGACAACGCGATCGGCATGGTCTGCGGATCGTCGCTTTCTACCCGCGACAGCGGCTGGTGCACTTCCACATAGCGTTTGCCGTCCGGCTCAACCGAAATCTTCACCGGATCGTTGATCACCTGCACCCGTGTACCACGCGGCACCTGATTGAACAGCGCTTCGATGTCCGTCGGACGCAGGCGAATGCAGCCGGAGCTGACACGCATGCCGATACCGAAGTTGGCGTTGGTGCCGTGGATCAGGTATTCACCGCGCCCCATCGCCAGACGCAGGGCGAACAGCCCCATCGGGTTCTCAGGCCCGGCCGGCACCACTGCAGGCAGCGTCACGCCCTGGGACTGATAGCGCTTGCGGATGTTGGCGGTGGGCGTCCAGGTCGGGTTAGGGATCTTCTGGCTGATGGAGGTCACTTCCAGCGGCGTGTGCATCCCGGTCTGGCCGATGCCGATCGGATAGACGATCACTTTGTTCTCGCCTTTCGGGTAGTAGTAAAGACGCAGCTCGGCCAGATTGACGATAATCCCTTCACGCTTAGTGTCAGGCAGCAGCATTTGGGTCGGAATGGTCAGCACCGTGCCTGGCTTGGGCAGGAACGGGTCGGTGCCAGGGTTGGCTTCCAGCATGCCCAGCAGGCCAATCTTGTAGTCGGCGGCGATCGCCTCCAGCGGACGGCCGTCGTTTGGCACGGTATAAGTGGTGTTTTCACCGATCAGACGGCTGTCTGGCGGCGGCAGCGGGTACTCGGTCGCACTGGCGGCCTGCGTGCCGGCCAGTACGGTGGCGAAGACCATGCCCATTAAACTCAACGCACGTTTCATTATCATCCCTATATTTTTTATGACGGTTCGCCCCCAAGGCTAACGAGCGCCCGACGGTGGGTAAATCAGACAATACCTGATTAATACTAGCAATGCTGGCATCAAAGGCAATAAGTTCTCTAAAAATCAACACGTTATAACGTAATCGCCGTCGTTGATTGTCAACGAAACGTCAATAGGTAAGCTGCTGAAATATCACTGAATTGGGGGATGGTTCCTGGGGAAAACAACGGATTGTAAAGACTCATTGACAAAGCGAATATATCAATGAGCCTTGAGGAGAAAGGCGTTAAGGATCAGGCCAGCTGCGCCGCTTTACTGCGAATGGCACGGATCATCGCCTCCAGCCCCTGCGAGCGTGAAGGCGTCAGATGTTGGCTGAGCGCCAGTTCGCCGAAAAACGGCCGCACATCGAGATCGACGATCTGTTGTGGCGTTAATTGACGATAAAGAATAAACACCACCGCCAGCAACCCTTTGACGATCGCCGCATCGCTGTCGCCGTGAAACTCGACCTGCCCCTGCTCATCGAGACGCATCACGATCCACACCTGGCTCTGACAGCCGGAAATCAGGTTGCCGGCCTGCCGCTCGGCCTCGTCCAGCGGCGGCAACTTGGCGCCAAGTTCAATCACGTACAGGTATTTCTCCTCCCAGTTCAGACAGCGGGAGAAATTACGCACCAATTTATCTTTGTCCGGCAAATTCGCCATGGGGATCCTTTTGTACCGCCGGGGACGCGCCCCGGCCTAACCTAATAGCTGATGAATGCGTTGCAGCCCGGCCACCAGCCGGTCCACCTCTTCGCGGGTATTATATAACGCCAGCGAAGCGCGGCACATGCTCGGCACCTGATAAAACGCCATCAGTGGCATGGCGCAGTGATGGCCGGTGCGAATGGCGATGCCATACTGATCGAGGAAGCTGCCGACGTCATAGGCGTGGTGTTCTCCCAAATTAAAGGCGATCACCCCGGCCCGATGTGCCGGACCATAGATTTTCAGCGTCGGCACCTGCTTGAGCGCCTCGAGCGCGTAGTGCATCAGCGACTGTTCATAATCGTGGATCGCATTCAGACCCAGGGCTTCGACGTAATCGAACGCCGCCCCCAGCCCCATGATGCCGGCGGTGTTCGGCGAACCCGCCTCGAAGCGCCACGGCGGATCGGCGAAGGTGGTGCCCGCCGTCAGGCTGACCTGGCGGATCATCGAGCCGCCCCCTTCCCACGGTGGCATCTGCTGCAGCAGCGCCTGGCGGCCATACAGCATGCCGATACC
Source organism: Serratia sp. CY47444 (assembly GCF_052168635.1). NCBI lineage: Bacteria > Pseudomonadati > Pseudomonadota > Gammaproteobacteria > Enterobacterales > Yersiniaceae > Serratia > Serratia sp. CY47444. The sequence continues at coordinate 163,053 of NZ_JBJNMH010000003.1, forward strand.
GGAAGGGCCGTACAGCTTGTGGCCGGAAAACACGTAAAAATCGCAGTCCAGCGCCTGAACATCGACGCGCTGGTGCATCACCGCCTGCGCGCCGTCCACCAGCACCGTCAGATCCGGCGCCAGGGCTCTGGCGCGGGCGATGATGTCGCGCACCGGGTTGACGGTGCCCAGCACATTGGAGACCTCGGTCAGCGCCAGCAGTTTGCAGGACGCGTCGACCAGCTCCGGCAACCGCGCCAGATTCAGCGTGCCGTCGGGCTGCAGCGGCCAAACCCGCAGCTGCAACCCACGCTCCTGCGCCAGCATCTGCCAGGGCACGATGTTGGCGTGGTGTTCCATCTCGGTGATGAGAATCGCATCGCCCGGCTGCAGCAGGTGGCGGCCAAAGCTGTTGGCCACCAGGTTGATGCCTTCGGTGGTGCCCTTGACGAACACCATCTCTTCCGCCGAGGCGGCGTTGATAAAGCGCGCCGCCTGTTCCCGCACCGCTTCCATCTGCTGAGTCGCCTCGGCGCTCAAGGTGTGAATGCCGCGATGCACCGCGGCATAGCCGTGGCGATAGAAATCCAGCTCGCGGTCGATCACCACCTGCGGTTTCTGCGCGCTGGCGGCGCTGTCGAGATAGGCCAGCGGTTGGCCGTTCACCTCACGCGCCAGCAGCGGGAAATCGCCGCGCACGCGTTCAATCGGATAACTCATGCAGCCTCCCCCGGCAGGCGCTGGGCGATGCGTGCCAGCACCCGCTCCCGGATGATGTCGTTGGCGATGCCTTCGGTCAGCTCGGCGGCGAAGGCGAAGATGATCATCTGCTGTGCCGCGTGCTTGTCGATACCGCGCGACTGCAGATAGAACAGCTGCTCTTCATCGATGCGCCCTACGGTGGCGCCGTGGCTGCACTTGACGTCATCGGCGTAGATCTCCAGCTGCGGCTTGGTGTCCACTTCCGCCACCTTACCCAACAGCAGGTTATGGTTGGTCATCTGGCCGTCGGTTTTAATCGCGTGCTTGGCCACTTTGATCATGCCGTTGAACACCGCCTTGCCGCGATCGCTGACCACGGTTTTATGCAGCTGGCGGCTTTCGCAATAGCCCTTGTTGTGCTCCAGATAGGTACGGGTATCGCAGATCTCTTTGCCCACCGGCAGCACCAGGCTGTTGATCACCAGGTTCGCGCCTTCGCCGTTCAGCTGCGCGCTGGTGTTATGCCGCGTCAAGCCGGCGCCCAGCAGGAAACTGTCGCTTTTCACCCGCGCGTCGCGGCCGATAACCAGATCGTTATGGGCAAAGTGATAACTCGGCTGGCTCTCAAACGCCAGCTTGCAGTGCAACAGCCCGGCGTTGTCCGCCACGTTGGCGGTCAGGCGCGCGCCGGTGAAGTGCGCGGCCTCGCCCAGGCTGACGTAGTGTTCAATCACTTCCGCCTCAGCCCCGCGCCCAATCTCCAGATGATGGCGGTGATGCACGGTGTTCACTTCGCCGCTGGCGCCGCGTCCGCTGCTGATATGCAGCAGGTACAGCGGGCGAGCCGGGGCCTTGCCGGTCGGCAGGCGAATCAGGCTGGTTTCCTGCGCCAGACTTTCGGTCAGGTGCAGGAAAATCTCCGGCTGGACCGGCTCCGGCAGCGCCTGCGGCGTGCCGTAGGCAGTCAATTCAAACTGGTAGTCGCCCAGTTCGCTATCGCTGAGTGCGGCGCTGTAGCGGCCGTCGATAAACACCAGCCGACAGGCATCGATGCCGAGTGCCAGCGCCTCAAGCTGCTCTGCGCTCACCAATGCGGGCTGCGGCTCGAGGAACTGCTGCTCCAGCAGGCTCTCCAGCGGCGTGTATTTCCAGTTTTCATGCTTGCGCGTCGGCCAGCCGAGGCGCAGCGCCTGCTGCCAGTGCGCCAACGCATGCGGCGAACGCTCGCCGCCGCGGCCTTCGAACAGGCGATACAGCTGCTGCAGCGCGTTTGAATTACTGTTGGTCGGTAAGCCAGCCATAGCCCTGCTCCTCCAACTGTTTCACCAGCGAGAAATCGCCGGATTTGACGATGCGCCCCTGCGACAGCACGTGTACGTAATCCGGTTGGATGTAGTCCAGAATGCGCTGGTAGTGGGTGACGATGATAAAGGCGCGCTTGCCGTCCCGCAGCGAGTTGACGCCGTTGGCGACGATCTTGAGCGCATCGATGTCCAGACCGGAGTCGGTTTCATCGAGAATGCACAGATCCGGCTCCAGCGCCGCCATCTGCAGAATGTCGTTGCGCTTTTTCTCACCGCCGGAAAAGCCGACGTTGACCGAACGGGTCAGCAGGTCGGCCGGCATGTCCAGCAGCGCGATTTTCTCTTCGATGAAATCGGCGAAGTCAAAACGATCCAGCGGCTCCTGCTCGCGGTATTTGCGCACCGCGTTGACCGAGGTCTGCAGGAAGAAGTGGTTGCTGACGCCGGGGATCTCCACCGGGTACTGGAAGGCCAGAAACACGCCCTCGCCGGCGCGGTCTTCCGGATCAAGCTCCAGCAGATCCTTGCCCTTGAAGGTGACTTCCCCTTCGGTCACTTCGTACTCTTCACGCCCGGCCAGCGTGGCGGACAGCGTGCTCTTGCCCGAGCCGTTCGGCCCCATGATGGCATGCACTTCGCCCGGTTTGATCTCCAGATCCAATCCCTTGAGGATCTCGTTGCCTTCCACGCTGACTTTCAAATTCTTGATGCTTAACATGCTGTGTCCTCAGATAGCGCCGACGGCGCTAAAAATGCGGCGATTAACCCACGCTGTGTTCCAGGCTGATGGCCAGAAGTTTCTGCGCCTCGACGGCGAACTCCAGCGGCAGCTCGGAGAAAACGTCCTTGCAGAAACCGTTGACGATCATCGAAATGGCGTCATCCTCGCTGATGCCGCGCTGCAGGCAGTAGAACAGCTGGTCGTCGCCGATCTTCGAGGTGGTGGCTTCGTGCTCCAGCTGAGCGCTGTTGTTGCGCGCTTCAACGTAAGGGAACGTGTGGGCACCGCTGTCCGGCCCGATCAGCATCGAGTCGCACTGGGTAAAGTTACGGGCGTTTTCCGCCCCCGGCAGGATTTTCACCAGGCCGCGATAGGTGTTCTCGCTGTGGCCGGCGGAGATGCCTTTGGCGATGATGGTCGACTTGGTGTTTTTGCCGATGTGGATCATCTTGGTGCCGGTGTCCGCCTGCTGATGGCCGCTGGTCAGCGCCACCGAGAAGAATTCGCCGATCGAATTGTCGCCCTGCAGGATCACGCTCGGGTATTTCCAGGTGATGGCCGAGCCGGTTTCCGACTGGGTCCAGGACATTTTCGAGCCGGCGCCTTCGCACAGCGCGCGCTTGGTGACGAAGTTGAGGATACCGCCCTTGCTCTCACCGCCGGAGAACCAGTTCTGCACCGTCGAGTATTTCACTTCGGCGTCTTTATGCAGGATCACTTCCACCACCGCCGCGTGCAGCTGATAGCTGTCGCGCACCGGGGCAGAACAGCCTTCGATATAGCTGACATAGCTGCCTTCGTCGGCGATCAGGATGGTGCGCTCGAACTGGCCGGTTTTGGCGGCGTTGATACGGAAATAGGTCGACAGCTCCATCGGGCAGCGCACGCCTTTCGGCACATAGACGAAGGTGCCGTCAGAGGCCACCGCGGCGTTCAGCGCAGCGAAGAAGTTATCGTTGGACGGCACTACGCGCCCCAGGTACTGACGCACCAGATCCGGGTATTCCTGGATAGCTTCGCCGAACGAGCAGAAGATCACCCCGCTCTCCGCCAGTTTTTCACGGTAGGTGGTGGCGACAGAGACCGAGTCGAAGATGGCGTCCACCGCCACTTCGCTGCCCTCGCGCACCGGCACGCCGAGCTGATTGAACGCCAGCTCCACTTCGCTGGTCAGGTAATCTTTTTCCGTCGCCGCGCCCGGTTGCTGCTCGGCGCCGGGTTGCGAACCGCAGGCATCGTCGCAGCTGCCGCAGGACGGCGCCGAATAGTAACTGTAGTCCTGGTAGTTAAGGCGTTCGTAATTGGCCTTCAGCCAGTGCGGCTCTTCCATCTGCAGCCAGGCGCGGTAGGCCTCGAGGCGGAATTCCAGCATCCACTCAGGTTCGTTGCGCTTGGCCGAGATGGCGCGCACCACCTCTTCGTTGATGCCTTTGGCCAACTCATCGGTTGCCAGCTGGGTGAAGAAACCTTCTTTGTAGCGACCTTCGCTGACCCAAGCCTGCACTTCATTAGGCATTTCTACATTGCTTCGTGTCATGTTGATTGCATCGCTCAAACGCCAAAGCTCTCGCCGCACCCGCAGGCATGCTGAGCTTTAGGGTTGTTGAATTTGAATATCTGATTCAGCCCTTCGCGGACGTAATCTACCGTGGTGCCATCGATGAACGGCATGGCCTTCAGCGGCACATAGAGTTTGGCGCCGTCGCGCTCAAACAGCAGATCGTCATCGGCGGGTTCGCGGGTCAGATCCAGCACATAGGCAAAGCCGGCGCAGCCGGATTGTTTCACCCCTAGCTGCAGCCCTTTCACCTGCGGATCCTGCTGCATCAGTTTCGTTATTTGTCGTACGGCGCTGTCGCTGAGCGAAATGCCTTGCCAGACATTTTCATCCAGAGAAAAGGTGCCGACATTTTCCGTTTGCATAGGGTCTACCTCACACTCGTGTTTGGCCACAGCCAATCTGGGTTGCTTATATGTTAGTGATAACGATTATCACTTCAACCGTTTGTTTTGCGGGGGTATCCACCGCGAGCGCGGTTTTTCGCTGCGGCGTGCGGCAAGCCAGCGGGACATTCGTGGTGGCTTGCGGCATCTGGCGGCAAGGTGTGCATGCTATCCCTATGAATTTGTTCTTTATCCTGCATCACCGTACCGCACTCCCCGGTGGCCCGTCAGCGTTACAGTGCCGCGGTACACTGCCGATCTAAACATTCATAGAAAATACCTATTTCTGCATTCTGTCTGTCGTAAATGTGCGTTTATCGGCATTTCGTGGCGCTGCGCAAGCGCGCAACCCTCAGCTTAAAGTTTAGTCGCTCAGGATTAAATTGGGTCGTCGGCGGCCTTTTACACCCCCACGATGAAAAAACGCCGCACCGGGGATTGATCGGCAACGCGGCAATTTATATGATAATGATTATCATTCAATTTGGATTTGAGCGCGAAGCCAATGACTCTTTCGATCAACGCATGGTTGCTGGGCAAGATTGATGACTACAAATTCAGCGTGCGCGACGCCACGGTGGACTTTTATATGGCCGAAGCGGCGCTGCGGCGCCCGGAATGCAATATCGACCACCTGAAGCGGTACAACAGCGTCAGCCTCACCATGGCCAATCTGTGCCTGGAGAACGGCGATGACGACAGCTACCTGCACGCGCTCAGCAAACTGCATAATCGGCTGATCGTCGAGATCAACAATCCGCAGCGCTGCCAGCTGTTTCGGGTGCAAAGCTACCACTTCGCCCGCCACACGCTGACGCTGATCTGCCAAAAATATGCAATGGAAGGTACCTGGGAGAAGGCGAATGCGTTTCAGAAGGACTTCGTTAAACGCGTGCCGTTTCAGCTGTAAAGCGAAAGGCTCCGCAGGCCGGCAGCCTGCGGAACCGGCGAGAATCAGTCAATGACCGCCGTGGTCAGACGCGAGGTGCAGCACAGCCGATCGCGCGCGTCGAAGATCTCGATTTGCCACACCTGATGGCGACGGCCGACGTGCAGTGCGCGACATACCCCGCGCACCTGGCCATCGAACACCGCGCGCAGGTGGTTGGCGTTGATCTCCAGCCCCACCACTTTCTGCTCGCCCTCACTGCACAGGTAACCGGCCATCGATCCCATCGATTCCGCCAGCACCACCGACGCCCCGCCGTGCAACAGCCCGAACGGCTGGCGGGTACGGCCATCGACCGGCATGGTGGCCTCGAGGAAATCCTCGCCCAATTGGGTAAACTCGATGCCCACATGGCTGACCATGCAGCCGTCGCCGGCGCGGTTCAGCTGCTCCAGCGATGTTTCACGTTTCCACAATTTCACTCAATCATCTCCAGAAGTGCCTGTAATGGGTGGCGCACGCCATTGCCCTCGATGCGTTTCACCTGGCTGCGGCAGGAATAGCCGGTCGCCAGGCAGCGCTGCCTTGGCAAACGCTGTAGCGTCGGGTGCCATGATAGCTCATAAATGCCGAGCGAGTTTTGCAGGTTCTTGGCTTCATGGCCGTAAGTCCCCGCCATGCCGCAGCAGCCGACGCTGACATTCTCCAGTTTGGCGCCGAAACGGGCGAAGATCGCCGCCCACTGTTGGCCGCTGGCCGGCAGCGCGGTGGTTTCGGTGCAGTGACCGAACAGATACCAGGGCTCGCCGGTCGCCGGCTGTTCGGCGCGATCCGCGATCCGCTGCTGCAACCATTCATGCACCAGCTGCACCTGGAAATCGCCGCGCTCGGCGCCGAGGATCTCGCGGTATTCGTCGCGATAGCACAGCACCAGCGCCGGATCGACACCCACCAGCGGCATGCCGAGCTGCGCCACGCGGTTGAGGAAATCGGCGGTTTTGCGCGCGGTGCGGGCGAACCGCGTCAGGAAGCCCTTCACATGCTGCGCCTTGCCGTTCGGCGAGAACGGCAGCAGCACCGGTTTATAGCCGAGCTTTTCCACCAGCCGAACGAAATCCGCCACCACTTTGGCGTCGTAATAGCTGGTGAACGGATCCTGAACAATCAGCACGTGTTCTGCGCGCTGCTCGGCGCTCAGCCCTTCCAGCTGCTCCAGCGTCAGCGTGGTCGCGCGGTGGCCGGACAGCTGCTGACGCAGCGTCGGGCTGGACAACAGCGGCAGATCGACCATGCCGACGGCGTTGCGGCTCATCTCCCGCAGCCACGGCTGGCGGAAGAAGAAGTTGAACACCTTCGGCGCGCGGGCCATCAACGGGGTATAGCTCTCCACGCCGGCGACCATGTAGTCGCTCACCGGGCGCAGGTAGCGGGTATGGTAAAGCTGCAGGAAGCGCGAACGGAACCCCGGCACGTCAATTTTGATCGGGCACTGGGTGGAACAGGCCTTGCAGGCCAGACAGCCGGACATCGCCTCTTTCACTTCGTGCGAAAAGTCGTACTCACCCTTACCGGCATGCCAGCTGTTGCGGGTCTTTTCGATCAGGCCACGCAAGCTGAGGCGCTGCTGCGGCAGCTGTTTCTCCAGCGCCAACGGATCGACGCCCTGCTCGGCCAACAGACGCAGCCACTCGCGCACCAGCGTCGCCCGCCCTTTCGGCGAATGGATGCGGTTGCCGCTGATCTTCATCGACGGGCACATCGGGCTACGCACGTCGAAGTTGAAGCACAGACCGTTGCCGTTACACTCCAGCGCGCCGCGGAACGAGGTGCGCACCTCGACCGGGATCTGACGATCGAAGGTGCCGCGTTTGACCGCGTCTACCTCCATCATCGGTGCATCTACCGCCAGTGGCGAACAGATCTTGCCCGGGTTCAGCCGGTTATCCGGATCAAACGCCGCCTTGATGCGGCGTAGCTCTTCATACAGCGTTTCCCCGAAGAACTCAGGGCTGTACTCGGCACGGAAGCCCTTGCCGTGCTCCCCCCACAACAGACCGCCGTATTTGGCGGTCAGCGCCACCACCCGATCGGAGATCTGCTTCATCAGCACTTCCTGCTGCGGGTCGCACATGTCGAGCGCCGGGCGCACGTGCAACACCCCGGCGTCGACGTGGCCGAACATGCCGTAGCTCAGGTTGTGGTCGTCAAGCAGTTGACGGAATTCGACGATATAGTCCGCCAGGTGTTGCGGCGGCACACAGGTATCCTCGGCAAACGGAATCGGCTTGGCGCGCCCCTTGGCGTTGCCCAGCAGCCCGACCGCCTTCTTGCGCATGTTGTAAATGCGCTCGATGCCAGCCAGATCGCCGCAGATCTGGTACCCGATCACGCCGCCCTGCCGCTGCGCGATCAGTTCATCCAGCCGTTGGCACAGAGCCTCCATCTGGCCGTCGATCAGCGCCCGATCGTCGCCGGCGAACTCGACGATGTTCAGCCCGAGCATTTCTTTATCCGGCACGTCGGCGATCAGTTCGTTCACCGAGTGCCAAACAATGTCTTCACGCGCCAGATTCAGCACCTTGGAATCGATGGTTTCCACCGACAGCGCCTTGGCCTCGACCATAAAGGGCGCATTGCGCAGCGCCGAGTCGAAGGAGTCGTACTTCACGTTGACCAGGCGGCGCACTTTCGGCAGCGGCGTGATATCCAGCCGCGCCTCGGTGATAAACGCCAGCGTGCCTTCGGCGCCGGTCAGGATGCGCGTCAGATCGAAGGTTTGCAGATCGTCGCTCAGCACGTGGCGCAGATCGTAACCGGTGAGGAAGCGGTTGAGCTTGGGGAATTTCTCCAGGATCAGTGCGCGCTGCTCACGGCAGCGATTGAGCACCGTGCGGTAGATGCGCCCCTCCGCGGTCTCTTCCAGAGCAATCGTTTCCGCCAGCGCCGTCGGCATGGCGCGGGTATCGATCATCTCGCCGCCCAGCAGCACCGCCCGCAGGCCCAACACGTGATCGGAGGTTTTGCCGTATACCAGCGAACCTTGGCCGGAGGCGTCGGTGTTGATCATGCCGCCCAGCGTGGCGCGGTTGCTGGTGGACAGTTCCGGCGAGAAGAAGTAGCCGAACGGCCGCAGGTATTGATTCAGCTGATCCTTGATCACGCCGGCTTCGACTTTCACCCAGCCTTGTTCGACGTTGATCTCCAGAATGCGGTTCATATGGCGCGACATATCGACCACGATGCCGGTATTGAGCGACTGGCCGTTGGTGCCAGTGCCGCCGCCGCGCGGGCTGAAGGTCAGCGTATTGAATCGCTCTTCCCCGGCCAGACGCGCAATCAGCGCCACGTCAGCGGTGGAACGGGGGAACACCACCGCATCGGGCAACAGCTGATAGATACTGTTGTCGGTGGCCATCGTCAGGCGGTCGGCGTAGCTGGTGGCGGTATCGCCGTTGAATCCGTTTTGCTTCAGTGCTTCCAAAAAGTCGAGCACCCGTTGAACGAGGCCGGGCGCCTGAGAAATCTGTGGGATCATTCGCTTTTTTGACCCTGTCCGTCTATTTTTTATGCGCTGATGTACGCTGAATCGGGCCTTTAATTCAGACCCACCCTATTTTTTAGTGACACTAAAAACTAACATACTCGTTTAGTGAAGGCATTCACATTATTACCGCCCTGCGAGCGCCGCCACAGGCGGCCGCCCAGCGGCGATAAACCGACCGACAGGCACCCCGATTCGCCGGTGCCAGGGATTTAATTGACCAGGATGAGAAGCCACTGATGCCACTCCCGCAATCGCGTTACGACTTACCGCGAATTATTTTCGGCGTGCTGTTTATCGCCATCATGATCGTTGCCTGTTTTTGGGTGATCCAACCGTTTATTCTCGGCTTCGCCTGGGCGGGCATGGTGGTGATCGCCACCTGGCCGTTGCTGCTCAAACTGCAAAAGCTGCTGTGGGGCCGTCGCTCGCTGGCGGTGTTGGTCATGACCCTGCTGCTGATCCTGCTGTTCATTCTGCCGATTTCCCTGCTGATCAGCAGCGTGGTGGATAACAGCGCGCCGCTGATCGCCTGGGCCAGTTCACCCGGCAAGCTGCACATTCCCGATCTCGCCTGGCTGCAGTCCGTGCCGATGATCGGCGACAGGCTCTATACCAGCTACCACACATTGGTTAACGCCGGCGGCGCTGCGCTGCTGGCGAAGGTACAGCCGTACTTCGGTCAAACCGCCACCTGGTTCGTGGCGCAGGCGGCGCATATCGGTCGTCTGCTGCTGCACTGCGCGCTGATGCTGCTGTTCAGCGCCTTGTTGTATGCGCGCGGCGAGCAGGTGGCGCTGGGTATCCGTCACTTTGCGGTACGCCTCGGTTCCAAACGCGGCGATGCGGCGGTGCTACTGGGCGGCCAGGCGATCCGCGCCGTCGCGCTGGGCGTGGTGGTGACGGCGTTGGTGCAGTCGGTGCTGGGCGGCATCGGTCTGGCGGTGAGCGGCATACCAGCCGCCACCCTGCTGACGATGCTAATCTTTATCTGCTGCGTGGCACAATTGGGGCCGCTGTTGGTGCTGGTGCCGGCCATCATCTGGCTGTACTGGCACGGCGACACCACCTGGGGCACCGTACTGCTGGTCTGGAGCTGCGTGGTAGCCACGCTGGATAACGTGCTGCGCCCGGTGCTGATCCGCATGGGTGCCGACCTGCCGCTGCTGCTGATCCTGTCCGGCGTTATCGGCGGCTTGCTGGCCTTCGGTATGATTGGCCTGTTCATCGGCCCGGTGGTATTGGCGGTATCTTATCGCCTGCTGACCGCCTGGATGGATGAAGCGCCGGAGCCGACCACCGCGCCGGAGCAAGTCATCGAAGATCTGGAAAAACGCTAATTCCCCCCCTTCCGCCCGCATCGTCGGGCGGAACATTTCACTCAGGTCATTATTCCTACCTCATTCGAGTAATATCTCCGCCAAATATAATGCCGCCCTATATTGATTACGGTACAGCGAATGAAAGGTGCAATGTAAATCCCTGTTTGTTGCAAGCGGCAAAAAGAGATAACTCCCACAAATAAAATGTGATGGCGCTATCGATTAGGATGATTCTTAATGACTAGTCGCGTTCAAAAATCTAGTATTATGGCCATCTATTGCTTCAAATCACTGATTTTAAAGCAACCTTTCTGAACAATGTAATGCCATACATGTGAATTGCTGTGTGTAGTCTTTGCCCATCTCCTACGGTGGGCTTTTTTTTATTCTTTTTTCGTCGAATTGATTATTTTACGCGCCGTTATTTACATTCGGAAATAAAAAGGCCGCAGCGTTAACTGCGGCCCGGCGTTAATGCCTCAGCGAGGCCGAGACATTATTTCTTTTTCGACAAATTGATCCAGGTCTGCACCACGGTGTCTGGGTTGAGCGACAGGCTATCGATGCCCTGCTCCATCAGCCACTCGGCGAAGTCTTCATGGTCAGACGGGCCCTGGCCGCAGATGCCGACGTATTTGCCGTGGCGTTTGGCCGCCTGAATCGCCATCGACAGCAGCGCTTTCACCGCCTCGTTGCGCTCGTCAAACAGCTCCGACACCACGCCGGAGTCACGATCCAGCCCCAGCGCCAGCTGGGTCATGTCGTTGGAACCGATAGAGAAGCCGTCGAAGTGCTCGAGGAACTGATCCGCCAACAGCGCATTGGACGGGATCTCGCACATCATGATCACTTTCAGCCCGTTTTCACCGCGCTTCAGCCCCTGACGCGCCAGCTCCGCCACCACCGCTTCCGCCTGGGCCACGGTGCGCACGAACGGTACCATGATTTCGACGTTGGTCAGCCCCATTTCGTTACGCACGCGTTTCACCGCCTCGCACTCCAGCGCGAAGCAATCGCGGAAGCTGTCGGCCACGTAACGGCCGGCGCCGCGGAAGCCCAGCATCGGGTTCTCTTCGTGTGGTTCATACTTATCGCCGCCCACCAGGTTGGCGTACTCGTTGGATTTGAAGTCGGACAGGCGCACGATCACACGCTTCGGCCAGAAGGCGGCACCCAGCGTCGCGATCCCTTCTGTCAGGCGGCCAACGTAGAACTCTACCGGGTGGTCGTAACCCTGCATTAACGCGCGAATTTCGTTTTGCAGCGCCGGCGTCTGCTGGTCGAACTCCAGCAGCGCGCGCGGGTGCACACCGATCATGCGGTTGATGATAAATTCCAGCCGCGCCAGGCCCACGCCTTCATTTGGCAAACGCGCAAAGTCGAAAGCGCGATCCGGGTTGCCGACGTTCATCATGATCTTCAGCGGCAGATCCGGCAGCTCGGTCACTTCGGAGCTCTGCACGCTGAAATCCAGCATGTCGCTGTAAACGAAACCGGTGTCGCCTTCCGCACAGGAAACGGTGACTTTCTGGCCGTCTTTCAGCACATCGGTGGCGTGGCCGCAGCCTACCACCGCCGGGATGCCCAACTCACGGGCGATGATCGCCGCGTGACAGGTGCGCCCGCCGCGGTTGGTGACGATCGCGGCGGCCTTCTTCATGATCGGCTCCCAGTCCGGGTCGGTCATGTCGGTCACCAGCACGTCGCCCGGCAGGATGCGATCCATTTCGCTGATGTCGTGGATCACTTTCACCGGACCGGCGCCGATGCGATGACCGATGGCGCGGCCTTCCACCAGCACCGGGCTAGTGCCATTCAGCTGGTAGCGTTCCATGGTTTGTTCGTTGGAGCGAACGGTTTCCGGACGCGCCTGCACGATCAGCAGCTTGCCGGTATGGCCGTCTTTCGCCCATTCGATATCCATCGGGCGGCCGTAATGTTTTTCGATCAGGATCGCCTGCTGCGCCAGCGCCTGCACTTCGTCATCCGTCAGCGAGAAACGGCTGCGCTGCGCTTCCGGCACGTCTTCGATGCGCACCTGCTTGCCGTGATCCTGCGACGGTGCGTACACCATGCGGATCTTTTTCGAGCCCAGGTTGCGGCGCACGATCGCCGGCTTGCCTTTTTGCAGCGTCGGTTTGTGCACGTAGAACTCATCCGGGTTCACCGCGCCCTGCACCACCATTTCACCCAGACCGAAGGCGGAGGTGATGAACACCACCTGATCAAAGCCGGACTCGGTATCGATGGTGAACATCACGCCCGAGGAGGCCAGATCCGAGCGCACCATGCGCTGTACGCCCGCCGACAGCGCCACGCCGCGGTGGTCATAGCCCTGGTGCACGCGATAAGAGATGGCGCGGTCGTTGAACAGCGAGGCGAACACGTGCTTGATCGCCACCATTACGGCGTCGATGCCCTGCACGTTGAGGAAGGTTTCCTGCTGGCCGGCGAAGGACGCGTCCGGCATGTCTTCCGCCGTGGCGGAGGAGCGCACCGCAAAGGAAGCTTCCGGTTCGCCGTCGGCGAGCTGTTGGTAAGCCTGATGAATTTCACGCTCGAACTCGGCGTGGAACGGCGTGTCGATCACCCATTGGCGGATCTGGGCGCCGGCCTTGGCCAGTTGGGCAACGTCGTCAACGTCGGTCTGATCCAGTAGCTGATAGATGCGCTGGTTAACACCGCTTTGTTCGAGGAAATCGTTAAACGCCTGTGCGGTGGTGGCAAAACCGTTCGGCACGGCCACGCCCAAATCGGAAAGATTGGTGATCATTTCACCGAGGGAGGCGTTTTTGCCGCCGACACGGTCAACGTCGTGCATGCCAAGCTGGTTGTACCAAAGCACATTACGCAAGTCTGGGCCATTGTTGGACATCGAGACAATCCTTATTGCTATCAGTAGGGTAAAGACGGATTTAATTCGCTTGCTTTACGGCGCCGCTAACACGGAGCCGAATCAGACTAGCACACTGATCTGGGGAAAATGGAAAGGTGAATCGATCAACCCACTGAAGAAAGTGGTTTTTAAGAGAATGTCCTAACCGGCTGATTTGGCAGGGAACCGTTCCCAATCGCACGAAAAGCTTAGTTCTCAACAAATTACGTTCTTTTTAAACTTCTGTTTTAATGACCGCGCAAACGCTACCGTTTTTGGTGAAAATAACGGCAAATTTACGTTTCGGGTCGAAAAACCTCGTTGCGCCACAATTTTTACCGCCGGCAAAACGCGCTTTTCTTCACGCGCCGGCGCAAAGCGCTTTACCGTCCCGCCGTCACAATTTTTTCCCTCCCCCCTTTACCGACGGATCGTCCGCGGCCCATGATATTGACAGTGATGACAGCAGGAACACCGTTTTCAGGTAAGGAGCCTCGGGTGGAAAGAAGCGTTTTTTATATTTCGGATGGTACGGCGATCACCGCCGAAGTGTTGGGGCACGCGGTGCTGTCGCAGTTTCCGGTCACGGCGACCACCTTTACCCTGCCGTTCGTCGAAACCGAGGCGCGCGCGCGCGCAGTTCGCCAGCAAATCGATGATATTTATAATCAAACCGGCGTGCGGCCACTGGTGTTTTACTCCATCATCTCGCCGGAAGTGCGCGATGTGATCGTGCAGAGCCAGGGCTTCTGCCAGGATATCGTGCAGGCGCTGGTCGGCCCGCTGCAGGGCGAGCTGGAAGTGGAACCGACGCCAGTACCGAACCGCACCCACGGCCTGACCGCCAGCAACCTCGGCAAGTACGACGCGCGCATTGCCGCCATCGACTATACCCTGGCGCATGACGACGGCATTTCGCTGCGCAACCTCGATCAGGCGCAGGTGATCCTGCTCGGCGTGTCGCGCTGCGGCAAAACCCCCACCAGCCTTTATCTGGCGATGCAGTTCGGCATTCGCGCCGCCAACTATCCGTTTATCGCCGACGATATGGATAATTTGCACCTGCCGGCCTCGCTGAAACCGTTTCAGCATAAATTATTCGGCCTGACCATCGATCCGGAACGCCTGGCGGCGATCCGTGAAGAGCGGCGTGAAAACAGCCGTTACGCTTCATTACGCCAGTGCCGCATGGAGATCGCCGAGGTCGAGGCGCTGTTCCGCAAAAATCAGATCCGCTACCTCAATACCACCAATTATTCTGTCGAAGAGATTTCCACCAAAATCCTCGACATCCTCGGTATGAGTCGCCGCATGTTCTGATCATTTTCTCGCGGGGCCGCCGTGCCCCGCCGCCTGCCGTTTATTTCAACAGCAGCTGATTTTTTTGTGCTTTTTTTCGCGGTTTTGATCAACAGAACACAATCTCTACGGTTGAATTCAGCGCTTTTTGCGTTATTGTGATCGCCATCACTTCCCGGCACTCCTGCCGCAGAGAAGAACAGTTTCCAGGGAACAACATGCACAAAACAGATGAACTGCGGACCGCGCGCATCGACAGCCTCGTCACGCCGCAAGCGTTGGCAGACAAGCTGCCGATCTCGGCGGCCGTCGCCGACAACGTGACAGCGTCACGAAAACGCATTGAAAAAATCCTCACCGGTGAAGACCGCCGCCTGCTGGTGGTGATCGGCCCCTGCTCCATCCACGATCTCGACGCCGCCGTCGATTACGCTGGCCGGTTGAACGCCCTGCGCGAACGCTACCAGGATCGTCTGGAAATCGTGATGCGTACCTACTTCGAAAAACCGCGTACCGTCGTCGGCTGGAAAGGCCTGATCTCCGATCCGGCGCTGGACGGCACCTTCCAGGTCAACCGCGGCATCGAAATGGCGCGCCGTCTGCTGCTGGAAGTGAACCAGCTCGGCCTGCCGACCGCCACCGAATTCCTGGACATGGTCGTCGGCCAATACATCGCCGATCTGATCAGCTGGGGCGCCATCGGTGCGCGCACCACCGAAAGCCAGATCCACCGTGAAATGGCCTCGGCGCTCTCCTGCCCGGTCGGCTTCAAAAACGGCACCGACGGCAACACCCGCATCGCCATCGACGCCATTCGCGCGGCGCGCGCCGGGCACATGTTCCTGTCGCCGGACAAACATGGCCAGATGACCATTTACCAGACCAGCGGCAACCCGTACGGCCACATCATCATGCGCGGCGGAAAAACGCCGAACTACCACGCCAGCGACATCGCCGCCGCCTGTGACAGCCTGCGCGAATTCGATCTGCCTGAACACCTGGTGATCGACTTCAGCCACGGCAACTGCCAGAAAATGCACCGTCGCCAGCTGGAAGTGGCCGACAACGTCTGCCAGCAGATCCGCGCCGGCTCCGCCGCCATCACCGGCGTAATGGCGGAAAGCTTCCTGGTGGAAGGCACGCAGAAAATCGTCGCCGGCCAGCCGCTGACCTATGGCCAGTCGATCACCGATCCTTGCCTGAGCTGGTCCGACAGCGAGCAGCTGCTGGCGATGCTGGCGGATGCGGTTGATAGCCGTTTCTAACCCAGTAGAGGCCGGGGCCACGCCCCCGGCTTTATTCCTTCTGCCCCACTCATCTATACTGATTGCAACGCTTTAGCGCCCGCCGAAACGCACTGGGAGCCCCGGCATGATTCACTCTCTGTTATCCATCCCCTGCGTCACGCTGCAGGGCGAGCAAAAAACGCTGGGCGATTTCCCGGCGCGCGCTTACCTGGTGGTCAACACCGCCAGCAAGTGCGGCTTCACCCCGCAATACCGTGGGCTGGAAAATTTGTGGCAATACTATCGCGAACGCGGCCTGGTGGTGCTCGGCTTCCCCTGCAACCAGTTTGGTTCTCAGGAGCCGGGCAGTCCGCTGGAGATCGCCAACTTTTGCAGCCTCAACTACGGCGTCAGTTTCCCGCTGTTCAGCAAGATAGACGTTAACGGTCCCGGCGCGCACCCGCTGTTCAATGAGCTGAAACGCCTGGCGCCCGGCATTCTGGGCAGCCGCCGCATCAAGTGGAATTTCACCAAGTTCCTGCTCACCGCCGACGGCCAGCGCGTCACGCGTTTTGCACCGATCACCAAGCCCGAACGTCTGTTTGACCGCATCGAAACCCTGCTGAAATAACGCCCCTTTTTTACGGGCCGAGTGCGCTCGGCCCGCCGCCGGATGTCCATTCGACAAAAAGGTTCCATCGGTAAGAAAATTTTCCTTGATGTAACCTTTCCTTCACATGATAATGATTCTCAGTTTGATATTAATTACCATTTAATGGTCTGTTTTATAAGCACAATGATGATGGATACTGCCAACACGCCTACCCCCGCCGCCGCGGCCCCGACCGAGCACAGCGCAAACGCGCCGCCCAGCTACGACAGCGCACAGCTGCTCGGCGCCGACGGCATCGCGTTCATTACCCATCAGGGCCAGCGCTATCAGCTGCGGCAGACCAAAGCCGGGAAATTGATCCTGACCAAATAACCACAGAATCCTCAAACGCCAGCCACCCCGATCTTTTGATCCAGGCAGCCAGCAAATCTATTGATATGTTTTATTACATACGGAGAGTTGCACCATGCCTCTGACATTTTCCACCCGGCTGCGTTTTTCCGCTTTGAGTCTGGCGATTGCCTGCGCTCTGCCTACGGTGGCCTTGGCACAAAACACCAGCACAACATCCTCTTCCAACGCGGCAGCGGCCAAAAAAGCCAAAGCCGCCGACGAGACCATGACCGTGGTCGCCACCGGCAACCAACGCAGCAGCTTTGAAGCGCCGATGATGGTCACGGTGATCGAAGGCAACTCGCCGGAAAGCCAGACCGCCACCTCGGCCGCCGATATACTGCGCCGCGTGCCGGGCATCACCGTCAACGGCACCGGGCGCAGCAACGGTCAGGACGTGACGATGCGCGGCTACGGCAAAAACGGCGTGCTGACGCTGGTCGACGGCATCCGCCAGGGGACCGATACCGGCCACATCGGCGGCACCTTCCTCGATCCGGCGCTGGTCAAGCGCATTGAAATTGTGCGCGGCCCCTCTGCGTTGCTGTACGGCAGTGGCGCACTGGGCGGCGTCATCGCCTACGAAACCGTCGATGCCGCCGATCTGCTGCTGCCGGGCCACGATACCGGGTTCCGCGTCTACGGCACTGCCGGCACCGGCGATCACAGCCTGGGCATGGGCGCCAGCGCCTACGGCAAGACCGATAACCTCGACGGCCTGCTGTCGTTCGGTACTCGCGACGTCGGCAATCTGCGTCAGGGCAACGGCTTCGATGCGCCAAACGACGAAACCATCAGCAACGTGCTGGCCAAAGGCACCTGGAAAATCGACGACAATCAGTCATTGAGCGGCGATCTGCGCTACTACAACAACAGCGCCCAGGAACCGAAAAACCCGCAGACACCGGACAGCTCGAGCGGCAACCCGATGACCAACCGCTCCACAATCCAGCGCGATGCCGCTCTGAGCTATAAGCTCAAGCCGGTCGGCCAGGATTGGCTGGACGCCACCGCCAAGCTGTACACCTCGGAAGTCAAAATCAATGCGCACAACGCCGGTGCGACCGACGAATTCCGCAAGCAGACCACCAACGGCGGCAAGCTGGAAAACCGTACGCGTCTGTTCGCCGACAGTTTTGCGTCACACCTGCTGACCTACGGCTCCGAGGTCTATGAACAGAAACAGCAGCCGGGCGGCGCCACCACCAGCTTCCCGCAGGCCAAGATCAACTTCGCCTCCGGCTGGCTGCAGGATGAAATTACGCTGCGCGACATTCCGATCACCGTGCTGGCCGGCACGCGCTACGACGATTACAAAGGCAGCAGCCAGGGCCACGAAGACGTCAAGGCCGACAAATGGTCGTCCCGCGGGGCCCTGAGCTACTCGCCGACCGACTGGCTGATGCTGTTCGGCTCCTATTCCCAAGCCTTCCGTGCCCCGACCATGGGCGAGATGTACAACGATTCGCGCCACTTCCCCGGCAACTATTGGGTGCCTAACCCGAATCTGCGGCCGGAAACCACCAGCACCACCGAAGCCGGTTTCGGCCTGCGCTTCGACGATCTGCTGCTGGCGGATGACAGCCTGCAATTCAAGGCCAGTTATTTCGATACCGACGCCAAAGACTACATCTTCATGTATGTCACCCGCACGCAGACCGCCTCAGCGAATATCTCTCGCGCCAAGATTTGGGGTTGGGACACCTCGCTGAACTACCAGACCAAGTGGTTTAACTGGGATCTGGCTTACAACCGCACACGCGGCAAGGACAAGTCTCGCAATGGCGAATTGAACGCGAAAAGCGGCGATTGGCTGGCCGACATTAGCCCGGATACCGTTACCAGTTCGCTGGACGTGCCGCTGGGAGAAACCGGTTTGTCCGCCGGCTGGGTCGCCACCTTCGCCGAGCGCGCCACCCGTGTCCAAACGGGGATGCCGGAGCAAGGCGGCTACGGCGTCAACGACTTCTATCTGAGCTACAAGGGCCGCGATCGGCTGCAGGGCATGACCACCACCGTGGTGCTGGGCAACGCCTTCGACAAAGAATATTACTCGCCGCAGGGCGTCCCGCAGGATGGCCGCAACGCCAAACTGCTGGTCAGCTACCAGTGGTAATCATTTGACTATCTGGCGGACAACCCGGTTGTCCGCCGTTCGCATTACAGCGCAGGAGAATCCCGCATGAGCAACACCCTATACGAACGCTACCAACAGGCTAAAATCGATCACCCCGGCAAATACGCCCGCGATCTGGCGGCGATCCTTGGCGTCAGCGAAGCGGAGCTGACGCACGCCCGCGTCGGCCACGACACCCGCCGCCTGCAGGCCGATGCGCGCACCCTGCTGACCGAGCTTGAGCAGGTCGGCGTCACCAAGTCCATCACCCGCAACAGCTATGCGGTGCATGAGCAGATGGGCCGCTACCGCAATCAGCACCTCAACGGCCACGCCGGGCTGATCCTCAACCCGCGCGAGCTGGATCTGCGCCTGTTCCTCAACCACTGGACCAGCGTTTTCGCCATGAGCGAAACCAACAAGCGCGGCGTGCGCCACAGCATCCAGTTCTTCGACCAACAGGGCGATGCGCTGCACAAGGTCTACACCACCGAAGAGACCGATCTGCCGGCCTGGATGGCGCTGGTGGAGCGCCACCTGAGCGAAGAAAACCCAGCGCTGGCGCTGCAACCCGCCGAGGTGAGCACCGCGGATGAAACGACGCAGGATCATGCCAAAATCGACGGTGAATGGCGCGCGATGACCGACGTTCACCAGTTCTTCCAGCTGCTGAGCCGCAACAAACTGACGCGCCAGCAGGCGTTCCGCGCCGTCGGCGACGATCTGGCCTATCAGGTGGACAACAGCGCGCTGTCGCAGCTGCTGGAAGCGGCGCAGCAGCAGCAAAACGAGATCATGATCTTCGTCGGCAACCGCGGCTGCGTGCAGATCTTCACCGGCCAGATCGAACGTTTGATGCCGCAGGAAGGCTGGATCAACGTGTTCAACCGCCGCTTCACGCTGCACCTGATCGAAGACGCCATCGCCGAAAGCTGGATCACCCGCAAACCGACCAAGGACGGCATCGTCACCAGCCTGGAGCTGTTCGCCGCCGATGGCACGCAGATTGCGCAGCTGTATGGCCAGCGTACCGAAGGGCAGCCAGAACAAACCCAGTGGCGCGAGCAGGTTGCCGCGCTCGCCGCCAAGGACATCGCCGCATGAAATCTTCCTTGATCCGCCGCCTGACGCTGATGATGACGCTGGCGCTGCCGCTCACCGCGGCGGCGGCGGCGCAGCGCATCGTCTCGATCGGCGGCGACGTGACGGAAATCGCCTTCGCGCTCGGCGCCGGCGACGACGTGATCGCCCGTGACAGCACCAGTCTGCATCCGGAGGCGGTGAAAAAGCTGCCGGACGTCGGCTACATGCGCCAACTGAACGCCGAAGGCATTTTGGCGCTCAAACCGACGCTGGTGCTGACGACCGAGCTGGCGCAGCCGGCGCTGGTGCTCAAACAGCTGGCGGACAGCGGCGTCAAAGTGGTCAGCGTGCCGGGTGACACCACCCTGCAGGCGGTGCCGCAGAAAATCGCCGTGATCGCCGCCGCGCTGCAGCGTGATGAGCAAGGCAAACAGCTGAGCGAGCGCTATCAACAACAGCTGGCGGCGGTCGACACCTCTCCGCTGCCGGTCAAGGTGCTGTTTGTGATGAGCCACGGCGGCATTACGCCGATGGCCGCCGGGCAACACACGGCCGCCGACGCGGTGATCGCCGCCGCCGGATTGAAAAACGCCATGCAGGGTTTTGACCGCTATCGTCCTCTGTCGCAGGAAGGCGTCATCGCCAGCGCGCCGGACCTGTTGCTGGTCACCACCGACGGCGTGCGCACCCTCGGCGGCGAACAGCAGCTGTGGGCGCTGCCGGGCCTGGCGTTGACGCCGGCAGGCAAGCAGCGCCGCGTACTGATCGTCGATGACATGGCGCTGCTGGGCTTCGGTCTGGAAACGCCCGCGGCGCTGGCCAAACTGCGCCACGCGGCGGAGCAAAAGTAATGCGCTGTCGCACCTCGCCTCAGTTGGCCATCATCGGCCTGCTGGTGCTGCTGACGTTGCTGGCCCTGGTCGCCGCCAACCTGGGCGCGCTGACGCTGTCGTTTCGTACCCTGTGGCGCGAACCCTTCAGCGACGCCGCCTGGCACATCTGGCTGAACATTCGTCTGCCGCGCGTGCTGCTGGCGGTAGTGATCGGCTGCGCATTGGCGGTGTCCGGCGCGGTGATGCAGGGGCTGTTCCGCAACCCGCTGGCGGATCCGAGCCTGCTGGGCATCAGCAGCGGCGGCGCGCTGTTTGTCGCCCTGTTCATCGTGATGCCGCTGGCGTTGCCGGTGACGATCGCGCTGTACGGCCATATGCTGGCGGCGTTCCTCGGCAGCCTGCTGGTGTCGCTATTGATCTACGGCATCAGCCGCAGCGGGCACGGCAATCTGTCGCGGCTGTTGCTGGCGGGCATCGCCATCAACGCCCTGTGCATGGCGGCCATCGGCGTGCTCTCCTACGTCAGCAGCGATCAACAGCTGCGCCAGTTCTCGCTGTGGATGATGGGCAGCCTCAGCCAGTCACAGTGGCCGACGCTGGCCGTTTCCGCCTCGCTGATCCTGCCCGCCGCGCTGCTGACGTTGCTGCAGGCGCGCCGGCTGAACCTGTTGCAGCTGGGGGACGAAGAGGCCCACTACCTCGGGGTGAACGTCCAGCGCGCCAAGCTGCAGCTGCTGCTGCTGAGCGCCCTGCTGATTGGCGCGGCGGTAGCGATGAGCGGCGTGATCGGCTTCGTCGGTTTGGTGGTGCCGCATCTGGTGCGCATGCGCCTCGGCGGCGATCACCGCTGGCTGCTGCCCTGCTCCGCGCTGGGCGGCGCCTGCCTGCTGCTGGTCAGCGACACGCTGGCGCGCACGCTGGTGGCGCCGGCCGAAATGCCGGTGGGGTTGATGACCAGCCTGATCGGCGGTCCTTACTTCTTGTGGCTGGTGATGCGCCAGCGGGAGCGAACCGGTGGATAACGCCGCCTGCCTGACGGCCCGAGAGCTGCGTTACAGCCTCGGTGCGCGCCGCCTGATCAACGACGTTTCGCTCAGCCTCGCCGGCGGTGAAATGGTGGCGATTATTGGCCCTAACGGCGCCGGCAAATCGACGCTGCTACGCTTGCTAACCGGCTATTTGACGCCGGACTGCGGCGAATGTCGCCTGCTTGACCGCCCGCTGGAACACTGGGCGCCGCAGCAGTTGGCCAAAGTCCGAGCCGTGATGCGCCAGTACAGCGATCTGGCGTTTCCGTTCAGCGTGGAGGAAGTGGTCAGCATGGGGCGGGCGCCGCACGGCAAACGCGACGAGCATCAGGCGATCCAACAGGTGATGGCGCAGACCGATTGCCTGGCGCTGGCGCAGCGCGACTATCGCCAACTGTCCGGCGGCGAACAACAGCGGGTGCAGCTGGCGCGGGTGTTGGCGCAGCTGTGGCAACCGCAACCGTCTCCCGCCTGGCTGTTTCTCGACGAGCCGACCTCGGCGCTGGATCTGTACCACCAGCAGCACACCCTGCGCCTGCTGCGCTCGCTGACGCGCCAACAGCCGCTGGGCGTCTGCTGCGTGCTGCACGATCTCAATCTGGCGGCGCTGTACGCCGATAGGATCCTGCTGTTGCATCAGGGACGTCTGGTGGCGAGCGGCACGCCGCAAGAGGTCCTGCAGACGGAGATCCTCACCCGCTGGTATCAGGCCGATCTCGGCGTGGTGCATCATCCCGAAGTGTCTCTGCCGCAGGTCTATCTACGTCAATAACATCAAGGGCGCCATGAGGCGCCCTTTTTCATCTCAACTGGAGCAGGAAATCTCCAGATGTTTGCCCCAATCCGGCGGCAGCGCAGCAAGATCGTCATACTCCGGCGCATCGTCGAACGGCCTCAGCAGAGCCTGATGCAACCGCCGCAAACGGCCCACGTCGTCTTTCTCCGCATCCTCAATCGCCTGCTGCGCCAGATAGTTGCGCAGGATCAGGCGCGGGTTCACCGCCTTCATCGCCCGTTGCCGTTCCGCATCGCTGACCTGTTCCTGTTGCAAGCGCTGACGATACTGTTGATACCAGGCGTCGAACGCCGCACGGTCGATAAACTCGTCGCGCAGCGGCGACTGCGCCTGCTGCTGTTCGGTCTCGCTCAACAAGCGGAACGTGCGGGTATAGTCCCGCCCTTCCTGCGCCATCAGGCTCAACAGACCGGTGAGCACGTCATTATCCTGCGCCGTCGGCGTGAAGAAGCCGAGTTTGGCGCGCATCTGTTCACCGTAGGCGCGCATCAGCGCCGGCTCATACGCCGACAGCGCCTGCTGCAGCTGCTCGGTGGTCATCAACCCAGACAGGGTTTGTGCCAGGCGATGCAGGTTCCACAGCGCCACCGCCGGCTGATTGTCGAAGGCGTAACGCCCCTGGTGATCGGAGTGGTTGCAGATATAGCCGGGCTGGTAGTCGTCCAGGAAGCCATAAGGGCCGTAATCGATGGTGATACCGAGAATCGACATATTGTCGGTGTTCATCACGCCGTGGGCGAAACCGACGGTTTGCCAATGGGCGATCAAACGCGCCGTGCGTTCGACCACGTCGGTAAACCACAGCAGGTAACGCTCAGCCAGATCCTGCAACTGTGGCCAGTGACGGGCGATGACGAAATCCGCCAGCTGCCGCACTTGCTCCGGCTGTTTACGGTAATAAAAGTGTTCGAAGTGGCCGAAGCGCACATGGCTTTCCGCCACTCGCATCAGCATAGCGCCGCGTTCTGGCTGCTCGCGATATACCGGTTGCTGGCTGGTGACGATAGTCAACGCTCGGGTGGTGGGGATCCCCAGATGGTGCAGCGCCTCAGAGGCAAGAAACTCGCGGATAACCGAACGCAGCACCGCGCGGCCATCCCCCATGCGTGAATATGGCGTTAGCCCGGCCCCCTTCAAGTGCCAATCGCGGTGGCTGCCATCCGCCATGACCTGTTCGCCCAGCAAAATGCCGCGGCCATCACCCAGTTGCCCGGCCCACACGCCGAACTGGTGGCCGCTGTACACCTGTGCCAGCGGCTGCATACCGGGCAGCAGCGATTCTCCCGCCCAAATGGGGGTTTTATCCTGGGTAAACCAGCTTTCATCCAGCCCCAGCTCGCGTGCCAGCGGCTCGCTGTGGTACAGCAGGCGTGCATCCTTGAGCGGTGTCGGGTTCAGGGCGGTGTAGAAACCGGGTAACTGTTGGTAGTAAGCGTTATCGAACTGCGGCATAGGCCCTCCGTTTCAGCGTAGTGTAGAGCCTGAACGGGCGGATTAACACCGAAGGAATGCAGGGAGAACGCATCCGCCTGTCACCAGGGCGGATGCGGGGAGTTTGGCGTTGCCCCTCAGCTGAGGAAACGCGCTTTAACGTCGGCTGACAAACGCAGTTATCAGCATAAAGCGATGGCGAATAACGGCGACGGGATCACAGTAACCTCACCCCGTGCATTATTTACCTCATTGTGTGTAGTTTTTTATATCACTTCTTAATTATTGAACTCGCTGGGCCTCGCCAGCAAAGCTTGCAGATTATCCACACCAACGCTGGGCCATAAAAAACCTTGCAGGCCTAAAACACCGGCGTATCTGAGTTTATTAAAGTACTCTTTTTTCTCTATTCCTCCGACGATTACGCCTTTACATAACAGGTTGATATTCTTTAACAACGAGTCGATGACCACGTCATATCCCTGATGGGTAAACAGCTGCCAGTAAAAACGCTTATCTATCTTTACATAGTCAAACAAACCATCGTATAGCGCGGTCAACGTGGCTTTACCGGAACCGAAATCATCGAGCCACAGCGAAAACATTTCGCTTAATCGCCGCACGCTCGGGTTGTTCTTCCCGGCCGAAAGATTCGGAAAACTCTCACTGATTTCAAATGCAATAAAAGGATATTGCCCGATCCGTTGACATAACGCCGAATCAGAAAGAATAAGTTCGACGATGGTTTCTTCGATATTGATGGTCAACTGCACGTTGTTACCGGTAAACCAAGCCGCATGCTGCTCCGCAAGTTTCAATTGCTCATTAAATAACTCAATCCTTTGTTCAGACGTCAATAAATTAATCCCAATTTCGGCCGGCATGGCTAAATCACCGTCGAGACTGTTGAAACGGCTCAACATTTCAACCGCCAACAGCCCGCCCTCCATTGAGTAAACAGGTTGCAAAACATAGCTACTAATAAAGTCAGCTTCGAGTTGGATGTTCATTTTAATGCCACAGGATGAATGGCTAGCGTATCATCGTATATCAATATATTTTATCGATCAATCCCTCTGGGATTAATCGGAAATATCAATGTAAATACCCATGAAATATCATTTAATTGATAGATTAAAGCTATACGACAATCGTGAAAGGCGCAAAGAAAAGCAGCCTGACTTATGCCATAGCGACCGCCAAACGCGTTATGTGGAAAGGTATTTGGCTTAAGTTGAATGGATTGGCGGCTAAATTTGACTTATCTCCCTTGTTTTATTTAAGAAAAATCTTAAATAAAGTAAAATAATCTTTCCTCCTTAACGCGGATTTTTCCTACCGTTAACGACGACTGATTAAATTTAATAACGCATCAATTCCGCCCGTTATTCTCGGCATTGAAAATGTAAAAAAGTGCCCATCTTGATTTTCAGAAAATCTGCGCTACGCCCCTGCTAAACGCCGATTTCAGCGATAAAAAAAGGGATGAGCACGCTCATCCCCTTCACCATTCCCACTCCGGCTAACGGATCGTTTCGCTCAGCCATTGCCGCAACTCGGCTAATTCGGCCGCCTGTTGAGGATACTCCGCCATCAGTCGGTCACAGCAGGCGGCGACGGGCTCACTGCGGTACGCGCAGCCCACCAGCATGTCCGCC
The DNA here is from genome assembly GCF_052168635.1 of Serratia sp. CY47444. NCBI lineage: Bacteria > Pseudomonadati > Pseudomonadota > Gammaproteobacteria > Enterobacterales > Yersiniaceae > Serratia > Serratia sp. CY47444. Next base: position 188,806 of record NZ_JBJNMH010000003.1, read on the forward strand.
AACCGCTGCAGCGGAGCGGGATTCAGGCTATCGGTGAACACCTGCGCGCGAACAATCGCCCCCTTCTCCACATCGAAGAACAAGTCTACGCCGCCCCAAACGAAACGCTCGTTAAGCAAGTGGCTGAACGCCGGCGCCTTGCCAAAATTCCATTCCCAACTGCTCTGTTTGGCGAACTGCGCGGCAAAATCGGGCAGATCGGGGAACACGTCCGGCGAAATAATCTCCGGCTCGACCGTCTCGCCATAGTGGGCGAAGAAGGCCTGTACGATGGCGTCGCATACCTGCGCATGGCTGATGCCCGGCAAAAACTCCGCCAGATTGGCGACGCGCGAACGCACCGAGGTAATTCCCTTGGCCTGCAGCTTTTTGGGATCCGGATTGAGATAGTCCGCCAACCGTTCCAGATCGGCATTCAGCAGCAGCGTACCGTGATGGAAACCGCGATCCTGCGTTTCTCGATAGGCCGAGCCGGATATTTTGCGCGGCCCGTCGGCGGTTTCCATCACCAGATCGTTACGCCCCGATGCGCTGGCCGCCACGCCCAGCTCCCGCAGCGCTTGCAGAATGATGTCGGTCGAGACGCTCTTGTCGTAGCCCGGCTTGCCGGCCATAAAGGTGAAGCAGGTATTGCCCAGGTCGTGAAATACCGCCCCGCCGCCGCTGCTGCGCCGCGCCAGCCGAATGCCATCCTGCTCCATGCGCCGGGTATTGCACTCTTTCCAGGGGTTCTGCGACTGACCAATCACCACCGTTTCGGCATTGCGCCACAGGAAGAGAATTTTTTGCGTGGTCATTTCGCGGAAGATGCACTCTTCCACTGCCAGGTTGAACCAGGGATCGTAGGAGTCGGAGATCAGTAAACGCAGGCTGTTCATGGCAGGCACCGTTCAAAACACGAGATGCCGCCATGATACACCAAATCAACGGGTTAAGGTTAAATGCGTCGCGCCTGCCAGTACACACGCTTCCAATAGACGTTATCGAGCGAGGAGCGGATCACCCCGCGGCTGGTCGAAGCGTGGATAAACTGGTCATTGGTATCGTAAATGCCGACATGCAGGCCGTTCTCACCGCCGCCGGTTTTGAAAAACACCAGATCGCCCGGCATCAACTCATCGCGTGAGACCTTGGTGCCCAGTGAGGTCTGTTCTTCGGTCGAACGCGGCAGTTGCATGTCGAAGCGATCGCGGAACGTGCGGTAAACAAAGCCGGAGCAATCTACGCCGCCGCGATCCAGGCCGCCGTAACGGTATGGCGTACCGTACCACTGGCGCAGTTGTTCATTGAGTTGGGCCACCACCACGATAGAATCCGCCAGGCGGCCGCTGGGCGGCGGCGCATGGCTGCTGCAACCGGCGAGGATCAAACTGGCTAATAAAAACCACACACGCATCCGCATAATATCCCTTCATTGAACACGTTGCCGCATTATGCCATCCGGTACACCACCACACCGCCTGCGAGGCAAAGCCGGCACCACGTAAGGAGAGCGCTATTTGGCGTTAATTTATCTCCCGCACGGGGAAAAAGGCAAGCGCCATGAGGGAGATAATAGCAGGATCGCCGGTTTAGCCCCTATTCCGGCGATTTTGTCTCGGATTTGCTGTTAATCAGCCCGACACCGAACAGAATAAACAGCGTGCCCAACGTTTTCAGCAGCGTAGCGGACTCGTTAAACCACGGCAGGATCACCGCCGCCAGATAGACCAGCGCGTAGCTAACGCTCAACAGAGGATAAGCGCGGTTTAACGGCAGATGGCGCAGCGCGAAAAACCAACACAGCATCGACAGCGCATAGCCGAAGATGCCGCCGCCCACCGCCAGCAGCGGTATCCAGTAATTGCCGATCAACGCCAACGAGACATCGGCGAACGACATCAGCGGGATCTGCACCATGCCCCACTTCATCAGCAACTGCGCCAGCGTCACCAGCAGTACGCTGGCGGCGCCCCAGGCATAGCCCTTCATGAATGCACGCTCATCAGCAGGATCCCCAGCATAATCGACGCCACGCCGCACCAGTGGCGAGCGGTCGTCGGCTCATGAAACAGCCAGCGCGCCGCCAGCGTCACCATCACGAAGTTAAGGCTGAGCATCGGGTAAGCCAGGCTGAGCGGCAGACGTTGCAGCACATTGAGCCACACCGCCATGCCCAGCCCCAGCAGCAGCACCGCCAGCGCCAGCCAGCGCAGCGTCTGTTTCAGCCGCGCCTCGCCCGCCCGTTCCCAACAGTGCGCCGCCTGTTTCTGGCACAGCTGCCCACCACAGGTGAGCAGACTGACCACTATCACCAACAGAAAACCGATCATGGTTGCTGTTTATACCACATCAGCACCAGGCGGTTCATGCGATCCACCTTGTCTGCGGCAGGCAGCTCCTGCGGCAGCGCTTCGCCACGTGACAGTTGCAGCACCAACGATACGTTCCCCTGCTTACGCGCCTGCGCCAGCCACTGCGGGAAATCGGCATCGCTGATCAGGTGACCTTTGGCGTCCGGATACTCCAGACCATAGGCCACCTCGCCTTTCTGGCTGTACATCAGCACGTCGCTGCGCTTCAGCTCCCAGGCCAGGCCGGCCGCCAGCCCAACGCTGTCGCTTAGCACGTAACGACTGTCGCCCAGCTCGGCCATCGTGGCGCGGGCGAAGTTTTGCGGCAGTTTGGAATCGGTCACCTGTTGCGGAATGGCGTAACCGATCACCAGGCACAGCAGCACCGGGCAAGCCGCCGCCCAGCGCCATTGGCGGCCGTTATCGCGTGCGGAAACCAATGCGAACAGCAGCCAACCACCGAAGGCGATCAGGCCGAGCACCACTTTCGGCCACTCTTGGGGAGTAAACAGATGCGCTTTCGGCAGCAGACCGGAGCTCAACACCACCAGCGCCACGATGCCAATCAGCCCGAACAGGCCGTTCAACCAGGCATTGGCCTTGAACAGCTTGGCGCGCAGCGTGGCGGCATAGTCTTCCGCATAGGCGGTCATCAGCAGCGCCAGCGGCGCCATGCACGGCAGAATGTAGGTCGGCAGCTTGCCTTTGGCGATGCTGAAGAAGATCAACGGCATCATCGCCCAACTCAGCAGGAAGAACAGCTCCGGGCGCTGCACGCGCTCGCGCCAACCTTTGAGCAGCGCGCCGGGCAGCAGCGCCAGCCAAGGCAGCACCGCCGCCAGCAGAACCGGCAGGTAATACCAGAACGGCGCCTTGTGTTGAGCATTATCTTCGGCGAAACGCTGAATATGCTCGACCCAGAAGAAATAATTCCAGAAGTCGGGTTCGCGTTGCGCGATCGCCAGCGCCCACGGCAGGCTGAGCAGCGTCGCGGTCACGATCGCCACCGGGCCATAGCACAGCAGATCCTTGATGCGGCGTTGCTGGATAACGATCGGGATCACCGCGATCACCGGCACCGCCAGTGCCAGGAAGCCCTTGGTCATAAAGCCCATGCCGCAGGCCAAGCCCAGCAGTGCGTAAGCGCCCAGTTTTCCCTTGACCGAGGAGGCCTTCAGCGTCAGGTAATAACTGACCATCGCCGCCGCCAGCCACAGCGAGATCATCGGATCCAGCACGCTGTAGGTGCCGATGCTGAACACCAGCACCATCGACAGGAACATCAGCGCCGCCAGGCTGGCGCGGCGCGCATTGCGCCACATCAGCATCGCCAGCGCGAACACCAGCAGCGCGGTCATGCCGGTGCTGAACACCGAGCCGAAACGCACCGCAAAGTTGTTTTCGCCAAACAGCCACTGGCTGATGTTATTGAACCAGTAACCCGCTACCGGCTTTTCGAAATAACGCAGCCCCAGCAGGTGCGGCACCACCCAATCGCCGCGCTGCAGCATTTCACGACTGATCTCGGCATAACGCGTCTCATCCGGCTGCCACAGCAGGCGGCCGTTAAGCGGGATCAGGTAAACCAGAGCAAAAAAAACGGCCAGCAGAATGGCCCAGGATCCTTTTAGCGCCTTCATGTAACGTCCTTCACATCGGTTTGACAGCCCAGCCAACCTTCGCGGCCGGGGAAAGGAGCACGCTTGATGCGGCCCAACGGCAGTGACGCCAAATCTTGTGGTAACAGCGCGCTAAGCGGACAGAATTCGATGCCCTGCTGCCGTGCGCGTTGCAATAACTGTTCGAACATCGCCGCTTGCGACATGCCTTCCACTTCGGTGTGAATGGTGTACACCGGCACGCCGCGATCGTTCTCGATGGCGCGCAGAATGTAGTCGTTGAAGTCGGCCATGCTGACTTCGCTGCCGATCACTTCGTCGAAGGTCGGCAACGTCACCGGGATCTGCACCGTGCCGTGGCGCCCGTCGCTCAGCACCGGACGGAACGGATGGGTGCCGCGGCAATCGCTGTTGTAATGAAAGCCGAAGCGCTGCTTGACCTCCAGCACGCGCGTATCGGCACGCCAGCCCGCCACGGCGGAGCATTTCACCGGCTGGCCGGTGCAGGCGCTCAGGGCGTCGACGCCCCGCTGCACCTGTTCGGTCAGCTGCGCTTCGCTCCACTTGCCAACCTTGGCCTGCCACCCTTGGTGATCCCAGGCGTGCAGCCCGACTTCATGGCCGGCTTCGGCGGTGCGCTTCATCAGCGGCCCCAGCGCGCGTGAAATGTTGCGCCCCGGCCAGGCGGTACCGGCCAGCAGAATATCCAGCCCATACAGCGAGGCGGCGTTCGAACGCAGCATTTTCCACAGAAATTTCGGACGCAAAAGGCGCCAAAGATGGCGCCCCATGTTGTCCGGTCCCACGCTGAAGAAGAAGCTGGCCTGAATGTCGTACTTGTCGAACAGGTCCAGCAACTGCGGCACCCCTTCACGGGTGCCGCTGAAGGTATCTACATCAACCCGCAGACCGACTTTCTTCATGCACCGTTCCCTTCCTGAACGGTAGTGCGCAAGAAGTAGTCCAGCGTATCGGTGACGGTTTGCTTCATCTCGATGGTTGGCTGCCAGCCCAGCAGGCGGTGAGCGTTCTTGATGCTCGGCGTGCGGTGCTCGACGTCCTGGTAACCTTTACCGTAGTAGCTGCTGCTCTCCACGTCCTTGAAGCCGGCAAACGGCGGGAAGCGGTCGCGCAGCGGGTGGTTGTTGAAGCTTTCCAGCAGCATTTCCGCCAGCTCGCGGATGCTCGCTTCGTTGGTCGGGTTGCCGATGTTGACGATCTGGCCGTCGCACAGGCCATCGCGGTTCTCAATGATGCGGAACAGCGCTTCGATGCCGTCGTTGATGTCGGTGAAGCAACGTTTCTGTGCGCCGCCGTCCATCAGTTTGATCGGCGAACCTTCCACCAGGTTGAGGATCAGCTGGGTGATGGCGCGGGAAGACCCGATGCGCGCGGCGTCCAGGTTATCCAGACGCGGCCCCATCCAGTTGAACGGACGGAACAGCGTGAACTTCAGGCCTTCTTTGGCGCCGTAAGCCCAGATCACCCGATCCAGCAGCTGTTTGGAGACCGAGTAGATCCAGCGCTGTTTGTTGATTGGCCCGACGATCAGACGCGAATGGTCTTCGTCGAACTCTTTGTCGTCGCACATGCCGTACACTTCTGAGGTGGACGGGAAGATGATGCGCTTGTTGTATTTCACGCAGTCGCGAACGATCTTCAGGTTCTCTTCGAAGTCAAGCTCGAACACGCGCAGCGGGTTACGGGTGTATTCGATCGGCGTCGCGATCGCCACCAGCGGCAGCACCACGTCGCATTTCTTGATGTGATACTCGATCCACTCGGAGTGGATGCTGATGTCGCCTTCCACGAAGTGGAAACGCGGGTTGTCGAGGAAGCGGCTGATGGCGTCAGAGCCGATATCCAGGCCGTAGATGTCGTAGCGATCGTCACGCAGCAGGCGTTCGGTCAGGTGGTTACCGATGAAGCCGTTAACCCCGAGGATCAGCACGCGAGTGCGGCGTTTCATCACGGCATTCGGCTTGGCGGCCAGGCGCACGTCGGTGACGATGCCCATTTCTTGCGCCAGGCGGCTGCCCTGCACGTACAGACCGCTGTCGTTCTGGCCGGCGACGATCTCCAGCACGCCTTCGCCACAGGCGATGACCAGCGGCGAGGTGCTCAGCACGGTGCCCGGTTGTTTATCATGTTGGGTATCCAGCACGCGGGAGCGCCAGACGATCAGCTTGCGCTGGCCGAGGTAGCTGAATGCGCCCGGGTACGGTTCGGTGACGGCGCGTACCAGGTTGTTGATCTCTTTGGCGGACTTGTGCCACAGGATCTCGCCGTCCGCTGCGGTGCGGCGGCCGAAGTAGCTGGCCTGAGACTCATCCTGCTTGGTGAAGGTGGCGGTGCCGTTCTTCAGCTTCGGCAGCTGCTCTTGCAACACGACCTGCGCGGCTTCCAGCACTTTTTTGTGCAGCGTCAGCGCGGTGTCGTTGTCTGCGATGGTCACTTTCTGCTGACCGACGATGTCGCCGGCATCCGGGCGTTTCACCATCTTGTGCAGCGTGGCGCCGGTTTCGGTTTCGCCATTCACCAGCGCCCAGTTCACCGGGGCGCGGCCACGGTAGTGCGGCAGCAACGAACCGTGCAGGTTGAAACCGCCCTGCGGCGCCAGCGACAAGATCTCGTCGCTCAGCATGTGGCGGTAGTAGAACGAGAAGATCACGTCCGGCTGCAGTGCGCGGATGCGGTCAACCCATAGCGGGTGATTTACGTCTTCCGGCGCATAGACCGGCAGATCCAATTCGGCGCCCAAACGGGCCACGGAGGAGAAGAAATTGTTCTCACCAGGGTCGTCGGTGTGCGTGAATACGGCCTGCACGTCATAACCCGCCTCAGTCAGCGCTTTCAGACCTGCGCAGCCAATATCGTGGTAAGCAAATACAATAGCTTTCATCATTCTTCTTCCTGAGTATTGTGGTCCTGCTGTGCACCGACCACTTTCTGAACAAAATAGCGAGGACGCGCACGCACGTCGGTATAGATGCGGCCGATGTATTCACCCAGTAGCCCCATGCCAACAAACTGGGCGCCGATAAAGGTGAACAGCACGGCGAAGAGGGTGAACACGCCGCCGGCGGCCCATTCAGGGCCGAGCAGCAGACGCAGCGCAATCAGCACCAGTGCCAATACAAACCCGGACAGCGCCACGATGCTGCCGACCACGCTGAGCAAACGCAGCGGCGTAGTGGTCAGGCAGGTGATCAGGTCGTACATCAGGTTGATCAGCTTCATCAGGCTGTACTTGGAGTCGCCAAACTCACGTTCGGCGTGACGCACGTCGATCTCGGTCGTGCGACGGGCGAAGGTGTTCGCCAGAATCGGGATAAAGGTACTGCGCTCATGGCAGTGCAGCATCGCCTCAACGATATGACGACGGTAGGCACGCAGCATGCAGCCATAGTCCCCCATCGACTTGCCGGTGGCGCGTTGAATCATCATATTGATCACGCGCGAGGCGCTTTTGCGGAACCAGGAGTCTTGACGGTTGGCGCGCACGGTGCCCACCACGTCATAGCCCTCTTCCGCCACGCTGACCAGACGAGGGATCTCCTCCGGCGGGTTCTGCAGATCGGCGTCCAGCGTAATCACCAAATCGCCGGTCACCTGATTGAAACCGGCCATAATGGCCGAGTGCTGGCCATAGTTGCGGTTCAGTAAGACAGCGACCACGTTGCTGTCCGGCTTTTCCGCCGCCGCAGTCAGCATGTCGGCGGAATTGTCGCTGCTGCCATCGTCGACGAGGATGATTTCATAGGGTTGAGATAACTGCTTACAGGCGGCAGTAGTGCGTTCCAGCAACGCCGGCAAGCTTTCCTGCTCGTTGTATACCGGGATGACTATCGACACTTTTTTAATCGGTTCAACGCGAGACACGTAAAGACTCCACAACAGAAGACAAGGCATTGACCACGCGATCCACGTCGGCGTCGGTCATATCAGGGAATAGCGGTAAGGTGCACAGCCGCGCCGAGTTCCACTCGGTATTCGGCAAAGAAAGCTGCGGATAGCGCTCACGGTAGAATTTCTGGGTGTGCGCGGCACGGAAATGCAGCCCGGTGCCGATGCCAACCTCTTTCAGGCGCTCCATCAGTTGGTCGCGATCGAGGCCGCAGCGCTCGGCATCGACGCGCACCATAAACAGGTGCCAGGCGTGGTCATGCGGATAATCCGGCACGCCCAACGGTTGGAACGGCGAGCCTTCCAGCGCGCTCAGGTAGCGCTGCGCCAGCGCCTTGCGACGCGCGTTCAGCTCGGCGAAGCGCGAAAGTTGCACCACGGCGATCGCCGCGTGAATGTCGGACAGATTGTATTTGTACCCCGGTTCCACCACTTCGGCCTGCGGTTTGCGGCCAAGCTGCTGGCGATCGAAGGCATCGACGGCCAGACCGTGGAACTTCAGGCAACGCAGGCGATCCGCCAGCGCATCGTCGTCGGTGGCGATCAGGCCGCCTTCGGCGCAGGTCACGTTTTTGATCGCATGGAAAGAGAAAATCGCCGTGCCGCGCGCGCCGACCCATTCGCCGTTGTAGCGCGTGCCGACCGCGTGGGCGGCGTCTTCGATCAGCGGCAGACCATGGCGTTCGGCCACGGCGCGCAGCGCATCCATCTGCAGGGGGGCACCGGCGTAATGCACCGGAACAATCGCTTTGGTATTCGGGGTGATGGCAGCCTCGACGTCGGCGGCGCTGACCATCAACGTATCGCGGTCAACATCGATCATCACCGGCGTGGCGCCCAGCAGCTCGATCATGTTGAGGGTGGAGACCCAGGTTTGCGAAGGGGTGATGACTTCGTCGCCAGGGCCGACGCCAAGCGCCATTAACGTGATGTGCATGCCCGCCGTGGCGGAACTGACCGCGATGGCGTGCTTACAGCCGAAGGTGGAACAGAAGTCGCTTTCCAGTTGCTGGTTTTGCGGCCCGGTGGTGATCCAACCGGAGCGCAACACTTTCTCTACCGCGGCGATTTCTTCATCGCCGATGGCCGGACGAGAGAAAGGCAAAAATTGATCCATAGTTAACCCCAAACGTATCGAGCTGCTTTTGATGACACTGTAAATCCCTTTCGTTTAACGAATATTAAACGCCAGAGAAGAATCGTTTCCGTGGATTAACTGACAATGTAAGGCCGCAAGCTTAACTAAACCTTAAGACGAGACTCGTCATCAGTGGGAGAACTGATAGGAAGGTGCCGTCATCATTAATTTAAATTTATTATTAAAATCAATTTCTTATATTTATTAATAATTATTTACTTATTTTATTTTTGCCGAATCAAGCGTAGCACGTCATCGACGTTTTTCAAGAAAATCCACGAGAAAATGAGAGGCAGCACAATAATAGCCGATGATTACCCGGATATTTATATTCACTACGTTTAGTTTTCGTTTACATTTATGCCGCCGGGGCGAATTAAGCCGTGCGGGTCATGATCCAACGCTGGTTCCCCACCCATTGCAGGTGGAAATCCACTTCATAGATCTGCGACAACAGTGCGGGCACCATCACCTCACGGGTGATGCCCTGCGCGACCAACTGCCCAGCGTGCAACAACCAAACCCGATCGGCCTGCTGCAGGGTATGATTCAGATCGTGCGCACACACTAGCGCGCTGCGCCCACTTTGGCAGAATTCGCGCAGCAGGCGATCCAGCGCAACCTTTTGCGCCACATCCAGGCTATTGGTCGGTTCATCCAGCAACAACAATCGGCTATGCGGGTTGACGCTGGGCCACACCTGCAGCAATACCGCCGCCAGTCGCACCCGTTGCCATTCTCCGCCGGAAAGCTGCGCCAGCATGCGTGACAGTTTATCCACCAGCTTCAACCGCTGGCACAGATAGAGGATGGCTTGCTCCACCTCGGTTTGCGCCGCGCCGGCAGGACGGTGCAACGCCAAATACTGAAACACCGGCATGAGCGACACCGGCGGCTGTTGCTGGCTGAGATAACCGCGTCGGTGCGCCAGCTCGTCGCCCGAATAACCGGACAGCGCGCGTCCGTCCAGGCAGACTTCGCCCTGCCCCGGCAGCATGCCCGCCGCCCGGGCCAGCAAGGTGCTCTTCCCTGCGCCATTTGGGCCGATCAGGTGAACCTGCAACCCGCAGTCAATCTGTGCCGTAAAAGGCGCCAGGCGCCCCGCCACCCCAACCTCAACGAGTTGCAGCATCCGTATTATCCCGCCAGCGCTTGTTTCACCGCCGCCACCAGCGCCGGATCCTCTGGCGTGGTGTCAGGCGAGAAGCGCTGGATCACCGTGCCGTCGCGTGCGATAAGGAATTTCTCGAAGTTCCACAGAATATCGCCGGTGTGCTTCGGCGCACGCCCTTTGCTGGTCATCCGCGCCAGGAACTCGCTGCCTTCCGGGGCGACAGCTTCCGGCTGGGCGGCAATCAACGCCTGATACAGCGGATGACGGCCTTCGCCGTTCACCTCAATCTTGGCGAACATCGGGAATTGCACGCCGAAGGTTCCGCGGCAAAACGCCAGGATCTCTTCGTTGCTGCCCGGCTCCTGACCCAGAAATTCATTGGACGGGAACCCCAGAACTTCCAGCCCCCGATCGCGATAGGTTTCGTACAGCGCTTCCAGCCCTTCGTACTGCTTGGTCAGGCCGCACTCCGAGGCTACGTTGACCACCAGCAGCACCTTGTCCTGATAGCTCCCCAGCGTGGTGGCCTGATTTTCGATGGTCTGTAACGGCAGATTGTAGATTGGCTTACTCATCGGTTGTCATCCTTTGGTTTTTTAATGGCAGGTGAATAAAGAAAACTACCTTACGCCCTTTGTCCGGGTCAGTAACCAGATAAATAGCGGCGCCCCCAGCGTGGCGGTCACCACGCCGATCGGCAGCTCGGCCGCCAGCAGCGCAACGCGGGCCACCACATCGGCCACCAGCAACACGCCGGCCCCCGCCAGCGCGCAGGCCGGCAACAGATAGCGCTGGTCAGTCAGGCCCGTAAGCCGCAAAATATGCGGGATCACCAGGCCGACGAAGCCGATCACCCCGGCCAGCGCCACGCTGACACCGACCAGCCAGCCGATCGCCAGCACCAGCAGATTGCGCCACAGATGCAGCGACAGCCCGAGCTGTCGCGCCTGCACCTCGCCCAGCGCCATCAGATTGAGCACCCGCCCCTGGCCACACAGCCACAGCAACACCGGCAGCAGCGCCAGCACCAGCCACTTTTGGCGCCAGTCTACGCCACCGAAGCCGCCCATCATCCAGTACATCAGCTGCCGCAGATCGAGACTGGTACTGAAATAAACTGCCCAGGTCATCAGCGCGCTACACACGATGCCCAGCGCCACGCCGACCAGCAACAACCGCGCATTGGTCAAGCGTCGCCGGCGAGCAAAGCCCAACAGCAAGAAAGTCATCGCCAGCGCACCGACTATCGCGGCGGCGCTCAACAGCGCCACCGGCAACAAACCGTGCCCCAACAACACCGTCAGCACCAGCGCGACACCGGCGCCGTTAGCGACGCCCAGCAGACCGGGCTCCGCCAGCGGGTTTTCAAACAGCGCCTGCATCACCGCGCCCGCCACCGCCAGGGCAGCGCCGACCAGCATCACCGCCAGCGCGCGCGGCAAGCGCAGTTGCCAAACGAACAGTTGCGCCCGTTCGCTGAACCATTCTGACGGCCATATCCATTGGTCGCCGGCGCAAAGGCTGAACAGTAAAGCCACCGCCACGCCCAGCGCCAACAGACTGACCTGGCGTTTATCGCAGTAACGTTGATGTTGCAACAGTAAGGTGAAGGTACGGCTGGTTGGCATGGCGCGGCGATTCCCTGCCGGCCGCTGTCGTGGCCGGATAATTGACGTCTGAGTCGAATATTAGGGGGTTAACGCCGCAAGGGGAAGCCTTGCGTAGGCGATGGCGCAGGAAAGCAGCGGCTGGTCCTGCCCGTCATCGCAACGATGATGGCAAAACCAGCCGCCGATAAACTCAGGGATTAACGATGCGGGCCGGCGTTGCCCGGTGGATAAGGCTGACCGCGGGCGTCATCACGGCGGTCATGGTCACCACGATCGTCATGACGGCGGTCGTGGTCGCGATTATCGCGATCGCCGTGGAACGGATTGCCGCTGCGTGCCGGCTGGCGATGTTCATAGCCACGCGGCGGCGAAGGTTGCCAGCGTCCGCCGTCCCAGTACAGACCGCGCGCATTGCGCTCCCCCAGACCTCGGCCCTGGTGCGCATGCCACCACTGCGGTGGGCGCCAGTCGTAGCCATCCCAGTAGTAGCCGCGGCGGTCCTGATCCCCCAGGTGCAGAGAAACGCCCGGCACGTTGATATCGACGGACACATCGGCCTGCGCCGCCAGCGGCAGCGACAGCGGGATACACACCAGCAACAGGATTTTTTTCATTTTACCTTCTCACTCTATTTTTCTTGCTGCAGTGGTTATATCAGCGCATTTATTTAACGACTATCTCATCGATGCCTATTTTCAGATCGTTTTCGACGGCCTTACACAATCCCTACACTGTTTGCCGCCGCCTTTAATTATCATAGCCACTGACAAGGCTTAATGAATTGCTGACATCGCTTAAGCGACGCGACAATTATAATTAACCGGATTCCCATCGGAGGATAATAAAATGATTAAACGTATAGGTAGGTTGTTAGCCGTTGTAGCCTTGGCCTCAAGCCTCAGCGCCTGCTGCTGGGGCCCTCACTGGGGCGGCGGCCACCGCGGCGATGGCCCTGGCCATTATTACGGCCGTTACTGAGGAGAGAAAATAGATTCACTCATCAACAATAATAAGATATAAGAATATTCCGCAACTGAGGTTAAATTAATCCCCCATACCGACTTAACGAACAAATTTAATAGTCGCCTTGAGAATTAGGAATAAACTGAATTTTGCCCCAGAAAAGAAAAAGGCCGCGCAAGCGGCCTTTTTTGATGTCACGTCACTCACCCTTTCGGGCTGGCGTTTTCTACCCGGCTTTTCAGCTTCTGCCCCGGACGGAAGGTCACCACGCGGCGCGCCGTAATCGGAATGTCTTCGCCGGTCTTCGGGTTACGCCCCGGACGTTGGTTCTTGTCACGCAGATCAAAGTTGCCAAAACCCGACAGTTTTACCTGTTCGCCATTCTCAAGGGCCCGACGGACCTCTTCAAAGAACAGTTCCACCAGGTCTTTGGCGTCCCGTTTGCTAAGCCCAAGCTTCTCAAACAGGTGTTCTGACATTTCAGCTTTAGTAAGCGCCATAGGTTCAATCCCTCAAGGATGCTTGGAATCGCTGTTTTAGAGCCTCTACGCATTTTGCAACGGTAGCGGCTATCTCCTCTTCTTCCAGTGTACGAGCGGTATCCTGCAATACCAGACTGATAGCCAGGCTCTTGTCACCTTCTGCCACGCCCTTGCCACGGTACACGTCAAACAAGTTTACGCCAACTACCTGATTTGCGCCAACTTTCTTACACTCGGCCAAAATATCTTCTGCGGGGACGTTTTCAGCCACCACAACAGCGATATCACGGCGGTTTGCCGGGAAGCGCGAAATCTCCCGCGCCTGAGGCACGGCGCGGCTCGCAAGCTTGTTCCACTCCAGTTCAAACACCACGGTGCGGCCGTTAAGATCCAGTTTACGTTCAAGTTCCGGGTGAACCACACCGATGAAACCAACGCGTTCGCCGTGCAAATAAATCGCCGCACTTTGCCCTGGATGCAGGGCCGGATTGGCTTCCGCCCGGAACTGAATTTCGGATAATTTACCGGTCAGCTCGAGGACAGACTCCAGATCCCCTTTTAAATCATAGAAGTCGACGGGCTTGCGCGCCAGATCCCAATGTTCATCGTGCGTATGGCCGGCGATCACGCCTGCCAGCATGACGTCCTGACGGATACCCAGATTTGCCGCACTATCAGGCACAAAGCGCAGGCCGCTTTCGAACAGGCGCAGACGCGTCTGCTGGCGGTTCTGGTTGTACACTACCGCGGACAGCAGGCCGGTCCACAGCGACAGGCGCATGGCCGACATTTCGACCGAAATCGGGCTCGGCAGGATCAGCGCTTCTTCATTCGGATGCAGCAACGCCTGCACTTTCGGATCGACGAAGCTATAGGTGATCGCTTCCTGATAACCGTGATCGACCAGCATGGTCTTCACGCGCTTGAGCGTCAGATCGGCTTCGCGATGCTGGGTCATCACCAGATCGGCACGCACCGGCACATCCGGGATGTTGTCGTAGCCGTAAACACGCGCCACTTCTTCCACCAGATCCTCTTCGATCTCCATATCAAAACGCCAGCTCGGCGCGATCGCTTGCCAGCTGTCGCCCTGCTCGGTCACCTGGCAACCCAGGCGGCGCAGAATGTCGCTGACCTGCTCGCTCGGCACCACGTGGCCGATCAGGCGATCCAACTTCTCGCGGCGCAGCGTGATGGTGGCGCGCTTCGGCAGTTCGTTTTCATCGGTCACGTCAATAATCGGACCGGCCTGGCCGCCACAGATGTCGAGCAGCAGGCGCGTGGCGCGCTCCATCGCTTTGTACTGCAGCGCCGGATCGACACCGCGCTCATAGCGATGAGAAGCATCGGTGTGCAGGCCGTGACGGCGCGCGCGACCGGTGATCGATAGCGGACTGAAGAAAGCGCACTCCAGCAGCACGTCCTGGGTTTCCCCGTTGACGCCGGAATGCTCGCCACCGAAGATGCCGCCCATCGCCAACGCTTTTTGATGATCGGCGATCACTAAGGTGTCGGCGTTCAGTTTGGCTTCGTTACCGTCCAGCAGCGTCAAGGTTTCCCCTTCTTCCGCCATGCGCACCACGATGCCGCCGTCGATGCGGCTCAGATCGAAGGCGTGCATCGGCTGGCCAAGTTCCAACAGCACATAGTTGGTGACGTCGACGACGGCATCGATAGAACGGATACCGCAACGACGCAGTTTTTCACGCATCCACAGCGGGCTTGGCGCCTTGACGTCGATGCCTTTCACCACGCGGCCCAGATAACGCGGGCACGCCTGCGGCGCGTCAACGCGGATCGGCAGCGTGGCGTCGATAGTGGCAGCCACCGGGCTCATATCCGGCTCGGTCAGCGCAACCTGGTTCAGTACGCCCACGTCACGCGCAACGCCGATGATGCCCAGGCAGTCGGCGCGGTTCGGCGTGACGCTGATCTCGATGGTGTTGTCGTTCAGTTTCAGATAGTCGCGGATGTCGGTGCCGATCGGCGCATCCAGCGGCAGCTCAATGATGCCGTCATGATCGTCGGAAATGCCCAGCTCGGAGAATGAGCACAGCATGCCTTCCGAAGGCTCGCCGCGCAGCTTGGCGGCCTTGATTTTGAAGTCGCCCGGCAGCACCGCGCCCACGGTGGCGACCGCCACTTTCAGGCCGGTGCGGCAGTTCGGCGCGCCGCAGACGATGTCGAGCAGGCGATCGCCGCCTACGTTAACCTTGGTGACGCGCAGTTTGTCGGCGTTCGGGTGTTGGCCGCACTCGACCACTTCGCCCACCACAACGCCGTTAAACGCGCCGGCAACCGGATCCACGCCGTCCACTTCCAAACCGGCCATGGTGATTTGATCGGATAATGCTTCGCTGCTGATGGCCGGGTTTACCCACTCGCGCAACCAGAGTTCACTGAATTTCATGTGATATTCCCGCCTTACTTAAACTGTTTGAGGAAACGCAGATCGTTTTCGAAGAATGCGCGCAGGTCGGTGACGCCGTAACGCAGCATCGTCAGGCGCTCCATGCCCATACCGAAGGCGAAGCCGGAGTAAACTTCCGGATCGATGCCCACGTTGCGCAGCACGTTCGGATGCACCATGCCGCAGCCCAGCACTTCCAGCCATTTGCCGTTCTTGCCCATCACGTCCACTTCAGCGGACGGTTCGGTGAACGGGAAGTAGGACGGACGGAAACGAACCTGCAGGTCTTCTTCAAAGAAGTTATTCAGGAAATCGTGCAGCGTGCCCTTCAGGTTGGTGAAGCTGATGTCTTTATCAACGATCAGCCCTTCCATCTGGTGGAACATCGGGGTGTGAGTCTGATCGTAGTCGTTACGATAAACGCGGCCCGGCGCAATGATGCGGATCGGCGGCTGCTGGTTCTTCATGGTGCGGATCTGCACGCCGGAGGTCTGAGTGCGCAGCAGGCGCGTGGCGTCGAACCAGAAGGTATCGTGGTCGGCGCGCGCCGGGTGATGCCCTGGAATATTCAGCGCGTCGAAGTTATGGTAATCGTCTTCAATCTCCGGGCCGGTAGCGACGGAGAAGCCCAGCTCGCCGAAGAAGGTTTCGATGCGGTCGATGGTGCGGGTCACCGGGTGCAGGCCGCCGTTTTCCATGCGACGGCCCGGCAGAGAGACGTCGATGGTTTCAGCCGCCAGGCGCGCGTTCAGCGCGGCGCTTTCCAGCGCGTTCTTGCGCGCATTCAGGGCGTCTTGCACCTCTTGCTTGGCCTGGTTGATCACCGCGCCGGCCGCCGGGCGGTCTTCCGCCGGTACGTCGCGCAGAGACTGCATCTGCAAGGTGAAATGACCTTTCTTGCCAAAATATTCGACGCGTACCAAATCTAACGCGGCAACATCCTGGGCATCTTCTACGGCTGCCTTGGCACTGGCAACCAGCTCTGCGAGATGTGGCATTGCTTTCCTCTTCCTCTGGCCGGGATGGCCCTAAGTAATTGTTATCTATTATTCGAACACGCCTTTGAGCAATCTTCAAAGACTTTTCAATGCGTTGTCGGCCGGATGGCTCACCTGCGCGGCACAGGGCCGGCTGAGTACCCGCCGTTCTCACCGCAACGCTTTGCAAGGCGAGCCGATGGCCAAAAACAAAAAAGCCTCCACGAGGGAGGCTTAGGCGCTACTTTTCGTTTCTTTTCTTACGCGCAAAGCCTCCTGAAATCAGGCGCTAAAGTAAAAAAAGAAACGAAAAATAGCTGCGTGCATGATTGCGGTACCTTGTCGATGATTGACCACCAGTGATATAGCGGCGGGCAATGAAAGTCAATATTTGTCGCTGAAAACAAAGATTAAAAGAGGGAGCAAGCTCCCTCTTCTACTGACTTACGCCAGAGCTGCTTTCGCTTTCTCAACCAGTGCGCCGAAGGCCACTTTGTCGAAGACTGCGATGTCAGCCAGGATCTTACGGTCAATTTCGATCGACGCTTTTTTCAAGCCGTTGATGAACTTGCTGTAAGACAGACCGTTCTGACGAGCAGCTGCGTTGATACGTGCAATCCACAGCTGACGGAACTGACGCTTACGTTGACGACGGTCACGGTAAGCATACTGGCCTGCTTTGATTACTGCCTGGAAGGCAACACGATATACGCGCGAACGGGCACCGTAGTAACCTTTCGCCTGCTTCATAATTTTCTTGTGACGTGCGCGTGCAATTACACCACGTTTTACGCGAGCCATATGCTCTCTCCTAAAGTCTTATTCTAAATTCAAAAAAAATGGCTTATGCGTACGGCAGGCACGCGGTAACCAGGACCAGATCGTTTTTAGACACCATGCCTTTCGGACGCAGGTGACGTTTACGCTTGGTTGCTTTTTTGGTCAGAATATGACGCAGGTTGGCATGTTTACGCTTAAAACCACCGCTGCCGGTTTTTTTGAAGCGCTTGGCTGCACCACGTACAGTTTTAATCTTTGGCATTTTAATTAAATCCACTTCGCATTGTTAAACAACGAATCAGTTGGGCGAATAAAACCCACACAGCGCAAGCGCCGCGCGGGTTCCATTACTTGTAAGCCTTACTGTTTCTTCTTAGGAGCGAGCACCATAATCATCTGGCGGCCTTCGATCTTCGTAGGGAAGGATTCGACCACTGCCAGATCCATATCTTCACACAGGTCTTTACGGACGCGGTTAAGCACTTCCATGCCGATCTGCTGGTGCGCCATCTCACGCCCACGGAAACGCAGGGTGATTTTGGCTTTATCGCCATCTTCCAGAAAGCGAATCAGGTTGCGTAGTTTGACCTGATAGTCGCCATCATCGGTGCCAGGACGGAATTTGATTTCCTTAACCTGGATAACTTTTTGCTTCTTCTTCTGTTCTTTCGTCGACTTGCTCTTCTCGTAGAGGAATTTGCCGTAATCCATGATTCGGCAAACTGGCGGTTCGGCATTTGGGCTGATTTCTACTAAATCAACGCCCGCTTCCTCAGCTTTTTCAAGAGCTTCATTCAGACTGACAATACCAATCTGCTCGCCATCGACGCCGGTTAGGCGAACTTCTTGCGCGCGAATTTCTCTGTTAATGCGATTAGGACGCGCCGGTTGAACTCGTTTTCCGCCTTTAATACTTTATTCCTCCAGTTGATGAAGACTACGGCTGCGAATCTCTTTCAGCAGCTTGTCTACGACTTCGTTTACGTCCAGGCTTCCCAAGTCTTTGCCACGGCGGGTACGAACGGCAACTTTGCCTGCTTCGACCTCTTTGTCACCGCACACCAACATGTAAGGGACTCGACGTAAAGTATGTTCGCGAATTTTAAAGCCAATCTTCTCATTTCTCAAGTCCGCTTTCACGCGAATACCTGCATCCTGCAGTTTTTTGGTCAATTGCTGGACGTAATCAGACTGGCTATCGGTGATATTCATCACCACCACCTGCACCGGAGCGATCCAGGTCGGGTAGAACCCGGCATATTCTTCGGTAAGGATACCGATGAAGCGTTCCATGGAGCCCAAAATGGCGCGGTGAATCATTACCGGCACGACGCGATCGTTGTTTTCGCCAACGTACGATGCGCCCAAACGGCCCGGCAAGAAGAAATCGAGCTGCACGGTACCACATTGCCATGCGCGATCCAAACAATCATGCAGGGTAAATTCAATTTTCGGTCCGTAGAAGGCGCCCTCACCCGGCTGATATTCAAACGGAATGCCGTTCTCGGTCAGCGCAGCGGCCAGGTCTTCTTCCGCACGGGTCCACATGTCGTCGGTGCCGATGCGTTTTTCCGGACGCGTGGACAGCTTGACGGCGATCTTGTCGAAGCCGAAAGTGCCGTACACGTCATACACCATGCGGATACATTCGTTCACTTCGGCGCGCACCTGCTCTTCGGTACAGAAAATGTGGGCGTCATCCTGCGTGAAGCCGCGCACGCGCATCAGGCCGTGCAGGGAACCCGAAGGCTCGTTGCGGTGGCAGCTGCCGAATTCACCCATGCGCAGCGGCAAATCACGGTACGACTTCAGGCCCTGGTTGAAGATCTGCACGTGACCCGGGCAGTTCATCGGCTTGATGCAGTATTCGCGGTTTTCCGACGCGGTGGTGAACATGGCGTCTTTGTAGTTTTCCCAGTGGCCGGTTTTTTCCCACAGCACGCGGTCCATCATGAACGGACCTTTCACTTCCTGGTACTGATACTCTTTGAGCTTCATGCGCACGAAGGCTTCCAGCTCGCGGAAGATAGTCCAACCGTCGTTGTGCCAGAACACCATACCCGGCGCTTCTTCCTGCATGTGATACAGGTCGAGCTGTTTGCCGATCTTGCGGTGATCGCGCTTGGCCGCTTCTTCCAGACGCTGCAGGTAGGCGTTCAGCTGCTTCTTGTCTGCCCAGGCGGTACCGTAGATACGCTGCAGCATTTTGTTTTTGCTGTCGCCACGCCAGTAAGCGCCGGAGGTTTTCTGCAGTTTGAAATGGTGGCAGAAACGCATGTTCGGCACGTGCGGGCCGCGGCACATGTCGACGTATTCTTCGTGGTGATACAGGCCCGGACGATCGTCATGGCTGATGTTCTCATCCAGGATCGCCACTTTATAGATTTCGCCGCGCTCAGCGAAGGTGTCACGGGCTTCTTGCCAGCTGACCTTCTTCTTGATGACGTCGTAATCCTTATCGGCCAACTCGTGCATCCGCTTTTCCAGCAGATCCAGGTCTTCCTGCGTCAGGGTGCGGTCGATGTCCACGTCATAATAAAAACCGTTGTCGATCACCGGACCGATCGCCATTTTGGTATCCGGCCACAGCTGCTTGATCGCATGACCCAGCAGGTGCGCGCAGGAGTGGCGCATGATTTCCAGACCGTCTTCATCTTTGATGGTGATGATGGCCAACTGCGCATCCGATTCGATCAGATCGCCGGCGTCAACCAGCTCGCCGTTGACGCGGCCGGCGATACAGGCTTTCGCCAGGCCAGGGCCGATATCGCGCGCGACATCCATCGGGGAAACGGGGTGGTCGAAATGACGCTGACTTCCGTCAGGAAGGGTAATAACAGGCATTAATAATTCCTTATCTACAGTGGTGACCCACACGACAGATCACATGCAGTACGAAAATTGGATTTTGGGTTTGGTCAGCCAGGTTTCAGATCTCGCCCACAATTGCCAGATTGAAACCTCACTGGGTATACAGAATGGAACGCATACCTTCTCAGCCGCATTCGGCTAAGCGAATAGTATCACTAAAATTGTTCCGGATAAATAAAGTGCCACCGCCCTCACACTTTCGCCTCATTCGATGCCAAAACGCCTTTCAGATAGCTGAGGGTAGCCAACAGACACAGGCCATAGCCCAACAGTTCGCACCCCTCTTCCACCATGTTTTTCACCACTCGGTTGTAGCCGTCCAGCATCAGCGTTTGCCACAGCGCGCTCATGCCGAACAGGCGTGAAAACACCAGAATGCACAGCAGGCCGGCGCACATCATGCCGTAGCCGGGATGCGTCACGAAATAGGCCAGACCGCGCACCGTGGCCGCAATATGCCGTGCCGCATGCCACAGGCAGGCCAAGGCGACCGCCAGTGCGAACCACACCCAGGCGCCATGCCACAACGCATCGAACGCGAAGTCCATCTCGCGGATCAGCATGCAGAGAAAGAAGCCGCCAACCAGCAGCCAGGCGGAACGCCGTTCAGCCTGTCGCCGGGCCGCGGCGAAAAAACCGCCGGAGATGGCGAGCAGCAACAGTTCCTGTGCCGCTTCGGTCAGCGAGGTTTCATGAACGAAGTTATGCAGCCAGTGCACATCGATAAACACCAGGCCGACCAATGCCGCCATGAAGGCGGCGGAAAGCGCGAATGCGCCGATTTTCCCCAGTAAAAGATGCAGTTCTTGTTTCATAATCACACTCATTATTATTTACAGCGCATCTATGGTATCCACCTGTTCTCAGGGATCGTGGCAATTGGTGCCTAATGCCCTGAGCCACGCGAAAGGTGGTCGTTAATTACGCCGAAACAATAAAAAAACCCCGGCACCTGGGCCGGGGTGGGGCCAGTCTTTCCTGGCTGTCACTTCATCGTCGTCAGTATTCCAGGCTCTCATCCCTCTATCATCGAGACGCGCAAAGGAGCCCGAAGATTACGCCTGCGCAGGTGATACCGCGATACGGCGGGCATTGGTGTTAACGCCCCACAAGCCTGCCAACGCACTGACCACTGCGCCAATCAACAGCGCAAAGAATGACCATAATGCGGCCCGCGACAATTCGTCTGCAGCAGCGGCAGCCTGTTCGCGCGCTTTCTGTTTCAGCTCCACATACTCCTGTTTTGCCTGATTGATTTTTGCTTCGGCGTCATCCAAACGCTGATTAACCAGCTGCGCAGTTTTATTTTTGGCTTCGACCAAATTCTTCACCGTCTGGTCCACTTCCTGCGGCGTCATATCGGTATTTTCTGCCAAGGCCTTTTTCAGGGCGTCTTGATCCACATCTTGCGAGATGGCCTCACCCTGTTTTTTAAGCTTGGCGACCAGTTGATTAATAATGGCGTCGCTATTGTCAGGCTGAAGTGCCAGGGCTTTTACTGCGTCCGCCAAATCAGTTTTGGCCGCATTCAACTGCTGTTGCATGAATTCAGGCTGCAATGACGGGATACCGCTTTTTTTAAGCGCCGTAACCACATCGCCTTGCAGCTGTTCAGGTTCCAAGGTTGTGTCAATGCCCAACTTGTCAAACACTTTACCGCCGGCGTCCGCCAATCCGGATGCCCCTTTGCCAATCGCTGAACCGGCGCCGGAGAGCAAGCTGCCGGAGGTCGAAGCGATAGCGCCCAGCGCATTGCCGGTCGCCTTCACTGCAGACCCGACCAGCATCCCACCCAGTACCGCCGCCACAATCAGTGACGTAGCCCAGACCAGGAAGCCATGAATAAGTCCGTCATTAGCAGCCAAACGCCCAGCAATAAAAGCGCCGGCGGCCAAACTAATAATGATTGAAACAGCGGACCAAATCACTACGGTGGTACCGGCGCCGTTTATCGGATCGTCTGATGTCGGATCCACGATGGAGAATCCAAGACTGGTGCCTAACGTCGACAGCAGCAGTGAAACAGCCAATACGGTGATCACGCCGCCGATGACGCTGCCCCAGGAGATTTTTTTCGCCGCTACCCATTCTTTTGCCACTTCCATAGTAAAACTCCTTTTAAGTTTTCGATTATAAAGAAATGCCAGAAAGCCTTACCATTATAGACTCGCTTCATCAATCAGGCGGTTAAAGGGTGAAAACAGTTAAAAATAATTAATGATAATAACATCAAGAGTGCGTCTACTCTCAGCGGCGATACGCTGACAGACCGTCTTAGCATCACTATTCTTACGCTATCCACCAGTGAACAGGGTCTTAGCGCAAAACATGAACCGGTTACTCGCAGCCCTCATCGTGGCGTGCGCGGCATTGGCGACGTTATATGGGCTGGTGCATTTTGGCGCGCGTTCGGTGCCGCGCGCGATCGCGGTCAACGAGGCGCCGCTGGGGTGTGAGGATGAACCTGAGCTCGCCGGCGAGTGCGGCGATGACGATGAGGCTCCCGCCGACGAATTTCGCCGGCCGGCGACGCTGAACGCCCGGGCCGACGGTTAATTAACGTTACGAGCTATCCCCATTGCCGCCAGGCGTACGGCAGGCTAGGCTGTTCAGCTCATGGGCCGCCGTTTGGCGGCTTGAACGTTGCACAGGGAGTCTATTTTATGACGGGTATTTTGCAGTTATTCCAGGCCATCGGACTGGGTTTGGTGCTGCTGTTGCCGCTGGCCAACCCGCTGACCACGGTGGCGTTGCTGCTCGGGTTGTCCGGCAATATGACGCGCGAAGAGCGTAATCAGCAGTCGCTGATGGCCTCGGTTTATGTGTTCTGCATCATGACGGTGGCGTTTTACGCCGGGCAGGTGGTGATGAACACCTTCGGCATTTCGATCCCCGGCCTGCGCATCGCCGGCGGCCTGATCGTCGCCTTCATCGGTTTTCGCATGCTGTTCCCGCAGCAGAGCCCCGAAGACGCGCCGGAGGTGGAGAGCAAGTCGCACGAGCTGCGCCACAAGACGTCGGCCAACATCGCCTTCGTGCCGCTGGCCATGCCGAGCACCGCCGGGCCGGGCACCATCGCGATGATCATCAGCTCGGCGTCGAGCGTCAAAGCGAACTCGCTGGGTTTTGAACCCTGGGTGTTGGCCGTGGCGCCGGTCGCCATCTTCCTGACGGTCGCGGTGATCCTGTGGGCCTGCCTGCTCAGTTCCGGCGCCATCATGCGGTTGGTGGGGAAAAGCGGCATCGAGGCGATCTCGCGCCTGATGGGGTTCCTGCTGGTGTGCATGGGCGTACAGTTCATCATCAACGGCGTGCTGGAGATTATCTCCACCTATACGCCGGCCGCCTGATCATACAAAACGGGCGCGATCGTCGCGCCCGTTGCCGTTATTTCCCCGCCGGCGCCTGCGCGCCCAAAATGCCATTGCCTTCCGGCACTTCGGTAAAGCGACTGAGGATCTCGCTGTAGGTCTTGGCCGGATCCAGATCCGGGAACTGCGCCGGATAGATAAACTTCGCCAGATACTCCAGCCCCACGATGTTGTACGGGTGGTTGTAGAAGTTATGGTAGATGCCGTAGAACCGCCCTTCCTTCACCGCCGACACCTGCGAGAACCCCGGGCGCTGTTTCATGCGGTTGAAGGCCTCATCCACCTGCTGCTGCGTCACGCCATAGCCGAATGGCACCGCGGCATTGGTCTTGCTGGCCCACTGCGAGCCGGAAACGATATACGCATCCGGTTTCATACTGATCACTTTTTCCAGCGCCACGTCGCCGGTCGCACCCGGCAGCAGCGCAGAACCGATGTTACGCGCGCCGACCGCTTCGACCAACGCGCCCCAGCCGACGTGCGCATGGGTGAAGCAGCAGGATTCCAGGCCATTCAGACCGGCCTTGGCTTCGAAGAACACCAACGGTTTGGGTGCCACCGCCTGCGTTTTGGCCAGAATGGCCTGATAATGCTGCTGATAATAATCGGTATATTGCTTGGCTTCGCTTTCACGGTTGAGGGTTTCCCCCAACAGCGTCACGCTTTTCGGCGTGTTTTCCACCGGCTTGAGCATGGTATCGATAAACAGCACCGGCACGTTCAGCGCCTTCAGCTTATCCAGCACGCCGGTTTGGCTCAGCGAAGGCTTGGAGCGCAGCTGGGCGATCATCAGATCGGGGCGCTTGGCGATCACGCTCTCCAGATTCACCTCGCCTTTATCGCTGAATCCCATGTCGATGATGTTTTTCGCCGCCGGCCATTTGCTCTGCAAGATTTCCCAGGTCGCCGCGTCGCTTTTCTTCAGCAGGTTATTCCAGGCCACCAGCCGGCCGAACGGGTTGGCGCGATCGAGCAGCGCCAGCGTGAGAATGTCGCGCCCGTCCTGCACCACGATGCGTTTCGGCTCCTGCGGGAGGGTGACCGTCTGGCCGGAGGTGTCGGTCAGGGTCAACGGATAGGTAGTGGCCATCGCCGGAGAGGCGAGTAAGGCGGCGCAGACCAGCGCCGGCAAAGTGATTCGACGGTGCACGAAAGACTCCTTAGTCATGAATACATTCAGGAAATACTAATGAGAATGGCTTGCATTATCAAAGATAACGCCCAGCATGCCGGCGATTAATTGCAAAGGGATGTGTAAAGGAAGGATAAGAGGCGCACCGGAGCCGGCGCGCCCAGGGGATCACATCAGGCCGTAGATCAGCGCCGACAGCGCAATCAAGCCCATCACCAGCACGAAGACGTTGCTCGCCGCGCGATATTGGCGCATGGCCGGCACCGCACGCACCGCGTACATCGGCAGGATGAACAGGATCGCTGCAATCAGCGGGCCGCTGATGGTTTCGATGATGTGCAGCGCGCTGGGGTTCCACACCGTCGCCGCCCAGGTGAGCAGGAACAGTGCCACCGCCGAGATGCGGTGCGTCATGCGCGAGCTGAGCGGCTTGCCGACCGCGCGCGTGACGCCATCGATCAGGCTGGTCGCCCCTTCCGTCACCCCCAGCGAGGTGCCGAGATAGGATTTAGCCATTGCCAGCATTGCCATCACCGGGCCGAGATAGGCGATCAGCG
The DNA here is from genome assembly GCF_052168635.1 of Serratia sp. CY47444. Classification (NCBI taxonomy): domain Bacteria; kingdom Pseudomonadati; phylum Pseudomonadota; class Gammaproteobacteria; order Enterobacterales; family Yersiniaceae; genus Serratia; species Serratia sp. CY47444. The sequence goes on from NZ_JBJNMH010000003.1 coordinate 214,069, forward strand.
GGTTGGAAAACTTGTTGGCCAGCGTGGTCAGCACCGTGATGTTCTGATCTTTCGCCTGCTGCATGTCTTCATGGGACAGGCTCAGCACGCAACTGAACACGAAAAACAGCACGGTAACGCAGATCAGCACATAGCTGTAGCGCATGATGCGCGCGCAGCGGCGCTCCGCCTTGTCGCCATACAGGCTCTTCTGGGTCGAGGCGAAGGAGGAGATGATCGGCGCATGGCTGAAGGAAAACACCATCACAGGCACCGCCAGCCACAGTGAATGCCACAGCCCCGGCGTGTCGAAGCGGGTGGTGGCCAGGCCGTGCACGAAGTTGGCGGTATTCCAGCTCGGCATCAGGTACAGCGAAATACCCATCAGGAACACCAGCAGCGGGAACACCAGCATGCCCATCGCCGCCACGATGCTGTCTTTGCCACGCAGCAGCACCAGATTGAGCACTACGACCACCGCCAGACTCAGCCAGATACGCGGCAGCGGCGCCACGTGGAACTGGTGGATCAGGAAGCTGTCCAGCGCGTTGGTGATCGAAATGCTGTACACCAGCACGATCGGGAAGAACGCCATCAGATACAGCATCATGATGATTTTTCCGGCCAGCACGCCGAAGTGTTCCACCACCACATCGTGAATATTGCCGTCGCGGCTGGAGCCAGAAAGCACGAAGCGGCTGAGCGCGCGGTGCGGCAAATAGGTCAACGGGAAAGCGAACAGCGCCATCAACAGCAGCACCAGCGGGCCGTTCAAACCGGCGTTGATCGGCAAGAACAATGTGCCGGCGCCCACCGCGGTGGCATAGAGACCGAACATCCAGACGGTGTCGGTTTTGTTCCATTTGGCAGGCTGAGCGGCCGTCAGCGTGCCTGAATCGGGAGAAATCGTACTCATGAGACAGTCTACCTTAATCTGCAGCGCCAACGATTGCGCCTAACGGGATATCCTTCTCCGCGAATTTTTTAATAGTAATCAGTGAATTAAAGCGATATTTCATACTTACGCCTGATGAAAGGACGGCAAAGGATAATGAAAAATCCGCTGCGGGTCTATGTTTTATCGGCTGAACGGATGATTTGCGAACAGAAAATGCTGAAAAAACCGGCACGGGCAGGAAAAACTAAGGGCTCCTTGCGGAGCCCTTAAGCGGTTTACTTCTTCGCGTCCGGATGGTCCGGCACCTCGGCGCTGCCCATCTCCTTCTCGTCGCGGATCATCGAGCGGTCTTTACGCACGTCGGCCACGTCGGAGGCGCTCACCGGTTTGGCGCTGTTGCCCCAGCTGGTACGGATGAAGTTCACCACGTCCGCCACCTGCTGATCGTTCAGACGCCAGCCAAACGGCGGCATGGTGATGTTGGACACCGCGCCCTGCACCACCGGCGTGGTGTTACCGGTCAGCACGATGTGGATCAGCGAGGTCGCGTCCTCGGTCTGCACCACCGGGTTGCCCTTCAGCGACGGGAAGGCGCGCTTATAGCCCACGCCGTCGGTGCGGTGGCAGGCCGCGCAGTTATCGACATACAGCGCCGCGCCGGGCTTGCTGTCGTCACCGCGCCACAGATCCTTGGCCACGCTGTCTTCGACCGGTGCCGCCTGCTGCTTGCCGTCTTTCGGCGGCAGCGATTTCAGGTAGCGTGCGATGGCGGTCAGATCGTCGTCGCTCAGGTATTGCAGGCTGTGCTCCACCACGTCGCTCATGCCGCCAAACACGATCGCCTTGTCGTTACGGCCGGTTTTCAGGAACTCGGTCAGCTCGGCTTCGCTCCAGCTGCCCAGGCCATCCTTACGGTCGCTGCGCAAGCTGGAAGCCACCCAGCCGTCGATCGGCGCGTTGCTGCCGGACAGGTAGTCGTCGCTTTCGCTGTTGCTCAGCGCTTTTTCCTGCATGGTGATGCTGCGCGGGGTATGGCAGGCACCGCAGTGGCCCAGACCTTCCACCAGGTAGCGGCCGCGCTCAATCACCGGATCGGCCTTGGCGTCAGCGACGAAATCCGCCGGCGACGGCGCGAACATGCCGCGCCAGATGCTCAGCGGCCAGCGCATCGACAGCGGCCACGGGATGTCGGAATCCTTGTTGGCCTGCTCCACCGGCTGCACGCCGTGCATGAAATAGGCATACATGGCGCGCATGTCGTCCTCTTTCACCAGTGCGAACGACGGGTACGGCATCGCCGGGTACAGGGTGCTGCCGTTTTTGGCTACGCCCTTACGCACCGCGTTGTCGAAATCCTCGAAGCTGTAATCGCCGATGCCGGTTTTCTTGTCCGGCGTGATGTTGGTGGAGTAAATGGTGCCGATCGGCGTCTCCATCGCCAGACCGCCGGCGAAGGTTTTGCCGCTCTTGCCGTCGGTGTGGCAAGCCACGCAGTCGCCGGCGCGCGCCAGGTATTCACCGCGCTTGATCAGCTCGCTGCTGACGGTGGCGTCCTGCGCCCAAACGGAAAAACTCACTGCACTGAGAACCAGTGCCGGTACAAATGCTTTCATCGTTCGCCGTCCTTATGCCTGCACCAATGGGCCTGGGTTTTTCAGATACTGCTCGCGAATGGCGCGGGCAGACCAGTAAGCCAGCGCCGCCACGGTGCCGGTCGGGTTGTAGCCCAGCCCTTGCGGGAAGGCCGATGCGCCGATCGAGAACACGTTGTGCACGTCCCAGCTCTGCAGATAGCGGTTGACCGCGCTGGTCTTCGGATCTTCCCCCATTACCGCGCCGCCGTTCATATGGGTGGTCTGGTAGCTGGTGGTGTCGAAGTGGCTGTTGGCGTTTTTCGGGCTGCCGGCGATCAGTTTCGGGTTCATCGCCTTGGCGATCGGCGCCATCTTGTCGTACATGAACTGCGCCATCTTGATGTCGTTTTCCTGCCAGTCGAACGTCATGCGCAGCAGCGGCTGGCCAAAGACGTTCTTGTAGTTGGGATCGAGATCCAGATAGTTGTTGCGGTACGACTGGTGCGCGCCGTGGGCGTCCATCGAAACGTGGTGGGTGTAGGCATCCGCCACCGCCGCTTTCCATTTGCTGCCCCAGGCCGGGGTGCCCGGAGGCGTCGGCAGGCCGGAGATCGGCTTGGTGCCAGCCTGGTTGACCCAGAACGGCGAACCGCCGACGAAGCCTTCTTTGGCATGGTCGAAGTTATCGGCGTTGAAGTCGTCCACGCCCACGCCGTTGCCGCCGGCGCCGATGAACGGGTTGGTGAACACGTCTTTATCGAAGAACGCCTTGATGGTGGTCATGTTCTGGTAGGCGAAGTTGCGCCCGACCACGCCTTCGCCGGTCACCGGATCGTAAGGCTTGCCGATGCCGGACAGCAGCATCAGGTGCACGTTGTGGAACTGGAACGCGCCCAGGATCACCAGATCGGCCGGCTGTTCAATCTCGCGGCCCTGCGCATCGACGTAGTTCACGCCGGTGGCGCGAGACTTGTCGTCGGTCAGGTTGACCTTCAGCACGTTGGCGTTGGTGCGCAGCTCGAAACGTTTCTCCATGCGCAGCGCCGGCAAGATGTTGACGTTCGGCGAGGCCTTGGAATACATGTAGCAGGCGTAGCCGCTGCAGAAACCGCAGAAGTTGCACGGGCCCATCTGCGCGCCGTACGGGTTGGTGTAAGAGTCCGAGGTGTTGGCGGACGGCAGGTTGTAAGGGTGATAACCCACCTCCAGCGCCGCTTTCTCGAACAGCTGGGCGGAGTAGGTATTTTTCTGCGCCGGCAGCGGGAAGTCGCTGGAACGATCCGCCGCAAAGCGGTTGCCGCCCTTCTGCGCCACTTTCTGCCCTTTGATGGTCCAGGCGGTGCCGGAGGTGCCGAACACTTTCTCCGCTTTATCGAAGAACGGTTCCAGCTCGTCGTAGGTCACGCCGAAGTCCTGGATGGTCATGTCCTTCGGAATGAAGTTTTTGCCGTAGCGCTCTTCATAGTGGCTGCGCATGCGCAGTTCGATCGGATCGACGCGAAAATGCACGCCCGACCAGTGCAGGCCGGCACCGCCAACGCCGGTGCCCGGCAGGAACGCCGCCAGCTGGCGGTAAGGCACCGCGGTCTGGCTGCTGTTGTGGCGAATGGTGACGGTGCTTTTCGACAGATCCTGGAACAGTTTGCGGCGGATGTTATAGGTCAGCTCGTCGATCACCTGCGGATAAGAACCGTCCGGATAGGTGTCGCGCATCGGGCCACGCTCCAACGCCACCACGTTGAGGCCGGCCTCGGTCAGCTCTTTGGCCATGATCGCGCCCACCCAGCCGAAACCGACGATCACCGCATCTACTTTTTTCATTACCGTTGCCATGATCAGCCCCTCTCCCCACGAATCGAGACGGGCGGGAAGGGATAACGCTCCCCTCGCTCAACCCAGTCCATAAAATCGGCGCGCGCGCCCGGAAAATTAATCAGCTTCCAGCCCACCATGTCTTTGTTGCCGCCATGGATAGGATCGCTGAAGAAACCTTCGCGGGTGTTTTGCAACAGATAGGAGAAGAACAGTTTCGACGGCAGCTGCTGGAACTCCGCCTCGCCGGACTCGAACTTTTGCAGCATGGCGTCTTGCTGTGCGCCATCCAGTTCGGCGAAGGGCTTGCCGGCGGTTTTCTTGCTGTAGGCGTCGGCGTCACTGATGCCGAGGTTGTAGATTTGCTTGGGCACCAGCGGCAGCTGATAACCCATCTCCTTCGGCACATCGGGGTTGAATGGCCCCTGCATGTACCAGATGGAGCCGGTGGCGTATGGGGTATTCATCTGGCGATCGATAAACTCCGGCACGCCGGCTTCCAGTGCGCCAGGGCCGCGTTCGTCGGCCGGGATCAGGCGCGCGACGGCGGCCCTGATGAAGGCCCACTCTTCCGGGGTGAAAAAGGTCGGTTGGTAATCGTTCTGCGTTGAAGTGTTCGGGGCCGCGACCGCTGGTGCCGGTGCCGTCAGCGCGCCAACGCCACTGCCACCAATTACCGCCGCAGGAATTAAGGTCATCGATTTCAACAAGAAATCGCGCCGCGAATTGTTGGTTTTATGATTCGACATGTCACATTCCATCCAAAGATAGTCACAACTATTTAACCGCAACCTTGCGATCGATACGGGTTTTTAAAATAATTTGTTACTTATTTGTCTATTTATTGAAGGTCAGAATGCGAGCAAATGCAAAAATGTTACCGGTAACTTATTGAATGAACGTAAAGATTTATCTGCTAACGTAAATTTAACTTTTTGTGCGGTTTTTCTGATAACCGGCGAGGAAATAACGAAAAATGAGAGGTGCGTCGTGCTCTTAAGCGGCGCCATAAACAAAATCGGCCGCGTTCAGCGGCCGATTCGACAAAAGAGAGGGTTACTGCGACATCGCCTGGTAGGCGGTGGTCACCTTCCACAAATAGCGCGGCGCCTGCGGTGCCGGGTGCTTTTTCTGGATGTGCTGATAAAACTCGTCCGGACTCATCTGATTGATGCGATTCACCGCCACACGCTTGTCCGAGGAGAAGGTGCGTAACATGGCACCCGCCCCGTTCACGTACGAAACGATGGTGGCATAACGCAGAGTCTGAGGGTTGTTGATCCCGGCTAGCTGCTGGCTTTGAAGAATATTGATATAGGCCGTTCCCAGATCAATATTGACCGCCGGATCTTTCAGCTCACGCGAGCTGGGTTGCCCGTTTCGTCCTTTCATGCGATAGGCGTCGCGGCCGGCGGTAGAAGCCTTAAGCTGCATCAATCCCACTGCGTTCGAGGTGCTGACCACGTTCGGGTTAAACCCGGACTCCACCTGAATAATCGCTTTAATCAGCGTTTCGTCAACGCCGTAGTTGCTGGCGGCCTGACGAATGTAATCGTTATAAGCAACCGGGGTGCCTGTGCGGTTTACCGGTGCCTGCGGAGGGGGTTTTAACCAACCGCCGCGCGTTGTGCCACTGCCTGAAATATTGCTTGCCGTTTGTGGGTCTTTGGCGCACCCCGACAAAAGCAAAATTGCCGTAAGGCAACCTATTTTTGTTTTCACAGAATCCCTCACTCCTTTCAATGAGTTGCGTAGCATATACAACTTGTAAGGACACCTGCAGTAATTTTTTGGGCTAATCTCAAGCTATCCATATACCAAGAGGTGATTTATGAGTCAATCTGCAACAAACTGCTTTGTGGTGACTTTTCGCTATCAGGAAGCGGGATTAACCGACCTGGCGAAGCTGACCGGGCAATTGACGCGCGAAGGTTTTGTCACGTCGGTGACAGACGAAAATGGCGTTCACCATGAGCTCGGCAGCAACAGTTTCGCGTTCATAACCGTGCTGGATCAAGAGGATGTACTGCGCCTGGCGCAGGGGTTCGGGCAGTTGGCATTGGGAAAACAGCCGGAGGTGACGATATGCGCCTGTGAGGACTACCTTCAGCGGTTACATACTGATACATAAAATGCTATAACTCCCCGGACGGTATTATTTTTTCAGTTGGAGAAATACCCCGCCGGCGGTGGGCAAGTGACGCTTGACTTCGCTTCAATTGATATTGATAATCATTTTCATTTGAACCAGGAGACGTCATCATGCCATTGATAAGTTGCGCTTTTCGTCGCAGTCGCCCTTCCCGCGCTGCCGCACTGTTACGCCCTTTTACGCTCGCCTGCCTACTGCTCGGCACCGCCTTGGTCAGTCAACACGCGCTGGCGGATAAAAAGCTGCGCGTGGTGACGACCTTTACCATCATTCAGGACATTGCCCAGAACGTGGCCGGTGACGCCGCCGTGGTGGAATCCATCACCAAGCCGGGCGCCGAGATCCACGACTATCAACCGACTCCGCGCGACATCGTCAAAGCGCAGCACGCCGACCTGATCCTGTGGAACGGCATGAACCTGGAACGTTGGTTCCAGCGCTTCTTCGAAAACATCAAACAGGTGCCGGCGGCGGTTGTGACCGAAGGCATCACTCCGCTGCCGATCCGCGAAGGGCCGTATAACGGCAACCCGAACCCGCATGCCTGGATGTCGCCAAGCAACGCGCTGGTGTACATCGAGAACATTCGCAAAGCCCTGGTGGAGCACGATCCGGCACATGCGGAAACCTATAACCGCAACGCCAAAGCCTACGCAGAGAAAATCGGCGCACTGGACGCCCCACTGCGCGAACGCCTGGCGCGCATTCCGACCGCACAGCGTTGGCTGGTGACCAGCGAAGGCGCTTTCAGCTACCTGGCGCAGGACTATCAGCTGAAAGAAGTCTATCTGTGGCCGATCAACGCCGATGAGCAAGGTTCGCCGCAGCAGGTGCGCCGGGTAATCGACGCGGTGCGCGCCCACCATATTCCGGTGGTGTTCAGCGAAAGCACCATTTCCGACAAGCCGGCCAAGCAGGTAGCGAAAGAAACCGGCGCCAAATACGGCGGCGTGCTGTACGTGGATTCGCTGTCCACCCGCGACGGCCCGGTGCCGACCTATATCGACCTGCTTAACACCACCGTGCAAACCATCGCCAAAGGATTCGATCAATGACCCATGAACCGTTTGTCCGCCCTGAATTGAACGTGGACGACGTCACCGTGACCTACAACAACGGACACACCGCCATTCACAACGCCAGCTTTACCCTGAGCGGCGGCTCGATCTGCGCACTGGTCGGCGTCAACGGCAGCGGTAAATCGACGTTGTTCAAAAGCATCATGGGCCTGGTCAGACCCACCGCCGGCCGGGTGTCGCTGAGCGACAAACCGGTGGCGGACGCGCTGAAAAAGAATCTGATCGCCTACGTGCCGCAGACCGAAGACGTCGACTGGAACTTCCCGGTGCTGGTGGAAGACGTGGTGATGATGGGCCGCTACGGCAAGATGAATTTCCTGCGCATTCCGTCGCGCGAGGATCGTTTGCGGGTCGACAAGGCGCTGGAGCGCGTCGGCCTCAGCGAGCTGCGCGGTCGGCAGATCGGCGAGCTGTCCGGTGGCCAGAAAAAGCGCGTGTTTCTGGCGCGCGCGCTGGCGCAACAGGGCACGGTGCTGCTGCTGGATGAACCGTTCACCGGCGTGGATGTGAAAACCGAGAATGCCATTATCGAGCTGCTGCGCGCATTGCGCGACGAGGGGCATCTGATCCTGGTCTCCACCCACAACCTCGGCAGCGTGCCGGAGTTTTGCGATCGGGTGATCCTCATCAACCGCACGGTGCTGGCCGCCGGCCCAACCGAAACCACCTTCACGCAGAGCAACCTGGAGCAGGCATTCGGCGGCGTGCTGCGCCATATCAACCTCTCAGGCCCGGATCTGCACGACGACAACGATCCGCGCACCGTTACGGTATTGACCGACGATGAGCGCCCGGCGGTGTTCTACGGCCACACCAAGAGCGATCCGCCGGCCAACAGCCAGGCCAGGGAGAAACAATCCTGATGCTGGACCTTCTGCTGCAACCTTTCAGTTATAACTACATGGTGAAAGCCATCTGGGTCAGCGCCATCGTCGGCGCCGCCTGCGCGTTCCTGTCCGCCTATCTGATGCTGAAGGGATGGTCGTTGATGGGCGATGCGCTGTCGCACTCGGTGGTGCCCGGCGTGGCCGGCGCCTACGCCCTCGGCCTGCCCTACGCCGCCGGCGCCTTCTTTACCGGCATGCTGGCGGCGCTGGCGATGACGCTGGTGCGCCACATCACCCGCCTGCGCGAAGACGCCATCATCGGCTTCATCTTCTCCACCTTCTTCGCCGTCGGCCTGCTGATCGTGTCGCTCAACCCCACCTCGGTCAACGTACAGTCGATCATCTTCGGCAATATCCTCGGCATCGCCGACGAAGACGTGCTGCAGGTGGAAATCATCATCGGCGTTTCGCTGCTGATCCTGTGTCTGGTGTGGAAAGACCTGCTGGCGGTGTTCTTCGACGAAAGCCACGCGGTATCGATCGGCCTGTCGCCGCTGAAGCTGAAGATCCTGTTCTTCACCCTGCTCAGCGCCTGCACCGTCGCCGCGCTGCAAACCGTCGGCGCCATTTTGGTGATCGCCATGGTGATCACGCCGGGCGCCACCGCCTATCTGCTGACCGACCGCTTCAGCCGGCTGGTGATCATCGCCATCATCATCGGCGCATTGACCAGCGGCATCGGCGCCTACCTGAGTTTCTTCCTCGATGGCGCCACCGGCGGGGTGATCGTCACCCTGCAAACGCTGGTGTTCCTGGCGGCGTTCTTCTTCGCGCCGAAACACGGCCTGCTGGCGTCCCGGCGCCGTGTGGCGCATTCGCAAACCGGAGGCCGCTGATGGACACCCTGTATCAACTGCTCAGCGAACCCTTCGCCTACCCGTTCATGCAGCGGGCGATCGTCGCCGCCATCGTCACCGGCGTAGTGTGCGCCGTGCTCTCCTGCTATCTGGTGCTCAAAGGCTGGTCGCTGATGGGCGACGCCATCTCGCACGCGGTACTGCCCGGCATCGTGGTGGCGTTCGTGGTCGGCATCCCGCTGGCGATCGGCGCCTTCCTCTCCGGCATCTTTTGCGCGGTGGCCACCGGCTACCTGAAAGAGAACAGCCGGGTGAAAGAAGACACGGTGATGGGCATCGTCTTTTCCGGCATGTTCGCCTTCGGCCTGGTGCTGTTCTCGCGCATCGACACCGACCAACACCTAAGCCACATTCTGTTCGGCAACATGCTGGGCATCACCGACGGCGAGCTGAAGCAAACCCTGCTGATTGCCGGCATCACCCTGGCGGTGGTGTTGCTCAAGCGCAAAGACTTCATGCTGTACTGTTTCGACCCGCACCACGCCCGGGTGATTGGCCTGCCGGTCAAGCTTCTGCACTACGGGCTGCTTTGCCTGCTGGCGATGACCATCGTCGCCTCGCTGCAGGCCGTGGGGGTGATCCTGGTGATCGCCATGCTGATCGCCCCCGGCATCATCGCCTTTATGCTGTGCCGCCGGTTTGATCGCATGCTGATGGTGGCAACGGTGGTGTCGGTGTTCTCTTGCGTGCTCGGCACCCTGATCAGCTTCCACATCGACGGCGCCACCGGGCCCTGTATCGTCATCGTGCAGGCCGTGCTGTTCGTTGTCGCCTTGTTGTACAGCAAGCTGCGCCCGTTACAGGGTAACCAAAATGCCCCGATGGGCAGTTAAACGCCCCTCTGATGCGGCGGTGTGCCCCGCCGCATCCTATTCCTCCGCTGGCTTATCCGTTGTCATCAAGTTGCAATCGGTATTGCGCTTAAATTAATCAATAGGGTATATACTTTGAGCTGGCGAGGCGCTGAAAAAATCGCCGCCTTTGACGCCGGCTGTGCGCCGCGTCGTGTTTTCACCACGGGAAAGACGCTAACCTAATGAATTATCAGGCAGCACAGAGGGGGAAATACCATGTGGCAAGCCGTTAGCCGTCTGTTAAGTGAACATCTTGGCAGCGCAGAGATACGCGAAAGGATTGAACTGCCCGGGGGCGACATTCACCCGGCGTGGCGCGTGAGTTACGGTGACAACGAGGTGTTCGTGAAATGCGACGCCCGTGAACAACTGCCGATATTCACCGCCGAGGCCGATCAGCTGGCGTTGCTGGCGCGCAGCAAAAGCGTGCGGGTACCGGAAGTGTATGGCGTCGGCAGCGATCGCGACTACAGCTTCCTGCTGCTGGAGTATCAGCAGTTGAAACCCCTCGACGCCCACGGCGCCTACTGTCTGGGCCAGCAACTGGCGCACCTGCATCAGTGGAGCGAACAACCGCAGTTCGGTCTCGACTTCGACAGCGATCTGACCACCACCCCGCAACCCAACGCCTGGCAGCGCCGCTGGTCGGAATTCTTCGCCGAGCAGCGCATCGGCTGGCAGCTGCAGCTGGCGGCGGAGAAAGGCATGACCTTCGGCGATATCGACGACATTGTCGATCGGGTGTATCTGCGCTTGCAGCACCACCAGCCGCAGCCTTCGCTGCTGCATGGCAACCTGTGGCCGGGTAACTGCGCGATGGCCGCCAACGGGCCGATCCTGTTCGACCCGGCCAGCTACTGGGGTGACCGAGAGTGCGATTTGGCGATGCTGCCGCTGTATCCGGAGCTGCCGCCGCAGATCTACGACGGCTATCAGAGCGTATGGCCGCTGGGGGCCGGGTTTATCGAGCGTCAGCCGTTGTATCAGCTGTACTACCTTCTCAACCGCAGCAACCTGTTCGGCGGCCAGCATCTGGTGGCTGCGCAACGCGCGGTGGAGGCGCTGTTGCAGCCCGAGGCGTCGTAACGTTCCAGGGCGCCCCTTGGCGCCCCGTTCATGGTTCAGGCCGCGCCGGCCAACTGCCCCAACAGGCGGATCACGAACCAGGCGATCACCGCAATCACGATAGGCAGGATGTACAGCGGGAAGTATTGCAGGAAGATGGTGTGGTGCGGCAGCGTAATGCGCTCCTCAAGCTGTTGGCGCGTGTGCCCTTCGCTGCCCTTGGCCTGCTCCAGGATCATCTGGTCTTCTAACCCTTCGCGGATGAACTTGACCTGACGCGACATGCGCGCGCCGGAGGCCTGCAGCGCCAGCCCGACGAAAATCAGAATATAGATGATGATGAACATCAGATTGGCGCCGCTGAACAGGCTTTTATCCACGTCAGGCACCGGTGAGTTGTACCAGAAAAGGTTCAGGAACGGCGTGTTGAAACGCACCATGTCCACCATCACGTGGACAAAATCCAGCATCACTGCGTTGATGCCCTTGGTTTTTTCACTGTGCTGATAGATAAAACCCAGCACGGAAATCAGCGTCGACAGCAACGCCGGGATAAAAACCACCCATCCGAGAATGCGTTTCAAAATGGCGAGACGCCCGGCCTGTTGATACGTCATGTGTTCCCCTTGTTAGCGACGTAACCGAATCGGCTAAGTCTACCTGCTGTTGGCGAAACTCGCCCACCGTTTTCTTCACTCCCTCTGTGCTACAAGCTTAGCCGAATTCGTCGAAATCAAAAACTTAACGGCGCCGGCACACTATCATTGAAGGGGTAACGTTATCCATTCGGACAGAGGCCGCCATGATTCGACTGATTATCTTATTGCTGGGCGCCCAGGCGCTGCACGGCCAGCGCCGCCTGCTGGTGCTGTTCGGTTGGCTGTGGATAGCCGCAGGGGCGCTGATGTTGTTCGACATACTGCAGGATGGCCGGTCGGTGCTGGCGCTGGATGCGCTGGCGGTCATCCTGGCGCTGGAGGGGCTGGTGGCGATATCCGCTGCGCTGGTGATCGGCTCTTCGGCCAGCAGGCCGGTGTTGCTGAAGGGATTGGGTTTCGTGTTTATGGCCTTTTTAATGCTGGACGTGCCCGCAGACGATAACATCGTCGCCACCGTGGTGTTTGGCAGCGCGCTGCTGCTTGACGGCGCCGTGCGCATCGCCTCCTCCACGGTGATTCAACACAGTCGATGGAAAGGCGTGGCGCTAGCGGGCGGCGGCGAGATCCTGCTTTCGTTGATGATTTTTGTCGGCTGGCCGGCGCCGCATCGGATGACGGTGCCCTTTTGCCTCGGCGTGATGATGGTGCTTTCCGGCTGGGCCTTATTGCGTATCGCCCGGAGACTGACAAGCTTCTCTCTGAATCAGCACCCCGCGCGGCAGCCACCGCACCCGGAGGATGAGACTGCGCCACTCACGGTGTACGTCTGGACACCGATTGGTGCGGCTAAAGATCCGCGCCGGCGTTACATCGTCGACCGATACATCGCGGCGGTCGACGGCGGCGGCAATATCTCCACCGGTCATGCCGCCCTGGCGCTCGCGCCGGATGTGTATATCAGTCACTACCCGCTCAACGACATCAGCCATTCCGTTCAGGATTTCCGCCAGTTGTTGCATGCCGGCGAGCAGAACAACGTCGACGGGCGTTTCCTGCCCGACCTGCCGGGTGAGATCGCCGCCTGGTGCCCACCGGACAAGAAAATTCAATTCTACCGCTATAACCCGGCGGCGCTGCGCGCATTCTGGCTGCGTTATCGGCAAGACGCCACCTACAATCTGACCCGACGCAACTGTTCCACCACGGTCATCGGCGCGCTCGACAGCGCGTTGGAAGGCGTACTGGGCGATAAACACCTGTGGCGCCGCTTTCTGTTGCTGGTGCTGGATCCCAATCTGTGGATGCTGGCGGTACTGCGCAGCCGCGGCGAAAGCATGACCTGGACGCCGGGTTTGGTGCTGGACTACGCACGCATGTTGCAACAGGTCACCGAGCGTCAACATCAGCGCTGGTGGCTAAAATTGCGCGAGGCGTGGAATATCCTGCGTTTTGGCAAAAGCCAAACGCGCAGGCAAAAGTTTTAGTCTCGTCACCGGCGATGATAAAGTGTCGGGCACATTCACCCGCGCCGGCAGGAGTTAACCGTTAATGGCTTATTCGCAACGCATTGAAACCGCAATTTTTGATATGGACGGCTTGTTGATCGACTCGGAACCGCTGTGGCTGCAGGCCGAGCTGGATATCTTCGGCGCGCTGGGTTTGGATCTGTCTGACCGTCACAAGCTGCCGGACACGCTGGGGTTGCGCATCGATCTGGTGGTGAAGATGTGGTACCAGGCGATGCCGTGGCAAGGGGTTTCGCTCGATGAGGTGTCGGTGCGGATTATCGAGCGCGCCATCGAGCTGGTGCACGAGACGCGCCCGCTGCTGCCGGGCGTTCAGCAGGCGCTGGAGCTGTGCCGCAGCCAGGGGTTGAACATTGGCCTCGCCTCCGCCTCGCCGCTGCACATGCAACAGCAGGTGCTGAAGATGTTCGATCTTGACGGTTACTTCGATCAGCTGGTTTCCGCCGAATACCTGCCGTACAGCAAACCACACCCTGAGGTCTACCTGATCGCCGCCGAGCGCCTGGGCAGCGATCCGCTGCGCTGCATCACGCTGGAAGACTCCTTTAACGGCATGATCGCCACCAAGGCCGCACGCATGCGTTCCATCGTCATCCCGGCGGCCGAATACCGTCACGATCCGCGCTGGGCGCTGGCGGACCACAAGCTGGAGACCCTGGAACAGCTCACTCTCGCCCACTTTGCCTGACCTGCGGCGCCGGTCATCGGCGCCCTGGCTTTCCGCTCTGCGCCATAAAAGGGATCCGTGCCGCAAAACAAACGAAACATCGTTTCATTATTATTGAATCGGCATGCTGTTGTTATTATGCTGGGTGGCAAGGAAAGCGACGGCCCGCGGCGCGTTGTCACTGCCACGCAGCGCGGTTCAAGGCCGCCGCTTCCTCCCGCCACACGCCAAGCCACCGTCTTTTTTCTCATCTTCATGCATCGCCCATCGCCCGCTTTTTGTTCTCGCCAGTCAAAATCGATGATTTGTTACGCAGCACCGTAACAAGCCGTTGTAAAACAGGGAAAAATAAACAATTGGTTACAGGGTAACTGCTTCCACTACTGGGAATTTTCCCATATACTGGATAAATTAACAGTTTACCAGCCGGAATCGCAACAGCATGACCGCGGAAGGACATCTCATTTTCTCTGTCGCTTGCGCGATCTTCGCCAAGAAGGCGGAAGTGACGCCAGAGCTGGCTACCGGCGACTGGTGGCACATCATACCCGCCGCGCTGCTCACCTCGCTGCTGCCGGACATCGATCACCCCAAGTCGGTACTGGGCCAGCGCCTGCGCTGGATCGCCCTGCCCATCGCCCGTGCCTTCGGCCACCGCGGTTTCACCCACAGCCTGCTGGCGATCGCCGGCGGCATGGCGCTGTTTCAGCTGGACGTGCCGCGTAGCTGGCCGATCCCGGCCGATGCGATGCACGCCATGATCATCGGTTACTTCAGCCATCTGCTGGCCGACATGCTCACGCCCGCCGGCGTGCCGCTGCTGTGGCCGTGCCGCTGGCGTTTTCGCCTGCCCCTGCTCAACTCGCAAAAAGGCAACCAGCTGGAGCGCGTACTGTGTCTGTGCCTGGTGGCGTTTGCCATCTGCTGGCAAGGCGATTTCACCCTGCCGGTGCAATCCTATGTCGAGCAAATCAGAAATATCAGACTCTGATCACAAAAATACGCCCAATCCATCATCTTGGTGTATATAAAACAAACAAAAAAACACAAAAAGCTATATCAAATTCCATTTGGATATAAGTAGGCCACTCAGCAAACTGTTACGATATTTACATCGCGACATACGTGATGCGTAGTCGTTTTTATAAGAAAGATTATTGGAGACATTGGGGATGAATCTTCCGCTCGTGATTAACGTGCTGGTGTTTGTCGCGCTTCTTTTGCTGCTGGCGCAAACCCGCCACAAGCAATGGAGCCTGGCGAAAAAAGTGCTGGTCGGCCTGGTGGTCGGCGTAGTATTCGGTCTGGGCCTGCAGCTGGTGTACGGCGCCGACAACCCGGTACTGAAAGAATCCATCAGCTGGTTCAACATCGTCGGCAACGGCTATGTGCAACTGCTGCAAATGATCGTCATGCCGCTGGTGTTCGCCTCGATCCTGAGCGCGGTGGCCAAGCTGCATAACGCCTCTTCTCTGGGCAAAATCAGCGTCCTGACTATCGGCACGCTGCTGTTCACTACGCTGATCTCGGCGCTGGTGGGCGTGCTGGTCACCAACCTGTTCGGCCTGACCGCCGAAGGCCTGGTGCAGGGCGCGCAGGAAAGCGCGCGCCTGACGGCGATCCAGACCAACTACGTGGGTAAACTGGCCGATCTGACCGTGCCGCAGATGGTGCTGTCGTTCATCCCGAAAAACCCGTTCGCCGATCTGACCGGCGCCAGCCCGACGTCGATCATTAGCGTGGTGATTTTCGCCACCTTCCTCGGCGTGGCGTCGCTGCAGCTGCTGAAAGACGACAAGCCGAAAGGCGAGCGCGTGCTGGTGGCTATCGACACCCTGCAGGCCTGGGTGATGAAGCTGGTGCGTCTGGTCATGAAGCTGACGCCGTACGGCGTGCTGGCGCTGATGACCAAAGTGGTCGCCGGTTCCAACATTCACGACATCGTCAAGCTCGGCAGCTTCGTGGTGGCCTCGTACATCGGCCTGGCCATCATGTTCGTGGTGCACGCTGTGCTGCTGGCCTTCACCGGCGTTAACCCGATGAAGTTCTTCCGCAAGGTGTGGCCGGTGATCACCTTCGCCTTCACCAGCCGCTCCAGCGCCGCCAGCATTCCATTGAACGTGGAAGCGCAGACCCGTCGTCTGGGCGTGCCGGAATCCATCGCCAGCTTCTCGGCGTCGTTCGGCGCCACCATCGGCCAGAACGGCTGTGCGGGCCTCTACCCGGCGATGCTGGCGGTGATGGTTGCGCCGACCGTCGGCATCAACCCGCTGGATCCGGTGTGGATCGCCACCCTGGTTGGCATCGTCACCCTCAGCTCCGCCGGTGTGGCGGGCGTGGGCGGTGGCGCCACCTTCGCCGCGCTGATCGTACTGCCGGCGATGGGCCTGCCGGTGACGCTGGTCGCGCTGCTGATCTCGGTCGAACCACTGATCGACATGGGCCGTACCGCGCTAAACGTCAACGGCTCCATGGCGGCAGGCACCATCACCAGCCAGCTGATGAAGCAAACCGACAAAGCCGTGATGGACAGCGAAGACGAAGTCGAATTGGCTCACAGCTAACGCCCTCTCAGATCGAAAAAACCGGGGATTATCCCCGGTTTTTTTATGCCCCGCGTTCGGTCGTTACGGCCGCTCGCCGTTCGCCAGCCGCCGGTTGATATCGGCGATCACATCCGGTAATTGCGCCAGCGTGTCTATCACATAATGCGCGCCCGCCGCGTACAGCTTATCGGCGGCCGCCGTGCGGCGCTGCTCTATTTCCCCTGCCGCCATTTGACGGTACTCCGACCAGGTAGCGCCGAACTCGTTGCCGGACAGCGCCAGCCCGACGCTCCACATCCCGGCGTTCAGCCCTTCGGCAATGCCCGGCACCGCGTCATCGACCTTCACGCAGTGCGCCACCGCATCGATGCCCAGCGCGATGACGTTCTGCAACGCCATCCACGGCCCCGGTCGGCCGCCGGCCGCAAGATCGTCGGTGGCGACCCAATAATCCGGCGCATAGCCGCGCTGCGCGGCGGCCGGCGCCAGCACCTCCATCACCGCGCGCGGATAACCGGAGCAGGAACCGATTTTGATGCCCTGTTCGCGCAGCCCGGCAATCACCTGCGGCACGCCCTCGATGGGATCGGCAAAGTCGATCACTTTGGCGATTTGCAGCGGCATAAACGCCTGATACAGCGCGTCGATATCCTGGTGGCTCATCGAGCGGCCCAGCTTCTGCCGCCAGCGCGCGTCGACCGCCGGCAGTTTGCCCAGCGCCTCGATGTGCTGCCATTTGCCGAGCCCCATCGGAATGCGCGCCTCCGCCAGGCTGATGTCGATATCGAAGGTTTGCTTGAACGCCTCGACAATAATCTGCGTTGGCGCAAAGGAGCCGAAGTCCACCGTGGTGCCGGCCCAGTCGAGGATCACTGCGTTGATCTGTTTCATGGTCAATCCTTATTGATTCCAGTACATCGCCTGCCCGACGGCCGCCAGCAAGCGTTCGATATCCTGCGGATAAATTTCCCCGATGTTGCCGATGCGGAAACAGTCGCTCTGCGACACTTTGCCGGGATAAATCACGAAGCCTTGCTGCTTCAGGCGCTGATAAAACTCGGCGAAGCGGTAAGTGTCGGCCTTCGGCGAATAGAACGCGGTGATGATCGGCGAGTGCAGCGCATCGTCCAGCAGGGTCTCAAAGCCCAGTTCACGCATGCCCGCCACCAGCCGACGCTGATTGGTCTGATAGCGGTGGTGGCGCGCGGCAATACCGCCCTCGTGTTCCAGCTCTTTCAGCGCCTGCGCGAAGGCCAGCACGGTGTGGGTCGGCGACGTAAAGCGCCATTTGCCGGCCTGGTCTTCCATACAGCGCCACTGGGCATACAGATCCAGCGACAGCGAGCGCGAACGGCCGGCGCATTTCTCCAGCTCGCTGCGGCGGGCGATGACGAAAGCGAAGCCCGGCACGCCCTGAATGCATTTGTTGGCGGAGCTGATCAGAAAATCGATGCCCAGCGCGTCCACATCCAACGGAATGCCGCCGAAGCTGCTCATGGCGTCAACGATAAAGGTTTTACCGTTGCGCGCCGCCAGACCGGCGACCTTCTGCAGCGGGTTGAGCATGCCGGTGGTGGTTTCACAGTGCACCATGGCGATATGGCTGATGCGCGCATCGCTTTTCAGCACCGCCTCCATCGCCGCCACGTCCGGCTCATTGACCTCGCCGCAGTCGAAAGCGTGGTGGTCAATATCCATTAGCCGCGCCATTTCGATCATTCGCGCCCCATAGGCGCCGTTGTTGACGATCAGCAGCTTGTCCTGCGGGCCGATGACCGTGCCCAACACGCCTTCCACCGCAAAACTGCCGCTGCCCTGCAGCAGCACCGCGGTGTAACCGGCGGACGGCGTCGCCAGCGCCACCAACCGTTGGCGGATGCGCTGCACCACGCCCAGGTTGTAATCTTCATCCCAGGTGCAGCTGTCATACAGCATCGCCTCTTTCACCGTTTTCGACGTGGTCAACGGGCCGGGGGTCAACAGCAGGTAGTTACGATCGGACATGTCATTCACCTATTTGGTCTATACCAGATTGCGGGCATTGTGGCGGCAAATTCCTTCCCCGGTCAAACGACAAAGCGCGGTGAAACAAAAAATTCATCTGGCTATGTATAATAAGCGCGTGCCGGAATGTCGGGCCGATGCCATAGCGAGGTGAAATGAAAGAACATCAGGGCGATATGCCCCATTACCTGCAGATCAAGGATCAGCTTCAGGCGCGCATCACCCGCGGCGCGCTGCAGGCGGGCGACAAGCTGCCTTCGGAGCGCGAGCTGTGCGCCATCTTCTCTACCACCCGCGTTACCATTCGCGAGAGCCTGGCGCAGCTGGAAGCCACCGGCGCCATCTACCGCGCCGATCGCCGCGGCTGGTTCGTCACGCCGGAACGGCTGTGGCTGGATCCGACGCAGAACACCAACTTCCACCGCCTCTGCCAGGAGCAAGGGCGCACGCCGCGTATCGCGCTGCTGTCCGGCGAAAAAACCACGGTGCCGCTCGACGTGATGCAGCCGCTGGCGCTCGAGCCGTTCGATCAGGTGTATCTGCTGCGCCGCGTGCGCTATGCCGACGGCCGCGCCATCTGCTATTGCGAGAACCACTGCCTGCCGCAGCGGGTGCCGGAACTGCTCCGCCACGATCTCAACGGCAGCTTGACCGAGGTTTATCAGCAGCATTACGATTTGATTTACAGCAACATGCACCTGTCGTTCTACCCGACCGCCCTGCCTTACCGCGCCGCCAACGCGCTCGGCGCCATGGTCGGCCTGCCCGCCTTATTGCTGCGCCGCTTGAATTACGATCAGCACGGCCGCATTCTCGATTTCGATATCGAATACTGGCGCCACGACAGCCTGCGCATCGAGGTCGATACGCTTTAATCTCCTGAATATCGGGGCTGCGCCTGCCGCCCCCTTTTCTCTCCCACGCCCAATCCCCGTTGCCGGTAAATATATTTTGCCGCTTTCATTTGTTTGTCATATTCGCCGATTAGCTTGGCCGCATATCTGGTGTATACCAGTTTCGCATTAACCCGCAACAGTGAGGCTGAAGCTATGAAACTTTCTCGTCTGGTCGTGATGACCGCCATCGCACTCGGCTCCGCGCCGGCCTGGGCCGCCGATGCGGTGGTGACCGTCTACTCCGCCGATGGCCTGCACGACGGCGATCACAGCTGGTATCAAACCCAGTTTGACGCCTTCACTCAGGCAACCGGGGTCAAGGTGCAGTACGTCGAAGGCGGTTCCGGCGCCATCGTCGAGCGGCTGTCGAAAGAGCGCAGCAACCCGCAGGCCGACGTGCTGGTGACGCTGCCACCGTTCATCCAGCGCGCCGCCGCGGAAAAACTGCTGCAGGACTTCACCCCGCAGGATGCGGCGCAGATCGCCAACGCCCAGCCGCAGTTCGTGCCGCTGGTGAACAACTACCTGAGCTTCATCTATAACGCCAAACTGCTGCCGCAGGCGCCCGCCAGCTACCAACAGCTGCTGGACGCGCAGTTCCGCAACAAGCTGCAGTACTCCACGCCGGGCCAGGCGGGTGACGGTACCGCGGTGATGCTGCAGGCGTTCCACAGCTTCGGCAGCAAAGACGCCGGTTTCGACTACCTCGGCAAGCTGCAAAGCAACAACGTCGGCCCTTCGGCCTCCACCGGCAAGCTGACCGCGCTGGTCAATAAAGGGGAGCTGCTGGTGGCCAACGGCGATCTGCAGATGAACCTGGCGCAGATGCGCAGCAACCCGAACGTGAAGGTGTTCTGGCCGGCCGGGCCGGACGGCAAGCGCAGCACGCTGGTGCTGCCTTACTATGTCGGCCTGGTGCAAGGCGCGCCGCAAAGCGCCAACGGCAAAAAACTGATCGACTTCCTGCTGAGCAAAGAAGCGCAGAGCAGCGTCAGCGCCATTTCCTACGGTATGCCGGTGCGTAAGGACGTCACCCCGACCGACGATAACTTCAAGCAGTCGCAGGCGGCGCTGAAAGGCGTGGACATCTGGGCGCCGGACTGGAATCAGGTGGTGAGCAGCCTGTCCGCCGATATCTCCCGCTGGCACCAGGTGACCGAATGACGCTGACGATGCCTTCTACCCTCTCTTCCCGCGCCGAGGCGCGGGATCGCAGCCAGGACATCGCCGGGCCGTCGGGCATTCAGCTCGACCGCGTCAGCGTGTCGTATCGCGGCACCGAGGTGCTGAAACCCCTGACGCTCACCATCGCCCCCGGCGAAGTGCTGGCGCTGATCGGCCCCTCAGGCTCGGGCAAAACCACCGTGCTGCGGGCCATTGCCGGATTCGTGCAGCCGTCCGCCGGGCGTATTGCCATCGGTGACGTCGATGTCACCGACGTGCCGCCTTATGAGCGCGGCCTGGGCATGGTGGTACAGAACTACGCGCTGTTTCCGCATATGCGCGTCGAAGACAATGTGGCGTTCGGCCTGCGCGCGCAAGGCAAGCCGCGCGGCCTCACCGCCGAGCGCGTCGAAGAAGCGCTGGCCATCGTCGGCATGTCCGCCTACGCCAAGCGCTATCCCAGCCAGCTTTCCGGCGGCCAGCAGCAGCGGGTGGCAATCGCTCGCGCCATCGCGGTGCGCCCCAAAGTGCTGTTACTGGATGAGCCGCTGTCGGCGCTGGACGCGCAAATTCGCCACAGCATGGTGGAAGAGATCGCCCGCCTGCACCGCGAACTGCCTGACCTGACCATCCTGTACGTCACCCACGATCAGGGCGAAGCGCTGACGCTGGCGGACAAGATTGGCATCATGCGCGACGGCCACTTGATCGCCCACGGCGAGACCCGCGCGCTTTACCATCATCCCACGAACCGCTTCGCCGCCGAGTTCCTCGGCCGCGCCAACCTGCTGCCGGCCACCGCGCTGGAGACCACTACCGGGCAAGGCATGACCACCGTCAGCTGCGCCGGCAAAGTGATCGGCTGTTTCACCTACGGCGCACAACGCGGCTTCGACAAGCTGCTGTGCATCCGGCCGCAGCATATTGCGCTCGATGCCGACGCCCAGCGCAGCAACAGCCTCATCGGCACGCTGCGCGATATTCACTGGCAGGGGGAACTGACGCACCTGCAGTTCGACGTTCAAGGCCATCCTCTGCGCGTGGTCACCACCCATCGCAGCCGGATGCCGCAGATCGGCGAACGCGTGCCGCTCTATTTCGCCCCCGACGATGCGGTACTGATCGAGGACTGACATGATCGACTCTACGCTTATTCGCCCGGCCCTGCGGCTGCGTTTCCCGCGCCGCCTGTGGATCCTGCTGCCGCTACTGGTGCTGGCGACGCTGTTTTTCTACCCGTTGGCGCTGATCGTCAAACAGGCATTTACCGACGATCAGGGGCTGTTCAGCGCCGCCGCGCTGCAGCAGGTGTTCGAATCCCGACGCTTTGTCGGCGCCCTGCTCAACACGCTGCAGATTGCGCTACTGGCGACGCTGGGCTGCCTGGTGCTCGGCACCCTGCTGTCGCTGCTGCTGGTGTTCACGCCGTTCCCCGGCAGCCGACCGATCGCCCGGGTGATCGATACCTTTATCGCCATGCCGACCTTCCTGATCACGCTGGCCTTCACCTTTATCTACGGCTCCGCCGGCCTGCTGAACGGCACGCTGATGGCGACCTTCGGTTTCACCCTGCCGCCGGTAGACTTTCTTTACTCCATCTGGGGGGTGATCCTGGCGGAAATCACCGTGTTTACGCCGCTGGTGATGCGCCCGCTGATGGCGGCATTGTCGCAGATCGATCGCAGCCAGCTCGAGGCCGCCAGCATCCTCGGCGCCCGGCCGGGGCGCGTGGTGCGCCAGGTGATTTTGCCGGCCGCGCTGCCGGCCTTGCTGGCCGGCGGCAGCCTGTGCCTGTTGTTGACCACCAATGAGTTCGGCATCGTGCTGTTTATCGGCGCCAAGGGCGTCACCACGCTGCCGATGATGGTCTACTCCAAAGCGATTCTGGAGTCGGATTACGCCGTCGCCTGCACGATCGCCGTCGTGAATATCGCGCTATCGCTCGGGCTGTTCTCCCTTTACCGCTACGCCGCGGCGCGCGCCGGGCTGAGGAACTGACAATGTTGATTTGGTCCCGCACCGGACGCACCCTGACCTGCACGTTGACGATCACGCTGTTCGCCCTGTTCTTCTGCCTGCCGCTGGCGGTGATCCTGATGTCCAGCCTCAGTGAGCAGTGGAACGGCGTGCTGCCGAGCGGTTTCACCCTCAACCACTTCCGCCAAGCGTTCAGCGGCGCCTCCTGGGACGCGCTGGTCGCCAGCCTGGCTATCGGTTTCAGCGCCAGCCTGTTCGCGCTGCTGTGCGGTACCTGGGCGGCGCTGGCGCTGCGCCACGTGCCTGAACGCGGCCGACAGCTGCTGGGCACGCTGTTTTTCATTCCCAGCGCGGTGCCTTCGGTCTCTATCGGTTTGGGGATGCTGGTGGCGTTCAGCCAGGGGCCGCTGCAGATGAACGGCACCTTCCTGATCGTGCCCGCCGCTCACTTCGTGCTGATTTCCGCCTTTACCTTCGGCAACGTGATGGCCGGGTTGACCCGGCTACCTGGCGACTACGAGAACGTCGCCGCCAGCCTGGGCGCGTCGCCGCTGTTTCGCCTGCGCCACGTCACCCTGCCGATGATCGCCCCCTATATGATCTCCGCCTTCGCGCTCAGCCTGTCGCTGTCGATGGGGGAGCTGGGCGCGACCATGATGATCTACCCGCCGAGTTGGGCGACGCTGCCGGTCACCATTTTTAGCCTGACCGATCGCGGCAGCATCGCCAACGGCGCGACGCTGACCATGATCCTGGTGGCGGCCACGCTGTTGCTGATGTTAGTACTGGAGCGGATTGCTCAGCGGCTGACGCCGGGCGCAAAATAGCAACAAGGCGCTGCCATGGCGGCGCCTTGTTCTTCGAAGCGAAGGGTCAGAACGGGTAGTCGTGATAGCCCTGCTGTTCGGAAATGCGTCGGGCGGCGACGTGCAGCAACGCCACATACTCCTCCCGCGCCTCTTCGGAAAAGCGCAGCGTCGGGAAAGAGATGCTCAGCCCGGCGATCGCTACCCCGAACCTGTCAAAGACCGGTACCGCGATGCAGCGGATCCCCGCTTCTTGCTCTTCGGCATCTTCGCCGTATCCCTGCGCTCGAACCCGATCCAGCACCGGCAACAGTTCGGCGGCGCTGGCCAAGGTATGTTCGGTGCTGCGGGTAAACTCAATCTGCGACAGGATCTGCGCCACCTCATCCCGCTCGCGCCAGGCCAGCAGCACTTTACCGATGGCGGTGCTGTGCAGCGGGTTGCGGCGACCGATGCGCGAATACATACGCAGGTTATACATCGCGTCGATCTTGTGGATGTAGACGATGCCATCTTCGTCCAGAGCGCCGAGGTGGATGGTCTCGCGGGTAAGATTCGACAATTCGCGCATCTGCACGTCGGCGCTGCGGATCAGATCGACGTTCTGCAACGATTTGGCGCCCAGCTCGAACAGCTTGAGCGTCAGCGCATACTTTTCCGTCTCGCCCTCCTGTGAAACGTAGCCCAGCGCTTTCATGGTCTGCAGAAAACGGTAGACAGTGCTTTTAGACATCATCACCCGCTGGGACAGTTCGGTAATGCCAATCTCGCGCTCATCGCCGAGCGCCTGCAAAATGCCGAACACTTTCATCACGGATGAGACGGCATCCGGTTGCTTGTCTGAATCTGCGTTAGCCATGGTGCATACCCTACTTAACGGTTTTGTTTCAGGAAATTTAAACAAGGGTTTCAGTATAATCGGAACAGATCGCAGCGCGCAACGCAGCTGAGCGCTAAGCAATTGAAGCCAAATGGATAACCGTTGGCCCGCTCACCGCCGTTTACAATTAAGCGGACAAGGGGCATGCAATCACAGGCGAATATGATTAGCATGATAATACTCCCCTGAATAAATACCGCTGAGACCAACATGCGTCCTTGTTCCGACGGCCTCCCCGTCCCGCAACGCTATGGGGCGATCCTCGCCATCGCCCTCGGCATTACCGTATCCGTGCTCGACGGCGCGATAGCCAACGTGGCGCTGCCCACCATCGCTCGCGATCTCAACGCCAGCCCGGCCAGTTCCATCTGGGTGGTCAACGCCTATCAGTTGGCGATCACCGTCTCTCTGCTGTCGCTGGCGTCGCTCGGCGATCTGGTCGGCTACCGCCGTATCTACCAGGCCGGGTTGCTGGTGTTCAGCATCACCTCACTGTTCTGCGCCCTGTCCGACTCGCTGCTCACGCTGACCATCGCCCGCGTGCTGCAAGGCTTTGGCGCCGCCGCTATCATGAGCGTCAACACCGCGCTGATCCGCATCATCTACCCGCAGCGTTTTCTCGGCCGCGGCATGGGCATCAACTCGCTGATCGTCGCCTGCTCCTCGGCGGCCGGGCCGACGGTGGCGGCGGCGATCCTGTCGGTCGCATCCTGGCAATGGCTATTCGCCATCAACCTGCCGATCGGCATCGTCGCGCTGCTGCTGGGGATGAAATTCCTGCCGGCCAACGGCCAAAAAAGCGATAACCGCCGTTTCGATCCCACCAGCGCCGTGCTGAACGCGCTGACCTTCGGCCTGCTGATCACCGCCATCAGCGGCTTCGCCCAGGGCCAGAGCCTGACGCTGATCTTCAGCGAGATCGCCGCGCTGCTGGCGATTGGCGCGGTGTTCGTGCGCCGTCAGTTACGCCAGGAATTCCCTCTGCTGCCCGTCGACCTGCTGCGCATCCCGATCTTCGCCCTGTCGATGGGCACCTCAATCTGTTCGTTCGCCGCGCAAATGCTGGCGATGGTGTCGTTGCCGTTCTTCCTGCAAAGTGCATTGGGCCGCGACGAGGTGGCGACCGGGCTACTGCTGACGCCGTGGCCGCTGGCGATCGTGGTGATGGCGCCGATCGCCGGCCGGCTGGTGGAGCGCGTGCACGCCGGCCTGCTGGGCTGCATTGGGCTGGCGGTGTTCGCGCTCGGACTGTTCTCTCTGGCGCTGCTGCCGGCGGCGCCGTCGAATATGGACATCATCTGGCGCATGATACTGTGCGGCGCCGGTTTCGGCCTGTTCCAGTCGCCCAACAACCACACCATCATCTCCGCCGCGCCGCGCAACCGCAGCGGCGGCGCCAGCGGCATGCTGGGCACCGCGCGCCTGCTGGGGCAAACCTCGGGGGCTGCGCTGGTGGCGCTGATGTTCAACCTGTTCCCCACATCCGGCACCCACGCTTCACTGATCCTGGCTGGGGTGTTCGCCACCCTGGCGGCGGCCGTCAGCAGCCTGCGCATCACCCAATCGACGGCGCAAGCGGCGCAGCCGAGCCGCGAGGTGAAATAGCGGGCATAAACGAGCCGGGCTCCCATCGATTGTAAAACCGATGGGGCCAGCACTGACGGCCGGCCTGAGCCGGACCGCGTCGGATGCAATGCCGTGAGCATTGCAGGCCAGGCGTTAGTCTCCGTGCCTCAAGGGGCTTCGGCCTTGTCGTAAACAGGCTAAATAGGCGTCGTCATCCGGATACCAGCCAACAATGCGTTGGCCGTCGTGATCCATCCCCTCGAAGGCTTTCAGTAGGCCGGGGGTGAACATGCGCTTTATCAGATCTTCGGACTGCGCGCTGTCGATTCGACAGTCACAGCGCGTCTCTCCGTCAACCTGAACGAAGTTCTGCAACGAAGCGAGACATCGCGCGTCGAGGTCGCCATGGACATGGATAAACTCCCCCGTTTCTACCAGGGTGAGCGCGGTCAGGTCTCCCCCTACCACGAACGCGCCGTCGTTTCCTGAGCTGCAATAGGCATGGCGTATGCGGACATCGTCACGCACGACCAGTCCGCCCCAGCAAATCAGCATATCCGCCTGCAGCCGCCCCAGCACGACAATGCCGCCGTCCTCTTGCTGCGGTGACACCGCCAGGCATCCCTCCACGATCACATCGCCGTCCACGATCAGGTAATCGTAATCGTGGCCGTCGTGCTCGTCGGGGAAAAACGCCGGCAGGCGCAGATCGCCTGAATGCCAGCGAATAGCCGGCGGTTCATCATCGTCATCATGCCGGTTCAACAATTCCGCAACCGCATCGGCGACACCGCCAGCCAATGCGGCCAGGCGCGCCGACACCTCATCACCGTTGAGTAAGGGAAGGTGGTTGATTTTCATAGGGCCTCGGGGACAAATGTCATTGTGCCAAAGCATATAACATGCGCTTCCAAAGCCAAACAGGCGGTCGTGACCGGGCCCGATGCGGCTTGCCCTCTCACCGGGTGATCTGGCACCGCGCCAGCCCAGGCTGAGAGGCCGAAAGACGCTGTTTGCAGGTGGGATTCAGGGACTTCGGGCGCTGCTGCAGGGCATTTACGCCCGCAAACTTTGGTAAAGCGGTTTACCCCATTCATCGCCGAATTTCATTGCTGAATCCGCCGCCGCTGAAAAAGCGGTTCAGGCATGCCATAAAAAAACCCCGGCAAGCCGGGGTTTTTCCTTTCATTCAGCCGATTACTTCAGGTACTGGCCGGAACGCAGCGCTTCGATACGCTTGTCGAGCGGCGGGTGCGACATGAACAGCTCGCTGAACGACTTGGATTTGCCGTTGATGCAGAACGCCATCATGCTGCCCGCTTCCTGCGGTTCGTAGCTGGTTTTCAGGCGCTGCAAGGCGGCGATCATCTTCTCGCGGCCTACCAGTTTGGCAGAGCCTGCGTCGGCATAGAACTCGCGGTGACGCGAGAACCACATGGTGATGATGCTCGCCAGGATGCCGAACACCAGTTCCAGCACCATCGACACGGCGAAGTAAATCATCGGGTTGCCGTTGCCTTCCCCTTCGCCATCACCGTCGCGGTTGCCGAGGAAACCGGCGGCGACCTGCGCGATCAGGCGTGAAATGAAGATGACAAAGGTGTTCACGATGCCCTGAATCAGGGTCATGGTCACCATATCGCCGTTGGCGACGTGGCTGATTTCGTGCGCGATGACTGCTTCCGCTTCGTCGCGGCTCATGCTCTGCAGCAGGCCGGTGCTGACGGCGACCAGCGAGGCGTCGCGGCGTGCACCGGTAGCGAAGGCGTTGATGTCCGGCGCGTGGTAGATAGCGACCTGCGGCATGGCGATGCCCGCCTGCTGCGACTGACGGCGTACCGTTTCCAGCAGCCAGTTTTCTGTTTCGTTACGCGGTTGTTCAATCACTTCCCCGCCGACGGAGCGCAGCGCCATCCACTTGGACATCAGCAACGACACGAAAGCGCCGCCGAAGCCGAACAGACCGGCCATGATCATCAGGCCCTGAACGCTACTGGATTGGATTCCTGTCAGGCTGAGCACCAGCCCGAAAACCAACATCACCGCCAGGTTGGTGAGCAGGAACAGAGCTATACGCATCATAAATTGTTTACTTCCTCATAAATGTTAACAAAACGCTGTCTAAGATACCCTAGATCGTATGGGCATTCGTCACAGTTTCAAG
The DNA here is from genome assembly GCF_052168635.1 of Serratia sp. CY47444. Classification (NCBI taxonomy): domain Bacteria; kingdom Pseudomonadati; phylum Pseudomonadota; class Gammaproteobacteria; order Enterobacterales; family Yersiniaceae; genus Serratia; species Serratia sp. CY47444. The sequence goes on from NZ_JBJNMH010000003.1 coordinate 242,021, forward strand.
AGTCGCGCGTCATTAACCTACTAAAAATACGAAACTTTACAAAAACGGCACGCGACCGGGATTTGGCAAATTGTAAACGATTGTTGCGTAAGGCGGAGGTTTTTTTACCCTAAATTTGTCAGGCGATGCATCAGCCCACCTCCCTTCACCCTGCTGGGAAGCCGGCTTTCGCGTCGCCATAAAAAAACGCACCCGAGGGTGCGTTTTTCATCCTGCCGTACGCGGCCTTATTTGGCCGGCGTTGGCTGCTGAGCGGGCTGATCTTTTTCCAGATGAGCCAGGTCCAGCGCGATATGCACGGATTCATCCAGGTACGGATCCGGCTCCTGGTAATCCTTAGGCAGATCGTCGAGCGATTTCAGCGGCTTCTTGCCCGCGCGTTCCAGACGCTCGTTGATGCGTTTCAGACGGGTCGCGTCGTCATCGTGGTTCTCTTTCTCGCGCACCGCCAGATTGAGGGACACGATGTTGCGTTTATCCTTCAGCGCCTTGTAATGCGCGATATCCTGCGCGATGTACTGGAACTCTGGATTTTGCGCAATGCGCTGCTGGTGATCTTTCAGCAGCTCCGGCTCGAACGGCGTCATATCGCCTGTCTTGCTGTAGGTCGCCGCGTTGATGCTGTCCCACGGCATAGCGTTGTCTTCAAACGCTTCGCCGGTTTCCGCCGGATCGACGCCGGTCGGCATCAGAATGTCCGGCGTCACGCCCTTGCGCTGGGTACTGCCGCCATTGACGCGGTAGAACTTCTGAATGGTGTACTGCACCGAGCCAAGCGCTGGCCACTCAGGGCGCAGCATCTGGTCGTAGATGCGGTTCAGCGAACGGTACTGCTGCACGGTGCCTTTACCGAAGGTCGGTTCGCCGACGATCAGCGCACGGCCGTAATCCTGCATTGCCGCCGCGAAGATCTCGGAGGCGGAGGCGCTGAAGCGATCGACCAGCACCACCAGCGGGCCTTTGTAGTAGGTCACGCCGTCGGTGTCGGCGTCTTCACGCACTTTGCCGTTGTTGTCGCGCACCTGCACCACCGGGCCGCTCGGAATGAACAGGCCGGACAGCGACACCGCTTCAGTCAGCGCGCCGCCGCCGTTGGTGCGCAGATCGATGATCACGCTCTTGACGTTCTGCTTGGCCATCTTCTGCAGCTGCACTTTCACGTCATCGGTCAGACCGACGTAGAAGCCAGGGATGTCGAACACCGCCACCTTCTCTTTGCCGACGGTCTTGATGGTCATTTTCACCGCGCGGTCTTCCAGGCGGATACGCTCGCGGGTCAAGGTGACCACGCGGGTTTTGGTGCCCTTGCCGGCCGGCAGGATCTCAAGGCGCACCTTGCTGCCCTTCGGCCCTTTGATCAACGACACCACGTCGTCCAGGCGCCAGCCGATCACGTCCACCATCGGTTTGCCGGCCTGGCCGACGCCGACGATGCGATCGCCTACGGTGATCGCCTTGCTCTTCGCCGCCGGTCCGCCCGGCACCATCGAGTTGATCAGGGTGTAGTCGTCATCCATCTGCAGCACCGCGCCGATGCCTTCCAGCGACAGGCTCATCTCGGTGTTGAACTGCTCGGTGTTGCGCGGAGACAGATAGTTGGTGTGCGGGTCGATTTCATGCGCAAAGGCATTCATCGCCAGCTGGAAGACGTCTTCACTGTTGCTTTGCGTCAGGCGCTTGATGGCGAACTGATAACGCTTGGTCAGCGTGTCGCGGATTTCTTTGTCGGTCTTGCCGGTCAGCTTGAGGTTCAGCTCGTCATACGTGACTTTCGCATCCCACAGGCTATCCAGCTCGGCCTTGTCTTTCGGCCACGGCGCTTTGCTGCGGTCGAGATCGATAGTGCCGTTGCCGGTGAAGTTCATCGGCTTGTCCAGCAACGACAACGCATAGGTGTAACGCTCAAAGCGGCGTTTCTGCGCCAGATTGAACAGCGCGTAGAAGGTGTCCAGCTTGCCGGTTTTCAGCTCTTCGCCAACCTGATTGCGTTTGCCGGCGAACTGCGCCACGTCGGAGGCCAGCAGCACGTTATGGTTGTAGTCCAGCATGTTCAGGTAGCGATCGAAGATCTTGCCTGAAAACTCCGCATCGAGGGCGAACTGGCGGTAATGAGAGCGAGTGAAGCGCGAGGTGACGCGCTCACTCACCGTAGCGTGCTGGGGTTCCTGTTGCAGTTGGGGCAGTTGGTCGATGCGGATGTTGGCTGTTTCCGCGCCGTAACTGACACCCGCCCACAGCAGCCCTGCAATCGCTGTTAATCTGACGAATTTGTTCATGCCTGGGTTGGCCTCCGTATCAGAACTGCAAGTGTTCTGCGCGCACAATCATCGCCAGACCGGAAGAGAGCTGCACACGTACGCCATCTTTAGCGATTTCGAGTACGGTAGCATCCATCGCGCTCTTGCCTGCTCTGACTTTGATTTCCTGGCCAATTTGCAGTTTAGAGATATCCGTGACTGGCGCATAACGCGGCTGGCTTTCCTCTTTGGCTGCACGAGGTTGGCGAGCGGGCTGTGGGCGAGTTTGTGGGCGCGGCTTGCGGTTTTCCGGCGCGGCTCCGCCTTCGCGACGTGCAGCGGGCTTTTTACCGGCTGGACGCGGACGGCGCGGAGCGGCATCGGCGGATTCGCCGGCGGCTTCACGTTTTTTGGCGTTTTGTTCGGCACGCTGTGCCTGAACGCGCGCTTTGGCTTCTTCAAGCTGCTGGCGAGCATGATCGACATGCTGCTGCTCAAGTTCACCGCACGGATTGCCGTCCAGATCGACGCGCTGTGCGCCAACCTTGACACCGTACAGATAACGCCAGCTTGAGGTATATAGGCGCAGGGCAGAACGCAATTGCGTTTTGCTGAGATTTTCTTCCCCCTGCACGCGCTCTACCAAATCCTGAAAAATACCGATTTTCAGCGGACGAGCTTCGCCTTCGGCGCTAAAGCAGAGCGGAAAACGCTCGGCAAGAAAAGCAATGACTTCTTTACTAGAGTTCAACTTAGGTTGATTTTCCATGAAATTTCCTGATTACAACGGTATTGCCAACAAGCCACAGGCATGAACAGGCGTCATTATAATGACGCCATCGGTAATTGCCACGTTAACCGTCGATCAACTTGCCGCTACAGTCACATATTTCGCACTGTCACACTGTTCCAGTTGCTCACAAAGCCCCGCCACCACTGCTTTCAGGCCCACTTCATCCTGTTCGTCGAAGCGTTGATAAACCGTGCTGTCGATATCCAAAACGCCGATCGCTCGGCCGCCAACCGCCAGCGGCAGCACGATTTCCGCGTTGCTGGCCGCATCGCAGGCGATATGGCCCGGAAACGCATGCACGTCACCGACGCGCTGCACGCGATTTTCCGCCACCGCCGTGCCGCATACGCCCTTGCCCACCGGAATGCGCACGCAGGCGATCTTGCCCTGGAACGGCCCCAGCACCAGCTGGTCGCCCTCCATCAGATAGAAACCGACCCAGTTCACGTCATCCAGACGCTCGTTGAGCAACGCGCTGGCGTTGGACAGCGCCGCGATAAAGTTGGTTTCCCCGCCGAGCAACGCGCTCAGGTCACGTTTTAATTCCGCGTAGAATTGTTCTTTTGTCATGTGTTAACCATTGAAACAGTGAAGATGGCCAGAAGCCCAAAGCTTAGGCCCTATAAAATAAGCATTAAATGCGTATAGCCACAAGGTTAATCATCTGTTGCTTCACAAAACCCCGTCGCTCGGGGTATGTTTGCCGCTCAGAATCCCGGTTTACCTCGTTTTACCGTCCGGCGCCCGATCGCCGGTGACGCGGCCGGTTTATTTTTCAGCTACGCTGACACTTCCGGCGGGCTCAAGGGCAGCGACTTGTCAAAAATGAAAATACACGCGATCACCGCTCCCCTTTCCAAAGCGCGTCACCAGCGCTGCTGCGAGTGCGACCTGCTGTTCGTGCTGCCGCCGCTCAGCGGCAATCAAGCCGCCTATTGCCCGCGCTGCAACGCCAAGGTGGTGAACGGCCGCGACTGGTCGATGACGCGTCTGACCGCCATGGCGATCGCCATGCTGCTGCTGATGCCGTTCGCCTTCACCGAACCGCTGATCAGCATTCGTCTGCTCGGCACGCGCATCGACGCCAGTTTGCTGGAGGGCATCTGGCAGATGAGCCGCCAGGGCGATCCGCTCACCGCCAGCATGGTGGCGTTTTGCACCCTCGGCGCCCCGCTGACGCTGGTGCTGTCGCTGCTGTACCTGCGCGTCGGCCATGCGCTCGGCATGAACCTGCGCCCGGTGCTGCTGATGCTGGAGCGGCTCAAAGAGTGGGTAATGCTGGACATTTATCTGATCGGCATGGCGGTGGCGGCGATCAAAGTGCAGGATTACGCCGACATCCAGCCCGGCAGCGCGCTGATCGCTTACCTGTCGCTCACGGTGCTGAGCATCCTGACGCTGATCCACGTCAACCTGGAGCAGCTGTGGGAGCGCTACTATCCGCAGGAACAGCCGGAAGGCCCGCCGACGGCGCTGCACATTTGTCTGTCCTGCCACTATACCGGCTATCCCGACGCGCGCGGCCGCTGCCCGCGTTGCCATGTGCCGATGTGCCATCGCCAGCCCTACAGCCTGCAGAAAACCTGGGCGGCGCTGATCGCCGCGATGATCCTGCTGATACCGGCCAACCTGCTGCCGATTTCCATCATTTACGCCAACGGCACGCGGCTGGAAGACACCATTTTCTCCGGCGTGGTCTCATTGGCCACCTCCGGCAACGTGCCGATCGCCGCTATCGTGTTCATCGCCAGCGTGCTAGTGCCCTTCACCAAGGTGATCGTGCTGATCATGCTGTTGCTGAGCATCCACTTCAAAACCTCGCACAGCCTGAAAACGCGCATTCGTCTGCTGCGCCTGGTCACCTGGATCGGCCGTTGGTCGATGCTCGATCTGTTCGTTATCGCCTTGATGATGTCGCTGGTAAATCGCGATCAACTGTTATCTTTTACTATGGGACCGGCCGCGTTTTACTTTGGCTCGGCGGTCATTTTGACTATTCTTGCCGTTGAATGGCTCGATAGCCGATTGATTTGGGATGCACATGCAACAGGAAACGCCGACTACACCGACTGAAGCGCGGGTCAAGAACAAACGCCGCATTTCACCGTTCTGGTTACTGCCGTTCATCGCCCTGCTGATCGCCGGGTGGCTGGTCTATAACAATTTCCAGGAGCGCGGCACCACCGTCACCATCGATTTCCAATCAGCGGCAGGCATCGTCGCCGGCCGCACGCCGGTGCGCTACCAGGGCGTTGAGGTCGGCACGGTGCAAAAAATCAGCCTGAGCAAAGATTTACGCAGCATCGTGGTGGAAGCCAGCATCAAAAGCGATCTGGAAGACTCGCTGCGCGAAGGCACCCAGTTCTGGCTAGTGACGCCCAAGGCCTCGCTGGCCGGGGTATCCGGGCTCGATGCGCTGGTCGGCGGTAACTATATCGGCATGATGCCCGGCAGCGGCAAGGAGCAAACCCACTTCACCGCGCTCGATACCCAGCCGAAGTACCGCCTGAACACCGGCGAACTGATGATTCACCTGCATGCCGACGACCTGGGTTCGCTCAACAGCGGCTCGCTGGTCTATTACCGTAAAATCCCGGTCGGCAAGGTGTATGACTACACCATCAGCGAAGGCAACAAGGGCGTGACCATCGACGTGCTGATCGACCGCCGCTTCGCCAACCTGGTGAAGAGCAACAGCCGCTTCTGGAATGTCTCCGGCTTCAAGGGCGATTTCAGCCTGTCCGGCGCCACGGTGCAAATGGAGAGCCTGGCGGCGCTGGTCAACGGCGCCATCGCCTTCGATTCGCCGGCCGATGGCCAGCAGGCCAAGGGCGATCAAAGCTATACCCTGTATCCGGATCTGGCCCACAGCCAGCGCGGCGTCAATATTTTGCTGGATCTGCCGAGCGGCAACAGCCTGAGTGAAAACCGCACGCCGCTGATGTACCAGGGACTGCAGGTCGGCACCCTGACCAAGCTGACGTTGCAACAGGGCAGCAAAGTCATCGGTGAACTGACCATCGATCCTTCGGTGGTCGATCTGATGCGCAGCGGCACCCGCATCGTGATGCGCAGCCCGCGCATCAGCCTCAACGACGCCAAGCTCAGCCAACTGCTGACCGGCACCACGCTGGAACTGGTGCCGGGTGAAGGCGAACCGCAGCAGCGCTTCAACGTGCTGGACAGCAGCGAAACGCTGTTGCAACAGCCGGGTGTGCTGACCGTCACGCTGAATGCGCCGCAAAGCTACGGCATCGACGTCGGGCAGCCGCTGGTGGTGCACGGCGTGAAAGTCGGCCAAATCCTGAGCCGCACCTTGACCGCCGGCGGCGTGGTGTTCACCGCCGCCATCGACGCGCAGTACCGCGGCCTGCTGCATAAAGACAGCAAATTCGTGGTCAACAGCCGTCTCGACGTCAAGCTGGGCATTGACGGTATGGAAGTGCTCGGCGCCAGCGCCCAGGAATGGGTAGACGGCGGCGTGCGCATTATCCCCGGCAGCAAAGGGGAACCAGGCGGCCAGTACCCGCTATACGCCAACAGCGAAAAAGCCGAGGAAGGCATCGTCGGCAACGCCCCTTCTACCACCCTGACCCTCAGCGCCACCAGCCTGCCGGACGTGCAGGCCGGCTCGGTGGTGCTGTACCGCAAATTCCAGGTGGGCGAGATCGTCAACGTCCGGCCGAAGGCCAACGAGTTTGAGGTGGACGTCTACATCAGCCCGGAATACCGCAAGTTGCTGACTCGCGAAAGCATCTTCTGGGCCGAAGGCGGCGCCAAAGTGCAGCTCAACGGCAGCGGCCTGACGGTGCAGGCCTCCCCGCTCAACCGCGCGCTGAAAGGCGCCATCAGCTTCGACAACCTGCAGGGCGTGACGCTGAATAAAGGCGCCAACCGCGTGCTCTACGCCAGCGAAACCGCCGCTCGCGCGGTGGGCAGCCAAATCACGCTGAAAACCTACGACGCCAGTAAGCTGTCGGCGGGCATGCCGCTGCGTTACCTCGGCATCGACGTCGGCCAGGTGGAGTCGCTGCAGCTGGCGCCGGAGCGCAACGAAGTGTTGGCTAAAGCGGTGCTGTATCCGGAATACGTGCAGACCTTCGCGCGCCTCGGCAGCCGCTTCTCGATCGTGTCGCCGGAGATCTCCGCCGCCGGCGTCAGCAACCTCGATACCCTGCTCCAGCCTTATATCAACGTGGAGCCGGGGCGCGGCCGCGAGCTGCGCACTTTCGAACTGCAGCAGGCCAGCATCACCGACTCGCGCTATCTCGACGGCCTGAGCGTCGTGCTCGACGCCGCCGAAACCGGCTCGCTGCAGATCGGCACGCCGGTGCTGTTCCGCGGCGTAGAGGTCGGCACCATCACCGGTTTCTACCTCGGCGCCATGTCAGACCGGGTGCACGTCGCGCTGCGCATCAGCAAGAAGTACCAGCATCTGGTGCGCAACAACAGCGTGTTCTGGTTGGCGTCGGGTTACAACCTGCAGTTCGGCCTGACCGGCGGCGTGATCAAGAGCGGCACCTTCCAGCAGTTCATCCGCGGCGGCATCGCCTTCGCCACCCCGCCGACTATTCCGCTGGCGCCGAAAGCCACGCCGAACAAGCACTTCCTGCTGAATCCGGAAGAGCCGAAGGACTGGAAAACCTGGGGCACCGCCATTCCGCGCGATTAACTTTCGCGTTTTCCTCAGGGCCCGGCAATGCCGGGCCCTGTTTTTTTCCGCTTTGTGATAAACTCTCGCCCTTGTCTTTATTGCACCCTGAGAGTTCGCCCCGTGGCCAAATCCACCGCCCTTTTTCTGCCCCCCGCTTTCCTCGACGCCACCCGCGCCATCATGCCCGCCGAGCTGGCGATGGACGATTTTATCGCCGCTTGCCAGCGCCCCCTGCGCCGCAGTCTGCGCGTCAACACGCTGAAAATCAGCGTCGCCGACTTCCTGGCGCTGGTGCAGGATTACGACTGGCGATTGGAGCCCATTCCCTGGTGCGCGGAAGGGTTCTGGATCGAGCGCGACGATGAAGAGCTGCGATTAGGCAGCGCCGCCGAACACCTGAGCGGTCTGTTCTATATTCAGGAGGCCAGCTCGATGTTGCCGGTCAGCGCGCTGTTCTCGGGCGACGCGGCGCCTACTCGAGTGCTGGACGTGGCGGCGGCGCCGGGCTCCAAAACCACCCAGATCGCCGCGTTGATGGGCAACCAGGGCGGCATCGTCGCCAACGAATACTCCGCCAGCCGGGTGAAAGTGCTGCACGCCAATATCAGCCGCTGCGGCGTGAAGAACACCGCGCTGACCCATTTCGATGGCCGGGTGTTCGGCGCTGCACTGCCGGAGAGTTTCGACGCCATTCTGCTCGACGCCCCCTGTTCCGGTGAAGGTGTGGTGCGCAAGGATCCGGACGCCATGAGCAACTGGTCGCCGGACAGCGTCGCCGAGATCGCCGCCACCCAGCGCGAGCTGATCGACAGCGCGTTTCATGCGCTGGCACCGGGCGGCGTGATGGTTTATTCCACCTGCACGCTCAATGCGCAGGAAAATCAGCAGGTGGTGCGCTGGCTGCTGGATACCTATGGCGACGCAGTCAGCGTCGAGCCGCTGGGTGAGCTGTTCCCCGGCGCCGACAAGGCGTTGACCGCCGAAGGCTTCCTGCACGTCTTCCCGCAGATTTACGACAGCGAAGGGTTTTTCGTCGCCCGCCTGCGTAAAAAACACGCCGTGGCGCCGTTGGCGAAGCCGACCTATAAAGTCGGTAAATTCCCGTTCAGCCCGCTATCCGGCAAAGAGGCGGCGCTGGTCGCCCAAGCCGCCGCCGCATCCGGCTTAACCTGGGGCGATGACAGCCGGCTGTGGGAGCGCGACAAGGAAATCTGGCTCTTCCCGGCCGAGCTGGAGCCGCTGTTTGGCAAAGTGCGCTTCTCGCGTATCGGCCTCAAGCTGGCGGAGCGCTTCCCGAAAGGTTTCCGTTGGCAGCACGAAGCGGCGATCGCCCTCGCGGGTGCCGGCGGCAAACAGCATTTCGAGCTGGACGCCGCGCTGGCCCAGGAGTGGTATCACGGCCGCGATCTCTACCCTGAGCAGCCGCCGGCGGGCGACGAGTGCATCGTCACCTATCAGGGGCAACCGCTGGGCATCGCCAAACGCATTGGCAGCCGCATAAAGAATAACCTGCCGCGCGAACTGGTGCGCGACGGCGCGCTGGATTTCCACCTGTAAACGATACCGCGCCGGGGAATGAAATTCCCCGGCAATAAAATAACGCTAATAATATTCCCATCGCCGTTCGTTATTATTCTAATCATTTCACTTTATCGGTATACCTCGCCTACAAGCCCCGTCAACCGGGGGAATGAGAATAAAAAGTTTCTCGTTTTCATCAAGACAATTCCCGATTCTTATTCTATTAATTAAAGTGCAGCTAAATGAATACGTTCAACTCACCTCTGGGTGGCGTCTTTGCGGGCTTTCTCTCATACGGCAAGGAATATAAGATGAAAAAAACTCTGATGGCATTGACCTCGGTAGCAACCCTGCTGTGCGCCAACGGCGCGGCTAACGCAGCAGGCACCATTCAAGGCACGTTAGGCGTGACGCTGACCATCGGCGCCGGTTGCGTCGTGGGGGGCGGCAGCAGCAGCGGTTCCGTCAACGACTTCGGCTCCATCAGCTTCGGTACTTACTCTTCACTGGCCAACATCATCGACGCCAGCGCCACCGGCGCAGGGGGGGCCGGTACGCTGTCATTGACCTGCACTACCGGCACAGACTACACGGTGGCGCTGGACAACGGGCTCCATGTCACTTCAGGCACCCAACGCCGCATGGCCAGCACGGCAGGCGCCTTCATCAGCTATAACCTGTACCAGGATGCCGCACGCACCACCGCCTGGGGCAGCGGCGCCAACGCGCGGACCGGCACCGGCACCGGCGCCGCCGTTCCGCTGATCGTGTATGGCCGCGTCCCGGCGGCCGGTTCTACCCCGGCGGCAGACACCTATAACGACACCGTCACGATGACGGTCACCTGGTAACGGTGCGGCGCGCGCTTTGCTGCTGCGGATTATGGGCGTGCAGCCTGTTGGCGCAGGCCGACAGTAAAACCGCGACCCTCGGCGTCAGCGCGACCTTGCTCAGCGCCTGTGAGGCCGGCAGCAGCTCAGGCGGCAATGTCAGCTTCGGCACGCTGAATTTCGGCACGCTGTATTTTCTCAGCACCGCAACCAGCGTCGCCGGGCAACAAAACGCCGGCGCCATTCGGGTGAAATGCACCAACGGCACCAGCTACAGCGTTCTGCTTGGCGGCGGGCAAAGCGGCAATACCGCTGCCCGCTACCTGCAAAGCGCGGCCGGCCAACGGGTGAATTACAACCTGTATACCAACGCCGCCCACAGCACCATTTGGGATAATCTGACGGGCGTGTCACAAACCGCCAACGGTTCGGACAACTGGCTACCGGTCTATGGCATGATTCCGGCGCAATCCACACCTCCGACAGGCAGCTACACCGATACGGTACAGGTCACGATCAATTGGTAATGACGATGCGCGCTTCAATTTGCGGTTTGCTGTTCTGCCTGCCGCTTTCCCCGGCCCAAAGCGATACCGGCGTCAACGACTTGACCAAAAGCCAGCCGTTCACCGTCAATGCAACCGTGGTTAAAGGCTGCGTATTGGGCAGCGGCGTCAGTGACGTGACCACCTTCGGCACCCTGAACTTCGGCCAGTTGTCCTCACTGAGCAACGCAGTCAGCGTCGTCTCCAGCAGCGGCGCCGGTTCGGTGCTGTTTCGCTGCAACCCGGGGCTGAGCGTCACGCTGGCCCTCGGCGTCGGCAATCACGTGACCGGATCCATCGCCGGCGGCAGAAAATTACAAAACGCTATCACGTCGGAAACGCTGCTGTATCAACTTTATCAAGACAGCAACTACGCCACCCTTTGGGGCGATGGCGCTAACGGCGGCGCGGCGCAGACCGTCGCCGCCACCGGTAGCACGCAAGAAATCAAGGTTTACGCCCGTCTGTTTTCGACCAGTACCCTGCCCACCAGTGGCGTTTACAGCGATACGGTCTTGTTGACGGTCACTTATTAAGTTTTTTTGCAATAAGGATTGAGTTATGCGCATACCCTTCCGTCTGCCGTTAACGGCAGCCTTGCTCCTGGCAAGCCAACAGCACGCCCTGGCCGCGGCTTCCATACTCATTTGGCCGATCGATCCGGTGATTGAAGATCAACAACAGGCCACCGCGCTGTGGCTTGAAAATCGCGACAGTAAACCGGTCTATATGCAAATTCGCGTGTTGGGTTGGAAGCAAACCGCCGGCAAAGACGATTACAGCAACCAAAGCGACGTGATCGCCAGTCCGCCGGTGGCGTCGATCGCGCCAGGCAAACGCCAGCTGATACGCCTGATCAAACAGTCGGCGCCGGCGGCGGGACAGGAGCGCGCCTATCGCATTTTGGTCGATGAAGTGCCGGTGAAAGAACAATCATCGGATGCCGCCCCCGGCGGTGCAGAGATGGGGCTGAAATTCCAGATGCGCTACTCGGTGCCGCTGTTCGTCAGCGGCAAGGGGATTTGGACCAAACAGGACAGCGAAAAACCGCGCGATTACGCGACCGCCAGCCAACCCAAGCTCAGCTATCGTTTACAGCAGCAAAGCAGCGAACGCTGGCTGGAGGTGCGAAATCAAGGCGCAGTGCATGCCCGAATCTCGAAAGTGACGCTGCAAGGGCGCAGCCTAAATCCCGGCCTGATGGGATACGTGCTGCCCGGTTCACAGATGCGCTTCGCTTTGCCACCCGCCGGCGGTTTCAGCAGCGGCAAGCTGATGGCCACGGTCAATGACAACAAACAGCCCGTAGCCATTCCGTCTTATTGAGGCCCAGGTGCAGCCGACAGGGAGGCTATCGACGCGGCGTTTCAACCTCAAGCCGCTGGCGTTTGCCATGCTGAGCATGGCGGCCGGCGGCTGGCTGCCGTTCGCGTTCGGCGACGATCTGCCCCCGCCGCCCAGCGCCATCAGCATGCCGGACACCACGCTGTATCTGGAGCCGGTCGTCAACGGGCGCCAAACCGGCAACGTCGTGCCAGTCAACTACCGCGGCGGCCATTACTACATGACGCCCCAGCAACTGCTCGACGCCGGGCTGCCGGTAGCGGATAAACAGGCGAAAGACATCGCCGTCGATCGGCTGGAGAAGGTGGATGTCAGCTACAGCGGCGAGAGCCAGCAGTTGCTGATCAACGTGCCCAACGACTGGTTGCCGCAGCAAACCATCGGCGCCCATTCACCGCTGCAACGCTTGCCGGCGCAAAGCAGCCTGGGTTTGCTGTTTAACTACGACATCTATGCCAGCCAAAGCAACGGCAATGGCCGACCAGGCTACCTGTCGGCGTGGAGCGAACAGCGGCTGTTCGACGGTTTCGGCGTCATCGCCAACACAGGCATCTACCGCAGCGGGTTTAACGGCGGGCCAAACGACGATGGCGGCCGCTATATTCGATACGACAGCTACTGGCGCTTCAACGATGACCAGCGGATGCTGAGTGTGATCGCCGGTGACCTAACCACCGGCTCGCTCCCCTGGAGCAGCGCCGTGCGCATCGGCGGCTTGCAATTGGCGCGCAATTTCGCGGTACGCCCGGATCTTATCACCTATCCGCTACCGCAATTTTCCGGCCAGGCAGCATTGCCCAGCAGCGTCGATTTATACATCAACAGCTATAAAAACAGCACCACCAACATCAATCCCGGGCCGTTCACCCTCAACAGCGTGCCCTACATTAACGGTGCGGGTCAGGCCACGGTCGTCACCACGGACGCCCTCGGCCGTCAGGTCAGCACCACGGTACCGTTCTACGTGGCCAGCAACCTGCTGCAGACCGGCATGAGCGATTTCAGCGTTTCCACCGGTTTGCTGCGGCGCAACTACGGGTTGAATTCTGCCGATTACGGGCAATGGGTAGGTAGCGCCAGTTTACGTTACGGCGTCACTGATTGGTTAACCCTGGAAGGACGCGCCGAAGGCGCAGCCGAATTGGCGGTCGGCGGCGGCGGCGCCGACATTCGCGTTGGGCAATGGGGGGTTTTCAACGCGTCCTACAGCGTCAGCCAGGCCGGCGACGAAGCGTTTAACGGTGGCCGGCCGATACAATCCCCCACGTATTATGACCCGCTGACCGGCAGGCCGTTGCAACAGCCGGATCCCCAGCCCGTCTATCGCTACACCGGCAACCACGGCGATCAGAGCAGTTTTGGCTACACCTACAGCAACTCACGCTTCAGCCTCAACGCGCAACGTATCCTGCGCAGCGCCGATTTTGGCGACATTTCCGTGTATAAAAGCGACTACCGTCTGAGCCGCCGCACCGATCAATTGACCGGCAGCGTCAGCCTGGGCCGGCTCGGCAGCCTCGGCGCCGGTTATTTTGACGTACGCGACGCCATCGCCCAACGAACTCGCCTGATGAACCTGTCCTACAGTGTGTCGCTTTGGCGCAACAGCAGCCTGTACGCCTCGCTGAACCGGGAAATCGGCAGCAGCGGTTACAGTGCCCAACTGCAGCTCTCCATTCCGTTCGACAGTTGGGGTACCGCCAGCTTCAGCGCCGCGCGCGACAACAACAACCGCTGGAGCGAACGCGTCAGCTACAGCCGCGCCGCGCCGACTGATGGCGGTTTCGGTTGGAATCTGGCCTACGCCAATAACCCGAGCGGCGGCGATTACCGCCAGGCGGATCTGACCTGGCGCACCCGCAGGCTCGAAGCCCGAGCGGGCGTATACGGTACCCGTGATGAAACCAACCACTGGGGAGAAATCAGCGGTTCGCTGGTCGCGATGAACGGCGGCGTGTACGCCACCAACACCATCAACGATGCCTTTGCGCTGGTGTCCACGCAAGGATACGCCGACATTCCGGTGAGCTATGAGAACCAGCCGATCGGCAAGACCGATGCCCAGGGCTATTTACTGGTGCCGACCGTCACCTCTTACTACCATGCGAAATTCCAGATTGATCCGCTCAGCCTGCCCGCCGACGTCGCGCTGCCGACGGTGGAAAAAACCGTCGCCATTCGCGATCACAGCGGTTTTCTGGTCGAGTTCCCCATCCAACCCATCTCCGCCGCCGACGTCGAACTGGTTGACGAGCAAGGCAAACCGCTGGCCAACGGCAGCCAGGTGGCGGTGGTTGGCGGCCATCAGCAAAGCTATGTCGGTTGGGATGGCATGACCTATATCGACCCGGTGCAACAACACAATCGCCTGAGCGTGATCCCGGCCGACGGCGGCCCGCCGTGCCAGGCGGAATTCAGTCTGGCGAAGCCTCAGGGCATCCAGCGCGTCGGCCCGGTTGTCTGCCGCTAATTCAACGACGGAGAGTCACTATGTTTCGGGGATTGAAAGCCTTATTGTTAACCCTTTCGCTGCTGCTCTGTCAGCGCGCATTCGCCGACTGCGCCACCACCAACGGCACCGTCACCTTACCGGGGAGCAGCTCTTTCGTGGTCTACAATGGGCAGATCAACGCCCAGGGCACCGCCGGCCTCAACTGCACCGGCCTCGGCCTCAATTTGCTCACGCAAAACACCGTCACGGTCAAGATCGCCTCCACCACCAACAATATGGCGGTTGCCAACACCGACGGTTCCGGCGATAAAATCGCTTACCTGATCTACCCCGACGCCAACTACCAATATCCTTACAGCATCGGCCAAACCATCGACTACAGCTCGCTGAACCTGCTGTCGCTGATCCTGATTTCCTCCAACGTCAACTTTCCGCTGTATATCAAAACCACCGCCGGCGCCAACGTGCGCGCAGGCACCTATACCGACAGCATCAACCTGATCTGGAATTACCATATTTGCGGCCTGGGCGTGCTCGGCCTGTGCGTTTGGTGGGACGGCGTCGACAAACCCAGCACGGTCAGCGTCAGCGTCACCATCACCAAAGACTGCCTGATCGGCACCGCGCCCAACGTCAACTTCGGCAGCATGGCGTTGGTCGGGCAGTTCAATCCTGTCAATCAGAGCATCACCCTTACCTGCACCAAAACCGAGGGATACAACACCTATTTCACCAACGGCAATAACCCGGTTTCCGGTTGGCGACGCATGAAAAGCGGTACCAGTAATTTCATGCAGTACCAGATTTACTTGCCTAATACGACGACCGTTTGGGATAGCACCAACAAACAGAGCGGCGCCGGCACCGGCCTGGCGCAAAGCATCCCGTATAAGGCGGCGGTCAATGCGGCGCAGACGGAAGTGGCGGTCGGCAGCTATCAGGACACGCTCAGTTTGGTGGTGGAGTACTAGGCGTTGTGTTTTGCCGGCGTGGAAATTGTTTCCAAAATGTAATTTTTATGTGGCATTTTTTGCTCATTTGGCTATGCTCTTATCAATGGCCAAACTGGTCTAACCTCCTACCACACCATTGAGCAAGGAGTTCCCATGAGCAAAACCGTCGTAAAAATTGGCAGCTTCGAGGTCGATGACGCGCATCTTCACGCCGGCGCCGACCGCACCGGCACCCTGAGCATTCCCTGCAAGTCCGATCCGGATCTGTGCATGCAGCTGGACGGCTGGGATGAACATACCAGCATCCCGGCCATCCTCGACGGCAAACAGTCGCTGCTGTACAAGCAACACTACGATCGGCAAGCGGACGCCTGGGTGATGCGGCTGGCATGAAAATGCATCAGAACTGCTGACGACGCGCTGTTTTCATCGGAAACAGCGCGTTTTTTTATGCGATGGCGATGCCGCGGCCGGCAAAGAAAGGGGCGAAGCGGCTGAGCGGCAGGTGCACCCGCTCCCGCGTCGCCGGGCTGTCGCCCGAAGGATTATGGAAGATCACGCTTTGCGCATCGGCGGCGGTGATCAGCACCAGATGCCCGCCCCGCTGCGGCGGCGTACTCTCCGGCCGGCGAATGGAGGGATGCACCGAGGCGATAAAGTAGCGGCATTCATGAAGCAGCGCCGGCACCTCAGCGGCCTCTAGCCCCACCTTCACCTCCGCTTGCAGCGCGAACTGCTCGCGCACATACTCGACGAACGGCGCATAAATCAGCCCCTTTATCCGCTCACCTTCGCGTACATAGGCGCCGTAGGGCAGGCTGCGGCGCGCCAGCTCCAGCAGCGGTGGCGCTTCGCCGTCGCGGTGGCCCAGCACCATTTTCAGGCAGGCCATGCCGCACACGTGGTTGGCCCACTCGACGTACTCTGCCCGATCGCGGGCGCCGCTGCGCGCCCAATTTTCGTCTTGCGCCAGCGTCGCGCGGCCGGCGATCAGATCGGCGGCCAGCTCCGGGCTCGCCCACTGGCACTCGTAGGGAACGGCGCGCATAAGATTAAAATTTGTCGACGACTTTGAAATTCATCAGCACCAGCGTCATGTCCGGCGAGAACAGGTCATACTCTTCGAAGAAGCGCTGCAGCTCTTTGCGCCAGTGCGCCAGCGAGCGATCGCCCTCGCCTTCGGCAAAGGCGTGCGCTTCATCAACCTGATCGTAAGTTTTCATTTCCACCGCGGTCAACTCGACTGCGCAAACCGGCTCACCCTTGCCGTCCACCACCAGGAACCGATCGCCGGCCTGTGGGATCCCTTCGCCGTCCAGGTTAGAACAGGTGGCCGTTTTGGTGCCATTGAGGATCAATTGCACGACTTCATCGGCCTGCTGCTCGGTATCGCCGAACGCCCAGCGCTCAAGGTGCTCGTATTTCTGTGGAATTGCCGTCGCCATGATTATACCTTTAGGAAAAATGCATCAATGCAGACAGGATAGTACAACGTATTGCCGGCCGTCTGCATCCGTCGCAAGCGCGACTGCGCGTTTTGCCAGCGCCACTTTTACGCGTTTTTACCTTTCTTCGCTGTGCCTGCCGCGCTGCCGGGCGCATACTGTGAACATTATTCACCCAATGGCGACCGCCAGGCGGTAACATGCAGCAAAATGACATCGATGCTGACGATACCTTCAGCGATTTACTCAACGGCGTCGCGTTAGTGACGCTTGTCCTCATCACCCTCGCCGGCGGGTGGTATTTCAGCTAAAAGGGGCGCAACGTGGCAACAAAACGCATGGGCAACAAGCTCAGTAAAATGGTCGTGGTGCTGCTGCTGATCTGCCTGGCGTTGCTGCTGTTGCGTTGGGCGGCGATCGCCTTCG
The DNA here is from genome assembly GCF_052168635.1 of Serratia sp. CY47444. Taxonomy (NCBI): domain Bacteria; kingdom Pseudomonadati; phylum Pseudomonadota; class Gammaproteobacteria; order Enterobacterales; family Yersiniaceae; genus Serratia; species Serratia sp. CY47444. The sequence goes on from NZ_JBJNMH010000003.1 coordinate 259,221, forward strand.
GTTAATGCCGCGAGACGACACCGGCCGAACGCCGGCGCCCTGTTCATCGCCGCCGTGGCGCGGTCGGCTCCAGCAACTCCTGCAAATAGGCCAAACGCGCCTCCCCCTGAAGCAACCAGCGGCGACACAGCCAATGCTGCGTTTCACCCGTGCGGCTCAGGCGGTAGTACTCCGCCAAGGTTTCGACCCAGTTCATGATGTTTTCTCCTGCTTTTCGACACCGTCAGTATTGAGCGTAAAAACCAGAAGAAATACTGATGGCTTGTTTTTTATGCTTCCTGTTTTAGGCGGCGGGTAGCGAAGCCGCAGTTCAGCTGTTACATTGGGCAAAAATCAACCCACCGAGGTGTAGACCATGACGTTCTCGGAACAGGAGATTAAACCCGTATGGGATGAGGTCGCACGCCTGATCGGCGACGGCGTGATGCAGCTGCGCCATCGCGGTGAAGCGCTGTCGGTGGAAACGCTGGAAAAACATCTGGCGCGGCAGTTGGCGGACAGCAACGATATCGAACGGCGCATCCTACTCGGCGCCGCCATCAACATGCTGAAAGGCGGAAAATGAATCGCCAACCGAAAAGGTTGGCGATTCGACAGAAGCCCGAGGTATGCAAGCCCGGCCTTCTGCGCGCTACTATGTCACGCTAATATGACGTAATTAATAGGAATTGTCGGGTTTTTGCCCAAAACGCCCTATTTTTGTTGCCTGCATTACGCCAACACGAAATCGCCGGCATCCAGCGGCTGCCCCACCACTTTCACCAGGAAGTCGTTGCCGTCAAAGGCGCCGCCCAGGTTGATCGCCACATCGCTGACGTGATTTTGCTCATCGTAGCTCAGCTTCGCCTCGCCCGCCTTGCCGCTGAACTGATCGACGAAGCGGATGCCGTCGGCGCTGCCGGTGTTGAACAACGTCAGATCGATCTTGTCCTCGCCGCGCACGAAGTCGCGGATCCAATCCGGCGCCGCCGCCGTCGACTCATCCGCCGCAAAGTAGACGAAGGTGTCCTTGCCGGCACCGCCCCACAGCTGATCCGCCCCTTTGCCGCCGTACAGCACGTCATCGCCCGCGCCGCCCTTGAGCACGTTATCGGCGGCGTTCCCGACCAGCACATCGTTACCCGACCCGCCGATGGCATTTTCAATCGTCACGCCTGCGGCGATAGACACATTGCCTTTCAGGCCACCAACGTCCGAGAACGCCTTTTCATTCAGGTTGATGCGCTGATTTTGACCGAAGCCGGAGAAGTCGAAGGTGTCGTTGCCGCCGGCATCCCAAGCGGTGAAAATTATCTTGTCCTGCGCGCCGGTGGCGGTGAGGAAGTCGCGATCGGTGTTGGAATTGAATCCGTAAACCGTATCGCCGGTGCGGGTGTCCATGTTGGCACCGTAGAAATGCTGGATCGCCGTGATGTCGTTGAGCAACGGCCCGGAAGAGTACGCGCCTTTAAAGTCCTGCCCGGTGTTACTTTCGCTGAAATAGCTCATCAGGCTGTGCGCGCGGCTGTCCTCAAAGTAGGTCGCGTCTTTAGCGTAGGTGATGCTGACGCCCGGCGCGGCGTTATAGTCGCCCGGGTGCTGCAACCCCAGCGCATGGCCGATTTCATGGGTGAAGGTCTGGCGACCGTACTCGTTCTCATGGATCTGGTTGTTGACGAAGGTATGGTTCTTGGCGTTATACCAGGTTTGCCCGGCGACCGAAGGCGAGGTGTCCGGGTTATACGCAAAGGCATAGGAGCCGCGCGAGCTGTAGTCGAACAGGCCGAATTTGATGTTGGCAGCGGCGGTGTTGCTGGTTTCGGTGAAGGTGATGTTAGCCACGTCTGACCATGACTGCAGCGACAGTTTAGCCTGCTCGCGCTGTTCGGCGTTAAAGCTGCTGAAGCCGCTGATGCCCATGCTCGACATGTTGCCCGGCGCCTTTTCCCAGAAGCTGTAGGTCAGAGAGACCGGCGTGTCGGTCACGCCCTTGTCGTGCCAACTGCGATCGCCGCGCACCAGCTCCAGGCCGGCGTTTTCGAACGTTTTCGACGGATGAAGCACGGTAATGGTGTCGTCTTCATCGGGTTTATAAGCGCCCAACAGGGCTAATACGCCTTCGGCCTTAACGGAAGCATTGCTTGATGACATAACCTTATCTCCATATTCGTCAATTCAATCGGGGGGATGCCCCAACTGGCGGATTGCCTGAACGGCAGCGGCCCGGTGTTGAATCAATACGGGGATATCGGTAATGCGGTGGCGCCTTCCCTCGGCACTCTGAATGAGAACGATAATCCCTTAAGAGAAAAGAATAGACACATTTTCGTCGAGTACAGAATTTTCTCAGATAAAGTCCGACTATGCATTTGCGCCATACGAATGATTTTCAAGATAATCATCAGCATTATCACGATGAGCGGAAAAAAGCATAAAAAAACCGGGGCAATCCAACCCCGGTTATCCATAAGAAACTCTGGACTCAGACTAACCAACCGAGCAACAGCGTCGCGCCAATGACCGTGGAAGCGCCGCCAATGCGCGTGGCGATTTGGGCGAATGGCATCAGCCCCATACGGTTCGACGCCGACAGGATCGCCACATCGCCGGTGCCGCCCAGGCCACTGTGACAACAGGTGACGATTGCCGCCTCCACCGGGAACATCTTCAGGTAAGGCGCAATCAGGAAACTGACCAGCCCCATCGACAGCACCACCGAGCCGCAGACCACCACATAACCGACCGAGAACACTGCCACCACGCTTTCCAGCGGCACGTACAGCATGCCCAGACCGATCATCAGCGGCCACACCAGCGCCGTGGAGACGAACTTGTAGAAACTGTGCGCGCCGGTTTCCATCGAGGCCGGGATCACCCGGCAGTACTTGCACAGCACCGCGAACAGGATCATCAGCACCGGGCCGGGAATATGCACGATGTGTTCGAACAGGCCGCCGACGATAAAGAAGGCGCAGATCACCAGCAGCCCGCCGCCCATCAGTTGGAAATCGACGTTGCCGCTTTGCTCCTTGATGGCGAACATCGCGTTCTCCTGCGCCGAACGGATCAGCATGCCGTCGCCGCTCAGCGCCTTGCGCTGCATGCCGATACGCGCCAACACCCCGGCGGTCACGATGGCGAAGATGTTACCCAGCACCGCCGCCGGCGCCAGCTGCGCGACGTAGACGTCCGGCGTCGAGCCCAGGATCGCCGAATAGGCCAGCGACAGCGGTAAAATCCCCTCGCCGATGCCGCCACCGATGATTGGCACGATGATGAAGAAGAAGGTGTGATAGAAGGTAAAGCCGAACAGCTTGCCCACCAGCAGCCCGGTGATCACCGCCGTGATCGTACCCACCACCAGCGGCACGAACATGCGAATCATCCCCTGGATCAGGATCACCCGGTTCATGCCGAGAATGCTGCCGACCACCAGACTGGCGATGACGAAATAAAGCAGGTTGGCGTCTTTCATCAGCAGATGGACGGTGCCCATAACGTTGGGCTGGAAGACATTGAAATAGACCAGCACCGAAGGCACCATCAAACACAGAATGGCCGGACCGCCGATATCGCGCAGCACGGGAATGCTTTTTCCCAACTGAGCCAGCGCAAAGCCCAGCGTCATTATCACTGCCAGGCCGCCGATCATATTTTTCGGCAGGAAGTTGGCATAGGCGGAAATCGCCACGATGGCGCAAATCGTGATAAACAACGCGATCGGTACCGCGCCGATATCTATTTGACGAAGTTGATTAATTAATCCTGAGGATTCGGACGATGCCGTATTTTTATCACAGGCCAGTTCTGCATTTATCTGTTTCATTATTCACCCTGCTGACAAGCGTACAGTACGGTTAGATTCACCTGGCGCAACATCCCGCCATTGCCAAGCAAAAACAAATGATTACGAAAAATCCTATTGTGGATTTCGCTTTTTCTAATAAGAAATAAAACAGTAGACAGCCCTGAAGATATGATAAAAAATAAAAATGCAAAACTAAATTACACCGACGGAATTCAATATTGTGACCCTCCGCCAAGGTTGGTTTTAATTAATTATCGTCAGCATTTTGTAATTAAAGTAAGCAGGTTTAAATTCGCTGCTATGCTATAGGAGGGCGAAAAAGCCCCCTAATTTATTAATAAAGAACCGGAAACGCAGTAGCTGAATCCGGTCAGCTTGATCCGAACCTTAATCCTGCGCGCGGCACCGCTCGGGAAAGAGGCATAATATGACTCATAAGGAAGTAGAATATGTCTTCACGCGCTGTTACCCCACAAACTCTCGCTCGCTACGGCATCCATCAGGCCGCCGATATCGTCTATAACCCTAGCTATGAATTGCTGTTCGCCGAAGAAACCCGCGCCGACCTGCCGCCGCTGGAACGCGGCACCCTCACCCAACTGGGTGCGGTCAACGTCGCGACCGGTGAGTTCACCGGCCGTTCGCCGAAGGACAAATACATCGTGCGCGACACCACCACGCGCGACACCGTCTGGTGGTCCGACAACGGCACCGGCAAGAACGACAACCAGCCGCTGTCGCCGGAAGTCTGGCAGCATCTGAAGACGCTGGTGGGCAACCAGCTCTCCGGCAAGCGTCTGTTCGTGGTGGACGCGTTCTGCGGCGCCAACGCCGATACGCGCCTGAAGGTGCGCTTCATCACCGAGGTGGCCTGGCAGGCGCATTTCGTGAAAAACATGTTTATCCGCCCAAGCGACGCCGAGCTGGCGGACTTTGAGCCGGACTTCGTGGTAATGAACGGCGCCAAATGCACCAACCCGGACTGGCAGCAGCAAGGGCTGCACTCGGAAAACTTCGTCGCTTTCAACCTGACCGAGCGCATGCAGCTGATCGGCGGCACCTGGTACGGCGGCGAAATGAAAAAAGGCCTGTTCTCGATCATGAACTACCTGCTGCCGCTGAAGGGCATCGCCTCGATGCACTGCTCGGCCAACGTGGGCGAGAAAGGCGACGTGGCGGTGTTCTTCGGCCTGTCCGGTACCGGCAAGACCACCCTTTCCACCGACCCGAAACGCCAGCTTATCGGCGATGACGAGCACGGCTGGGACGACGACGGCGTGTTCAACTTCGAAGGCGGCTGCTACGCCAAGACCATCAAGCTGTCGCCGCAGGCGGAGCCGGAAATCTATCAGGCGATCCGCCGCGATGCGCTGCTGGAAAACGTCACCGTGCGGGCCGACGGCAGCATCGACTTCGACGACGCCAGCAAAACCGAGAACACCCGCGTCTCCTATCCGATTTATCATATCGAGAACATCGTCAAACCGGTGTCCAAAGCCGGCCATGCGCGCAAGATCATCTTCCTGACCGCCGACGCCTTCGGCGTACTGCCGCCGGTATCGCGCCTGACGCCTGAGCAAACCCAGTACCACTTCCTGTCCGGCTTCACCGCCAAGCTGGCCGGCACCGAGCGCGGCATCACCGCCCCGACGCCGACCTTCTCCGCCTGCTTCGGCGCCGCTTTCCTGACGCTGCACCCGACGCAGTACGCCGAAGTGCTGGTGAAACGCATGGAGGCCGCCGGCGCCCAGGCTTACCTGGTCAACACCGGCTGGAACGGCAGCGGCAAGCGTATCTCGATCAAAGATACGCGCGGCATCATCGACGCCATTTTGAATGACGACATTGAACAGGCCGACACCTTCACGCTGCCGATCTTCGGGCTGGCAGTGCCGACAGCGCTGCCGGGCGTCGATCCGTCGATCCTCGATCCGCGCAAAACCTACGCCGACGAATCGCTGTGGCAGGAGAAAGCGCAGGATCTGGCGCAGCGCTTTATCGATAACTTCGCCAAATATACCGTCACCCCGGCGGGCGAAAAGCTGGTGAACGCTGGGCCGAAGCTGTAACGCAGACGTTTTGCATCCTGTTGTTCAAGGGCCGATTCGTCGGCCCTTTTTTGTATTCACGCTTCCGCCAGCAAACCCGGCATCACCAGCGCCACCGCCGCCGCGATGCGCTCGTCGATCGCGCTGCCCGGCGGCAACAGTCCCAGCGTCATCTGCCGTAGCGGTTCGGCGATGGTCATCGCCAACAGCAGGTCGCTGGTTTGCGCCCAGTCGCGCGCACGCAGCCAGCCGCACTGCTGCTGGCGCTGCAGCCAGTCCGCCACCGTAGCCCGGCCGCGCTGAATGCCGTTGCGCTGATAGCTGTCCAGCAGCGCCTCGCGCCCCGGAAACTCGCTTTGCAGCAGCCGAAACATCCCTACCGCCTCGGCGCTCAATACCTGCTGCGCGATGGCCTTCAGCCCCTTTTCCAACAGCGGCGCCACCGCCTCCCACCGCCCGGCATCCTGGGCGAAGGCCGGCTGAAACGCCTCGGTCCAGCCGCTCACCGCCTGCGCGACCAGTTCGTCGCGATTGGCCGCAAAGCGATACAGGGTTTTTTTAGCCACCCCGGCGCGTTTCGCCACCGCGTCCACCGTTGCTGCGGCATAGCCGCCGTCGAGCAGCAACGCCAGCGTCGCTTGCGCCAGCGCGGCGCGCAGCGCCGTTTCCGGCGTGGCCGGCCGGCCGCGAGCGCGCGGCGGTTCTTCATTCGGGTTCGCCATATTTATTCCTCACAAGCATTGACAGACTCAGCATACCGGCATAGTTTTATTTTGGAAACACAATTCGTTTCCAAAATAAAACAGGAACCCATTATGACACATCCTTCCCTGCTGGCGCCGTGGGGCGTTAACGATATCAACGAGTTGCTCAAGCCTGAACCACTGCGGCTGGAGATGGGGCTGAGCCGCAGCGCCGACGGCCTGCTTACCGTCGCGGTCCGTACCGATCTGCACGGCTGCAAGGGGCGCATGCTGGATTGGTGGTTCACCTTCTTTGAGAACACGCAGCACATCAACTGGTGGCACCCGCACGATCACGTCGAACATCGCGGCTGGGATCGCCATTGGAAAAAAGGGGAAAGCTACGTCGGCGCCAGCATCGAAGCGGTCGAATGGCTGGCGGAACTGCCGCCGATCGCGGCACGCCTCAAGTTTCACGCCGCCGAGGACTTCTTCGCGCCGCAGCCGCTGCGCCAGGCGCGTGATGCGCAGGCGCTCTCCGCCGCCGTGTGTGCGCGCATCGGCTTCGGCGATCAGGTGGCGTTGGATGACAACGGCGATCCCTGCGACGGCGAGATGCTGCATCTGGCGCGCGATACGCCCTATGGGTGCGTGCTGCGCAGCCGTTTCCTGCTGGGTAAAGCCTGCGCCAACGCCCACGACGAACTCTCGGACGACATCGGGTTTAACCTGATGCGCCACTGCTACAACGAATTCAGCTATCTGGCTCAGTTCCTGCCGTCGCTGTACTACGCCGAAAACGGCCGCGAGCCGGCGCCGTTACTCTGGTAAGCCACCGGCGGGGCCTGTTATTTTTTCGCGATGCCGCTATAGTGATTTTCATCGCCATTCCCGCGTTTATGACGGAGAACTCATGGAAAATCCAGGCTATAGCGGCGGCTGCCTGTGCGGACATATTCGCTTTCAGGTGCACGGCCTGCCCGGTAACCCACACAGCTGTTCCTGCGAATTTTGCCGGCGCCACTCCGGTGCACCGACGCTCTGCTGGGTCGAATTTCCGCGTCAGGCCGTCGAGTGGAACGGCCCGGGCGGCATGCCCACGCTCTACCGCTCTTCCCCCTATTCCAGCCGCGCCTTTTGCCCGCGCTGCGGCAGCACGCTGGGGGCGATCGACGACGAGCCGACGGTGGCGTTGAGCACCGGCAGCTTCGATCGGGCCGATCTGCCGGAGCTGCGCCCGGTCTCGCACGCGTTCGCCGATGTTTGCCCCGAATGGTGGCATATCGACGGCATGCGCTGAGCGCCTCACAGTTCCCGCTGAAATCAATTGATTGTTTTGTCGTATAAATTTAGAACTGACGAACAATAATTCAAATGTATGGGAACGGGGATGAATCAACAGACTCTCGACGCGCGCCGTTCGCGTCAGGCGTTGCTGGCCGGCTCGGTTGGCAACTTTATCGAATGGTATGAGTTCGGGGTGTACGGGTTCCTGGCTACCGTCATCGCCGCCAATTTTTTCACGCTGCAGGGTGAAAATGAAGTCACCAGCCTGATCCTCACCTACGCCGCCTTCGCGCTGGCGTTTTTCTGCCGGCCGATCGGCGCGGTGATCTTCGGCCGCATCGGCGATCGCATCGGCCGTCGCCCGACGCTGATTGCGGTTCTGTTGTTGATGACGCTGGCCACCGCACTGATCGGCGTCATGCCGACCTATGCCTCGATCGGCGTCGCCGCCCCGCTGCTGCTGACGCTGCTGCGCATGTTTCAGGGGCTGTTCGCCGGCGGCGAATTCGGCGGCGCCGTATCACTGATGACCGAATTCGCCCCGAAGGGCAAACGCGGGCTGTTCGGCGCCTGGCAATCGTTGACCGTCGCGCTCGGCCTGCTGGCCGGGGCCGGGCTGGTGGCGCTGCTGGCCGCGCTGCTCAGCGTGCAGCAGCTGCATGACTGGGGCTGGCGCATTCCCTTCCTGCTGGCGCTGCCGATGGGCGCTGTGGCGCTGTGGCTGCGGCTCAAGCTCGAAGAGACGCCCACGTTTACCCAGGCGCAACAGGCCGCGGAACACAGCGCCGCACCGCAGGAGGCGAGCTTGGGCGGCGTGGCGAAAACCATATTGATCGGCATCGGCCGCATGATGGGCTGGTCGGCCGCCGGCTATACCTTCCTGGTGGTGATGCCTTCCTATTTGCAAACCTCGTTGCACGCCACCTTCCAGCAGGCGCTGGTGGCGACGGTGCTGGCCAACGTCGGCTTCGCCCTGACCATTCTGCCGGCGGGCATCATCAGCGACAAACTGGGGCGTAAAACGGTGATGCTGACGGCGGTGGCGGCGGTGATACTGTTCACCTTCCCGCTGCTGCACCTGTTGCAGGATGCGCAGAGTTCACTGTGGGCCAAAGGGCTGGCAGTGATGGTCGCCGGCGCCGTAGTCGGCCTGCTGGCCGGCCCCGGCCCGGCGATGCTGGCGGAGATGTTCCCGACCCGGGTGCGCTATACCGGCTTGGGGCTGGCTTACTCACTGTCCAATGCGGTGTTTTCCGGCTCGGCCGGGCTGATTATCACCGGCCTCATCAAACAGACCGGTAACATCGACATTCCCGCCTATTACGTGGTCGCCACCTCGGTGGTCAGCCTGTTTGCACTGATGACGCTGCGCCGCGACGATCATCTGCGCTCGCTGAACGAACGTTGATCCTCCGGGGGCACATCGCCCCCTTGCCAACTCGTGACCTCGATCACAAGGCACGAATGTTAACGTTAACTTTTGTGATTAACATCGCACGCGTGATATCTGCCAGCTTCACCCCCTTACGAGTTAACGTTAACAATGGAGCTAACTTCACTCACCGGGGCCCTACCCATGAACCGCGAAACTAAAAAATATTACGTGCTGCTCAGCGGCCTGCTGTTCTTCTTTTTCTTCACCTGGTCTTCCAGCTTTTCGCTGATCTCGCTGTGGCTGAATCAGAAGATCGGCCTGAAAGGCGCCGAGACTGGCCTGATCTTCTCCGCTATCTCGTTGGTGGCGCTGTGCGCACAGCCGCTGTACGGGTTTATTCAGGACAAGCTTGGGCTGCGCAAGCACCTGCTGCAGTTTCTCGGCGTGATGCTGCTGCTGACCGGTCCATTCTTTATCTACATTTACGCCCCGCTGCTGGCCAGCAGCCTGCCGCTCGGCGCGCTGGTCGGCGGGGTATTTATCGGCGCCACCTTCTTCGCCGGCATCGGCGCGCTGGAATCTTATACCGAGCGAGTCAGCCGCATCAGCGGTTTCGAATTCGGCCGCGCCCGCATGTGGGGCTCGCTCGGCTGGGCCAGCGCCACCTTTGTGGCCGGTTTTATCTTCAATATCAATCCGAACATCAATTTCTGGCTGGCCTCCGCCGCCGCCGTGGTGTTCCTGGTGCTGCTCAGCCAGGTACGCGAGCTGAAGCCGAACGCCATGGCCGGCCTGGCGTTCGGCAAACCGGAAAACCTGCGGCTGCAGGACGCGCTGGCGCTGCTGCGCATGCCCGGCTTCTGGGCACTGGTGGTGTTTGTGCTGGGGATCAGCGTATACAACGTTTTCGATCAGCAATTTTCGGTCTACTTCGCTTCACAGTTCGCTTCTCGCGCACAGGGCAACGAGATGTACGGTTTTCTCAACTCGCTGCAGGTCTTCCTCGAGGCCGGCGGCATGTTCCTGGCGCCGCTGCTGGTGAACCGCATCGGCGCCAAACAGGGGCTGTTGCTGGCCGGTGGCGTGATGGCGCTGCGCATGTTCGGTTCCGGCTTAGTCAGCGGTGCCCTGATGATCTCCGCCATGAAACTGCTGCACGCCGTAGAATTGCCAATCCTGCTGATCGCTATCTTCAAATACATCGCGAGCCGCTTTGACAGCCGACTCTCCTCCACACTGTACCTGGTAGGCTTCCAGTTCATCACCCAGGTGATGGCCAGCTTCCTGTCGCCGCTGGCGGGCTACGGTTATGACCGCATCGGCTTTGCCGACACCTATCTGCTGATGGGCTGCGCGGTCGCCGCCACGACGCTTGTCTCCTGTTTCCTGCTGCGCGGCGAACGTTCCGCCAGCGTAGCCCCCTTTCAATCCGCCATTAAATCAAGTGAGTCTGTCCAATGAACACTGCCTTAGCTCAAGCCGACCATGCGGTCGAAGCCCTGCGTGCAGAGCGCCGAGACGATTACTACCCGCAGTTCCATCTCGCGCCGCCCGCCGGCTGGATCAACGATCCCAACGGCCTGATCTGTATTGACGGCGTCTATCATGCGTTCTTCCAACATCATCCCCATAGCGAGCACTGGGGGCCCATGCACTGGGGACATGCGACCAGCCGCGACCTGATACGCTGGCAGCACCAGCCCATCGCCCTGGCACCCGATGCGCCCTATGACAAAGACGGTTGCTTTTCCGGCTGCGCCGTAGATGACAACGGTGTGCTGACGCTGATTTACACCGGCCACGTGTGGCTGGGCGAACCCGGTGACGACAGCCAGGTGCGGGAAGTGCAATGTCTGGCCACTAGCGAAGACGGCATATGCTTCATCAAACACGGGCCGGTACTGGCCCCGCCGGACGGCATTCAGCATTTTCGCGATCCGAAAGTCTGGCGCGAAAACGGCGAATGGTGGCTGGTGGTCGGCGCCAAAGAAAACGGCCTGGGCCAGGTGCGCCTGTACCGCTCTGCCGACCTGCGCGCCTGGCGCTTCGATCGGGTGCTGGCCGGCGCGCAAACGGCGCATCAGGGCTATATGTGGGAATGCCCGGATTTCTTCCCGCTGGGGGAACAACACCTGTTGTTGTTCTCACCGCAGGGGCTGGCGGCACAGGGCTACCGCTACCGCAATCGCTTCCAGAGCGGCTATCTGCTCGGCCACTGGCGGCCTGACAGCGACTTTAGGGTGACCCAACCCTTCTGCGAACTGGATGCCGGCCACGATTTCTATGCGCCGCAGACCTTCACCGCCGCCGACGGCCGTCGGCTGCTGTTTGCCTGGATGGATATGTGGGAATCCCCAATGCCCAGCAAAGCGCACCGTTGGGCCGGTGCCCTCACCCTGCCGCGTGAGCTGACGCTGGCCGCCGACGGCAGCGTCCGCATGGACCCGGCGCGTGAACTGACGGCGCTGCGCCGAGAATCGCACACCTTTTTGGCACAGACGCTGACCAATCAGCATCTGCCGCTGGCGGACGACGTGCAGGAACTCACCCTGACGTTGAGACCGACCGACAACGACGCCGAGCGCTACGGGCTGGCCATCGGGAGTGCGGCGCGGCTGTTCGTCGACAATCAGGCGCACCGGCTGGTGCTGGAACGTTTTCATGAAAACCGCGCCCTGTGCACCTGCCGCAGCGTGCCGCTGCCAGAAGGTGACAGCCTGTCGCTGCGGATCTTCATTGACCGCTCATCGCTGGAGATCTTCGTCAATCAGGGGCAGGCCTGCCTGACCAGCCGAATTTATCCGACGGCGGGCGATCGCCGCCTCAGCCTGTTCGCCGAAGGCGGCCGGGCTCAGTTCGAGCCCATCACGGGATGGCAGTTGGCAAGCCTCTGGGGATAATGGGAATGAGCACCGGGCGCGCAACGACGCACCCGGTGCGCTTACAGCGAACCACGCTCCAACAGCGGGCACGGCACTTTCACCGTCTCACGCTGCTCCCGCTGCTCAATCACATGCAGCGCCGCAAGGCGGCCCAGCTCGTAATGCGGCAGCTGCACCGTCGTCAATGCCGGCAGGAACAGTTCGCCGGTGCCGACCATATTGTCGTAACCCAGCACCGCCACCTGTTGCGGTATCCGCCATCCTTGCGCCAGCAATACCTGATACACCAGAAAAGCTATCCGATCGTTCCCGCACACCACGACATCGCAATCGCGCCTTCCTGCAGAGAAATGCCGCTCCAGCAGCACGACGCAGTCGCGATAGCTTTGGTCGCCGCCGCTCAGATCGAGATGATACTGCCGCAGCTGTTCAACATCGCGCCCCGCTTCGCGCCAGGCGCGTTCCAGACCGCGACGGCGCAGGCCCGCCGCCAGCGTATCCGCCGGTAAATGAATGCACAGCGGCGCGCGATAGCCTTTGGCGATCAGCGCGCGCGTGGCGTCATACTGCCCTTGCTCGTCATCAGGAATGTAGCTGGCGATCGAATGCGCCGGGCTGACGCAGTTGGCCAGCACCAGCTTTTTGTCCAACAGTTTGGCCGGCAATGTCACCTCACGCAGCCCCATCGTGGTGAAGATCACCCCATCCGGACGATGCGCCAGCAGCAGATCGACGGTCTGTTCGGCGTTGTCGTCGGCAAACAGGTTGACGACGAAGCTGTTCCAGCCTCGCTCGCGCGCGGTTTTCTCAATCGACAGGATCATTTCCACCGAGAATGGCGTCGTGGCGGTGTCCAGCGCCAGCACGCCGAGCGTCTGCACGCGATTTCCGTCACCGCGAATACGCCGCGCCGACAGATCCGGCACGTAACCCAACTGGTCGATAGCCTGTTTGACGCGGCGGTAGGTTTCCAGCCTCAGCTTGCCGGGTTCATTGATGGCGCGGGACACCGTCATCAGCGAGACTCCGGCAAGTTTTGCGACGTCTTTCAGCGAAGCCATGCGCCCTTCTTTATGATGATTAATGGGAAAAAGTGAATAATCCCATAACCGGGCGCAGGACTCTACTCTGCGTTAGCAGGCTGTGATGTTCGCCCACAGGAGAGCGCCGTCGGCCGTCAGCGGCGCCACTTCACCGCCCGCCGCCTGCGCCACCCACCAGACGCCCTCGCGCGCCTGCAGTTCGCCGCCCCCCGGCAGCGACCAGACCCCGCTCAGCACATACAGCACACCCGCCTGGTTGGGTGACAGGGTGACGGGCGCGGTACTGCGCCGCACCTCGGCCGCCTGCCGGCCGCGGCGCGTCATGATGTTGAAATCCTGACTGGCGCCGCCCAGCAGCGTCGCTTCCAGCGCCACGTCGCCGGAGAACGCGAACGGTTCCCCGACGCGATCCAATTGATGGTCGATATGCCCGGCGCTGAACAGCCGCACGCCGTCGCCTTCCAGTAAGGTTATCGAGCGGTCAATGCCCGTAAAGGCGGAAAACGGCCCGTCCTGCGCGATGGTGGCAATGCTGGCGCGCCAGTCAAAATCCTGCGCGCCCGGCGGCCATCTGACGATTTCACGGGTTTCCCCACCGCCGTTGCGCCACGGGCTAACCGGCAGCGCGGCGAAGTTAAAACGGGTCAGGCTCATTACGCCTCCTGCTGAAAGGTTTTCAGCACCTGCAGGAACTCGGCGCTGCTCTGCTGCTGCAGCGCGTGCCGCCCCTGCTCGATCACCTGCCGGCCGCCGACGAACACGTCGCGAATTTGCTCTTTGCCGCCGGCGAACAGCCAGCGGTTGAGGATCGAGGCGTCCGGCGCCGCCGCCAGATACGGGTCGTCGCCGTCCAGCACCAGCCAGTCGGCGCGATAGCCGCTCTGCAATCGGCCGATCGGCGCGCCGCACGCCTGCGCTCCGCCCTGCAGCGCCTGCAGGTACAGCACGCCGCCCACCGCCGACTGTTCCGGCGTCGTCAGGCGATTGCGACGCTGATCGCGCAGCCGCTGGCCGTATTCGAACCAGCGCAGCTCTTCCACCACGTTGAGCGAAACGTGGCTGTCGGAACCGATGCCCCAGCGTCCCTGCTGCTGCAGGTAAGCGTCGCCGGGGAAAATGCCGTCGCCGAGGTTGGCTTCGGTGGTCAGGCACAGGCCGGCCACCGCGCGGCTGCGCGCCAGCGCTTCCAGCTCATCGCGATCCAGGTGGGTGGCATGCACCAGGCACCAGCGCTGATCGACCGGCAGATGGTCATACAGCCAGGCCACCGGGCGCTGCCCGCTCCACGCCAGGCAGTCGTTCACCTCTTTTTGCTGCTCGGCGATATGAATATGCACCGGCAAAGTGCGATCCGACGCGGCCAAAATCTGCTGCATCTGGCCCAGCTCCACCGCACGCAGCGAATGGAAGCACAGCCCCTGATTCTGCAACGGACGATCCGCCAGCTGGCGGGCAATCACCTGCTGCTGGTGCAGATAGCTTTCGGTATCCTGGATAAAACGTTTCTGCCCCGGCTGCGCCGGTTGCGCGCCGAAACCGGCGTAGCTGTACAGCACCGGCAGCATCGTCATGCCGATGCCGGCCTGATGTGCGGCCTCACTGAGGCGGCCGGTCATCTCACCGCGATCGGCGTAAGGCTTACCGTCGGCGTCGTGATGCAGGTAGTGGAATTCGGCCACCTGGGTGTATCCGCCCTTGAGCATTTCGATATACAGTTGACGGGCGACCACCTCCACCTGCTCCGGCGTCAGGCGCTGCACCAGACGGTACATCAGATCGCGCCAGGTCCAGAAGCTGTCCTGCGGATTGCCCGCCACTTCCGCCAGCCCGGCCATCGCGCGCTGGAAAGCGTGGGAGTGCAGGTTCGGCATGCCCGGCACCGCGTCGCCGTGCAGCCGGATGCAGCCTTGCGGTTCAGCGTCGGCGGTAACTTGAGTCAGATAACCTTGCGCATCGACGTCCAGCCGGACGTTATGCGCCCAGCCCTCTGGGAGCAAAGCGCGTGGGGCAAAATAAGCAGGCATGGCAGTATTCCACGGTTGATGTAACGGCGAATGAGGCGCGGCGATGGCGCGCATTCAGGAATTTTTGGCGGTCGCCGGCAAGTTTCTGGCGCGACGGCCACTAGTTGTATATACATATACATACGCCGACATCAACAGTAAACTGGTGTTATTATTTTTTTATTTGACGAGGTTAACGTCGTGGCTGAACAACAGACCGTGTTACAACTGGCGGCTGCAATGAGCGATGCCCCCGCCCCGATCTACCAACGGGTCAAACAGGCGATCGTGAATCAAATTCGTGCGGGGCATTGGCAACCGCACCAGCGCGTGCCCTCCGAAAGTGAACTGGTGGCGGAACTGGGCGTCAGCCGCATGACCATCAACCGCGCGCTGCGCGAGCTGACCAGCGAAGGTTTTTTGATCCGCATGCAGGGCGTCGGCACCTTCGTCGCCGAAGCCAAGGCGCATACCGCGCTGCTGGAAGTGCACAACATCGCCGATGAGATCGCCGCGCGCGGTCATCGCCACAGCAGCAAGATCCTCGAGCTGAAGGCCCGCCCGGCCAGCGAGGAAGAGGCGACGGCGCTGGGCATTCAACCCGGCCAACGGCTGTTCTACTCGCAGATCGTGCATTACGAAAATGACGTGCCGGTGCAGGTGGAAGACCGCTGCGTCAACCCGCTGGTGGCGCCAGATTACCTGAAGCAGGATTTCGACCGCGTCACGCCTTACACCTATCTGACGCAGGCCGCGCCGCTGACCGCCGGCGAACACATCGTCGAAGCGGTGATCCCCACCCGGCGCGAAAGCGAGCTGCTGCAGCTGGAAGACCACGAACCCGGCCTGCTGATCCACCGCCGCACCTGGTCCGGCAAAACCGTGGTGACCTCGGCCCGGCTGCTGTACCCCGGCAGCCGTTATCAACTGTTCGGCCGCTTCACCAGCGAAGTCTGATCCCCGGCGGGCGCGCCCTGCGCCCGCATCTCCGCTGTCGATCACATCCTGATAACAAAATCTCTCCCGCCTCTTGTGACATCCCGGTGAATGCGTTAGGTTGTTTTTAATTGTATATACAACCATGTGGGAGCTGCGGCTCCGGCGGAGGAAAGCAATGACGTCTGAGATTCACTGTGACAGCCTGTGGCACGGCGCCGATATCGTCACCATGCGCGACGGCAACTATCACACCCTGACCGACGGCGCGATCGCCGTGCGCGATGGCAAGATCGTCTGGATTGGCGAACATGCGGCGCTGCCTCCCGGCCTGATCGCGGACGAAACGGTGAAATTCAACGGCGGCATCATCACCCCCGGCTTTGTTGATTGCCACACGCACCTGGTGTTCGGCGGCAACCGCAGCGGCGAGTTCGAACAGCGGCTGAACGGCGTAAGCTACGCCGACATCGCCGCGCAGGGCGGCGGCATCATTTCCACCGTGAAAGCCACCCGCGAGGCCGACGAAGCGCTGCTGCTGGAGCAGGCGCTGTTCCGCCTGCGGCCACTGCTGGCGGAAGGCGTCACCTGCGTGGAGATCAAATCCGGTTACGGCCTCAGCCCGGAGAGCGAACTGAAAATGCTGCGCGTGGCGCGCAAGTTGGGCGAGCTGCTGCCGGTCGAGGTGAAAACCACCTGTCTGGCGGCCCATGCGCTGCCGCCGGAATACGCCAACCGCCCCGACGACTACATCACTCTGGTCTGCGACACCATCATCCCGCAGGCGGCGGCCGCCGGCCTGGCGGATGCGGTTGACGCCTTCTGCGAGCATCTGGCGTTCTCACCGGCGCAGGTGGAGCGGGTCTTCGCCGCCGCCGAGGCCGCCGGTCTGCCGGTCAAACTGCACGCCGAGCAGCTCTCCGCCCTCGGCGGCAGCACGCTGGCGGCGCGCCATCACGCGCTCTCCGCCGACCATCTCGAATACGCCACCGAACAAGATGCCCGCGCCATGGGCGACGCCGGCACCGTGGCGGTGCTGCTGCCCGGCGCCTACTACCTGCTGCGCGAAACCCAGTGCCCGCCGGTGGAGCTGTTCCGCAAGCACCACGTGGCGATGGCGATCGCCAGCGACGCCAACCCCGGCACCTCGCCGGCGCTGTCGCTGCGTCTGATGATCAACATGGCCTGCACGCTGTTCCGCCTGACGCCGGAAGAAGCGCTGGCGGGTGTCACCACCCACGCCGCCAAAGCGCTGGGGCTGCAACACAGCCACGGCACGCTGGAAACCGGCAAGGTGGCGGACTTTGTTCACTGGCCGCTGTCGCGGCCGGCGGAACTGGCTTATTGGTTGGGCGGCCAGCTGCCCTGTACGGTGATTTTCCGAGGAGAAGTACGTCAATGACCATTCGCGATCCTTTTAGCTTCCAGACCGGCAGCCTGCCGCTGCTGATCAGCATCCCACACGCCGGCACGCAACTGACGACGGCTGTCGAGGCCGGGCTGACCGACGATGCCCGCCCGCTGCCCGATACCGACTGGCACATTCCACAGCTGTACGACTTCGCCCGGGCGATGGGCGCCAGCGTACTGGTCGGCAACTATTCGCGCTTCGTCATCGATCTGAATCGCCCGGCGGACGACAAGCCGCTGTACACCACCGCCACCACCGGCCTGTATCCCGACGTGCTGTTCGACGGCCGCCCAAGCTTCCTGCCGGGCAAAGCGCCGACGGACGCAGAACGCGCCGGTTATCTGCAGCAGATTTGGCAGCCTTATCATCAGCAGCTGCAGGACGAGCTGGCGCGCCTCAAGGCGCGGCACGGCTATGCGCTGCTGTTCGACGCGCACTCCATCGCCTCGGTGATCCCGCGGCTGTTCGACGGCAAGCTGCCGGATCTCAACCTCGGCACCAACGGCGGTGAAAGCTGCGCCCAGGCGCTGAGCGATCGGCTGGTCGCCTGCTGCGAGCAGCAACAGCAGTACACCCACGTGCTGAACGGCCGCTTCAAGGGCGGTTACATCACCCGCGCCTACGGGCTGCCGCAGCAGCAACAGCATGCGATCCAGCTCGAACTGGCGCAGGTGAACTACATGTCCGAACAATATCCTTACGCGTTCGAACCGCAGCGCGCCGCCTCGCTGCAGCGCCTGCTCAAGCAGATGATTGAAGGCCTGTTGGACGGCGCCGCCAGACTCAACTGATCCCCTCTACAGGCGCCGCCGGGCGCCTGTTTCTCCCCTTGCCTTTAGCCGTAACGTCAGCCGCAATCTGCGCGCTATATCAAAGTTTCGCGTGATTCCCCACTGACTGGTCTAAACAGCGCACAAAACAGCGGCCGACGAAAAACGCACTGCGCCACAATCAGCCGAAAAGCCCGCGCTCATCGTCAGCGCCGGGCGGCGTGTGGCCGAGCTGGCCCGTTTCGAACCATCACTCTGGAGGCCCTATGTCTGTAACACCGTTAAACTGGCGCGCTGCCGGCGCCCTCGCCGAACAATTGCTGGCAGGCTGGCAGCGGCGTGGCGAACCCGGCGGCGCCATTACCCTGTTTGACGCCGAACAACTCCGCGCCACCGCCAGCGCCGGCCTGGCCGACCTGGCGCAGAATACCCCCTTCACCGCCGACAGCGTGGTGCGCTACGCCTCCGTGACCAAGCACATCTTCGCCGCGCTGGCGCTGAAGGCCACCGGCCGCGCCATTCGGCTCGATCAGCGCCTGGGCGAACTGCTGCCCGCCCTGCAGCCTGCGCTGGCGGACGTCACCGTCGGCCAGGCGCTGGACATGACCGGCGGCCTGCCTGACGTGCGCGAGACGCTCGGCCTGCTCGGCATCTCGCTGCATGCCGTCAGCGAGGCGCAGCCGGTCATGCAGTTTGTCGAAGGGCTGGAAAGATTGAACTACGAAGCCGGCAGCGAGATCGCCTACAGCAATACCGGCTATCGGCTGCTGGAGGCCGCGCTGCGCAGCAAAGGGTATGATTTCGACCAACTGGTGCAACAGCACATCGCCCGGCCGCTGCAGGTGCAGATGCAAGCACCGGAAAGCTGGTTCGACGTGGTGCCGGGGTTGGTGCCGGGTTACTGGCGTGCGCCGCAGGGCTGGCAACACGCCAGCGCCGGTCTGCACCTTTCCGCCTCCGGCAGCCTGACCGGCAGCCTCAACGCCCTCACTCGCTGGCTGCAAACGCTGCTGGCCGACGAGGGCCCGGGCCAGGGCGTGCTGACGCAACTCGGCGCCCCGCGCCGCCTCAATCAGGGCCAGCTCAGCGCCTATGGCCTAGGGCTGGCGCAGACGCCGCTGGGCCGCCGCCGCTTGCTCGGCCACGGCGGTTCCCACGCCGGTTACAAAACCTATTTCCTGCTGGCGCCCGATCGCCAGGTCGGCGTTGCGCTGGTGGCCAACCGCGAAGACTGTGACAGTTTCGGGATGGCTTTGCAGGTCATGGCGGCGCTGCTCGGCGAACCTTTGCCGCAGCGCAGCACGGCGATCCCCGACGGCCTTTACGCCACGCTGGCCGAGCCACACTGGCTGGAGGTCAAAGACGGCAACCTGGCCTATCTGGGCAGCGGTGAGCCGCTGTATCAGGGCGAGGACGGCTACGCGGTGTCGCTGTCCGCCCATATGCCAATCAAATTGAAGTGGACCGGCGAAGCGGTCGAGGGCGAAGTCGGGCATGTGGCGCGCCGTTTTCTGCCGGTCACGGCCAATGGCGACTGCCTGAAGCATGTGCAGGGATTGTGGTATCACCCGCACTACCGCACCGCCTTTGAAATTCGCGGCGATCGGGTGCATATCGGCGTCGGCCCGGCGGCGCAGACCGGCACACTCAGCCCGCTCGGCCAGGGCCGCATGCTGGTGGAGTGCCAGGACGGCCCGTGGTTAAAACGCTTTTGCCTCTATTTCCGCGGTTACAACGTGGATCTCATCGCCAACCGCAGCCGGATGCTGACCTTCCGCCGCAGCACCGTCGGCCGCGACTGACGCTCAGCGTGCGCTTCCGGTTTTGACCGCCAGCAGCGCATCCGCCAGCCGCCGTTTGTCGGCGGCGCTAAGATTCACTTGATCGACAGATGCCATAAACGCCGCCCGATCCGCCTCGCCGAACGGGCCGGCGCGCAGCCGCTCCGCCAGCTGTTGCAATATCTGGCTGCTCAACCGCGCAATCTGCAGGCGCACCTGCGCCAACGGGCGCGGCTGCCAACCGGATTCCGGGCTCGCCAACCAGTCTGCGCGATAGCGATACTGAATCGCCTTGGCGGCGTCCATCTGCGCGGCGATAAAAGGCCGCACCGACGCCGGATCAAGCCCCAAACGCCCCGCCTCCGCCTGCGCGCTGGCCAACACCTTCGCCTCCTGCGCCAGGTCTTCGATCGGCAAATGCTGCTGGGCCTTGTAGCCGGCAACGTCTTTCATCAACGACAGCCGTTGGTTCACCCGCTCGCCGAGGGCGGCGGCGCCGTCCGCCAACGCCGGAAAACTGGTCAAACAACAGGCTATCAATAACGCCCTGAACATGGCACCACCCTTATGATGCAGTGAAAACGTCAGGCCTGAAGTTCACCACGTCCGCCCCGCGCTGGCAAATAAAAAGGCCCCGCCACAGCGAGGCCCGATAACGCTCGACAGGCGTTAGTCGAACACGCCGTTGATGACGGAGGCCACAATCGCGGTGCTGAGTGCGACCAGCACCAGATCGTCACCGGCAATACGCCACTCATACCCCGGGTACTGCGGCAGCTCACGCAGCATAGAGCGCGGCACCATTTTTTTGGCGATGCCCGGCGGCAGCGGTTTACCGCGCGCCAGATTCTTGGCGATGCCCGGCGGCAGCGAACGGTAGCCGGTCAGGCCATAGTTATGCGCCAGCGAACGGGCGCGATCGCGCGAGAGGTTGACGGTGATCAGATTGTCGTCGTTGCGATAAACGCCGCTATCATAAGGGTCTTTATTGCCTTTGTTACCGTGATTGCCGTTATTACCATGGTTACCGCTGTTACCATGGCCATTACCGTTGCCGCCCTTATCAGCCAGAGCCGGAGCGGATGACAACCCCAGCGACGCGATCAGCGCCAACACCGTGAGGGTCGTACGACGTTTGCTCATGTTGTGTATTCCTGCGTGGGTGACGCTATTGACTATAGCGGGCCTTTCCCAGACGAAGTATAAGGAAAACTCCGAGATGATGGCGCGCGTGACGGCAGACGCGCCAAAATCTTGTTTTAACGCAAAACACCTCGAAAATGCCGATACTTACCTCAGATTTTTCTTGAAGAAAAATAAGCCTTGCGCTAGCGTGGGAAGGTAACAAAAAAGAGTTAGCATGCTCTTTTTCGTCGCACCTCAAATCTTATTCTTATCATCCATAATGATAATAGCGAACACTTCCCGCCTCTCCGTGCGGGATTCTTTTTCCCGCCGAAGTCGCCCTAACCGGGTGCTTTATGTTGAGATTTAGTTGCCGATAATTTACATTCGCTGTCTGAGAAACCTCAACCTCCCGCGGTGGCCAGGCTGGCAACGGGTGGGCGTTCAGGAGCAAAAGACGTGCAAATGACCCTCATGGAATACATCACTCGACACTTTAACGGCGATCTTCATCGTTACGCGCAGTCGGAAGGCGTCAGCCGTGAACAAATCATTAGTTGGATAAATAATGAATGTCACGTGATCAAAGGCAGGCTGTTTATGCCGGTGAAGCATCTCCCGGTTGAACAAGCACAGTGATGACAAAAAAACCCCGCCAGGCGGGGTTTTCTGTTTCTGATAGCACGGAAAATCAGAAGTTATAGCCGACCACGAGGTAATAACCCCAACCGGTAGACTTGATCGGGCCCTGTGGCAGGTTGATATCCGCGCCATCCTGCCACTGGCCGCCGTTATGGAAATAACGCGCCACGAAAGAATAGTGCCAGTGATCGTAGTTCAGCGCCAAAATGTGGCTGGAGGCGATAGAGTTGCTAGTGCGCAGCTGTTTGCCGTTGATCGCGTTACCACTGTCCTTGCCCAGATCGGAACCAAAGTCGAAGTTGGTGAAGCCGATGTAGCTCAGGTTGCCGCCCCACACCTGGGTCAGCGGCACGAAGTATTTCACCTTGAAGCGGTAACCGTCCCAGCTGTTCTCGTTGGCAGCCTGGTAGTTTTCCCACTGGTATTTGGCATAGATGTTCATCGACAGGCTCATCGGCAGGCCGGTGTCGATATCGGTGCCCAGACCCATGTACCAGGTGTTTTGACGACCGTCGGCGTTGTGGCCCAGGTCATAGATGTAGTTGTTGGCGAAGTACCACTCTTTGAACGGACCGAAGCTCAGATCGGTGCCGGTCAGCTTGTCGATGGAGAAGCGCGGTTCAATCTCCATAAACAGCGGGGAGCCTTTGTCCCAGATGCCGCGATCCGGGGTATTGCCCACGCCGAAGAACTTCGGCACGTCAACGTAACCGTAGAAGTCGAACCAGTCTTTCTTGGCGAAGGCTTCGTATTCGAGATACACGTCGTTATTCAGCTGCGGTCCGAAACGGGTGTGGTAGCTGCCCACCACGTTAACGCTCTGGTGCCACCAGTCGGAGACATATTGACTGTCTTTGCTATCAGCCATTGATGATGCACTGTAAGACGCTGCGAGCAGTACACCTGCTGCGAGAGCTATTTTTTTCATTTTATTACCACATGCTTAAAGGGCCATTTCCTGCCCGTTTAGAAAAGATGACAATGAGTCTGCCGACACCTGGCGTTGTCTTCACACAGAAACTCGGATGACGCGCGCATTATAGAAACCACTGACTGTAAGAATCTGTGATCCAGTTACGCATTTCGCGAATAGGTAATCGATTGCGTTCACATTTGTCAAATTATGTTTCATTCAAATTCACATTCGCTGTGATTTTTGTCATGCACATCGATTTTTAGCGCAGTTTTTGAGCCAACTGTCATCAACCGGCAATGAAGAGGAGTACGGCATTCAAGCGGGAAATGCCGGCGAAAACTCGCCGGCGAGAGAGAAGCGGCAGCCGATCACGCTGGCCACATCGAACGACGAATGAGGCTGCAAAAATTACCGCGAACAAAGCTCGGTTCCTTATCCGCCAGCACGTCCGCTTTGACGTTGCCGAAGGTGCTGTCCGGCTTATGTCGAATCCCGTCGTAAAACGCCTGAATAATCGCTTCCTTGAAGTTTGCCCCGCGGGGATGCAGCTCCACTACCTGCTCTCGCAGCGCCGCGTCATAGCCCTGGTAATTGATCCCTAACACATCCATCTCTACTCCCGCGGTCACCAGCGCAATCAGCGGGTGCATGTATTCCGGGATCCCCGGCGTGGTGTGTAACGCGATCGCCGTCCATACCCGATCGATATCCTGACGGCTGACCCCGTGCCCGCGTAAAAACTCAGCCGCCGCATCGGCGCCATCCACTTCGAAACGTTTGTCGCAGCTGCAGTGATCGTGCGTCAGTCCCATATCGTGAAACAGGCAGCCGACGTACAGCAGTTCAGGATCGTAAACCAGCTTGCGCTGCTGCCCCGCCAGCGCCGCCCAGTAATACACCCGGCTGGAGTGGTGAAACAGCAGATCTGATTCGGTGTCGCGCACTAACTCGGTCGCCTGACGCGCCATCGCGCTATCCGGCACGCTGATGCCGTTGATGGTTAAACTCATAACTTGATTCTCCCGTTGTCTGGAACCCGGTTAGATTAGGCGTTACACTGAATGTCCTCAATTGCCATTAATCAACGATTAGGGACATCCCCCATCCATCGGGATATCGCATGCCATGAGTAAAACCATCGCTATTCTCGCCGTGCCACAGGTGCAGCTGCTGGACGTTTCCGGTCCGCTGGATGTTTTCGCCGAGGCCAATCTGCAAGCCGGCTATGCCGCCTATCATCTGCAGGTAGTCGGAAAGACGCTGGCGCCGATCGTGTCCTCATCCGGCGTCAAACTCGTGCCGGATCTCGCCATCACCCAATGGCGTGAACAGGCGATCGACACGTTGCTCATCGCCGGTGCACCGGGTATCGCCGACGGCGAAAGCGAAACACGCACGCTGGACTGGCTACGCAGAGTGGTACCCCGCACTCGCCGCTACGGCTCGGTGTGCAGCGGCGCTTTTCTGCTGGCGGAGGCCGGCCTGTTGGATGGGCGGCAAATCACCACCCACTGGGCGGTAGCCGATCAATTGTGTCGCCGCTATCCTCAGGTCACGGTGGATAAAGACGCCATTTATGTGCGTGACGGGCGCCTGCAGACTGCCGCTGGCGTGACCTCAGGGCTGGATCTGGCGCTGATAATGGTGGAAGACGATTTAGGGCGTGAGATCGCGCAGCGGGTCGCGGCCCAGCTGGTGATGTTTTTCCGCCGTCCCGGCGGGCAGATGCAATTCAGCTATCGGGAACAGGCGACCCTGGCCGGGCGCTCAATGCTGCAGGAAGTGCAACGCTGGGCGATAGACAATATCGGGTTACCGCACAACGTAGCCAGCCTGGCGGAACGCGCCGGCGTCACCCCGCGGCATTTCAGCAGGCTGTTCGGCAACGAGGTCGGCACCTCTCCCGCTAAATGGCTCGAGGAAGCCCGCATCGCCGAAGCGCGCAGGTTATTGGAACTCGGCGTATTGGCGCCAAAACAGGTGGCGGCGCATTGCGGTTTTTCCAGTGCAGAGCTGATGCGGCGGGCATTTATCCGCCGGCTGGGGGTAACGCCGGCGGACTATCGAAAAATGTTTCTCGGTAAACAACTGCGGCGCGAAAGCTGAGATCAGTTTACCGCCGGCACCGCCTTGGCGATGTTTTCCTGGCGGAACGCCACCTCTTCGCCGTTTTTCACCTCCCAGTTGGCAACCGGAATGTCGGTCTTGGGCGCCGCCGCGACGACCGAACCGTAAATCAGCTTGTCGTCGCGGCGCAAAATATAAACGTCGAGCTGATATTCGTGCCGCAGATTCGCCGTGGTCAGGCGCACGGTATCGCCGCGCTCATAATGATGCACGTCGATTTCAGGCTGTTGAATAAATTGAATGTCGCTTCTCATCGTCGTCGTTCCTTCAGGCAACATGGCTAGTTAAATTCTAGTTCAACATTGCGCCGACGGCGGATAATTTCCGTTAATTTCCGCGAGTTGCCCGCCAACAGATCAGCGAGCCAAGCGTGACCATCGCTACGCCCTGCCAGAAATTGGCGGTCAGCGAGGTGTGCAACACCAGCGCGGCGAACACCGCCGACAGTACCGGGGTAAAATAAGAGACGGTGGCCAGCAGCGTCATGTTACCGTGCAGAATGCCAACGTTCCAGGCGGCATACCCTGCTCCCATCGCCACCCCGGCGCACAGCAGCGTTACGGTCACGCCGAGGCTGAACTGCATGCCGCTTTCCGCGCTGAAAGCATACTTCAGCCACAGCGCCAGCGCGGTCAGCACGATGAACAGCACTACGCCGTTGCTGCCTTGGGCAATCTTCTTGGTCAGGTTGCAATACAGCGCCCAGATCACCGCGCCGCTGAACGCCAGCGTATAGCTGAGCGGATTGCTGCGCACGTTGGCCAGCATCTGCGCCGGTGACCAGCCGCCCTCGCCGCTCATGATCCAGCCGATGCCGAACAGCGACAGCAGCAGCCCCGGCAGCAGCCACCATTTCGCCTTTTGGCCGTTGAGCGCCAGCGCCATCAGCACGGTGAAACAGGGCCACAGGTAGTTGATCATGCCCACTTCTATCGCCTGCAGGCGGGTATTGGCGTAGCCGAGCGACAGCGACAGGCAGATCTCGTAGCTGACGAACAGCAGGCTGCCGACGATGAGATAAGGTCGCGGAAAGCTGCGCCATTTCGGCACGCCGAGCGCCACCAGCAAAAACACCGCGCTGACGCTGTAGATCATCGCCGCGCCGCCGATCGGCCCCAGCCCTTCGCTGACGCTGCGAATAAGGCCAACCACGCTGCTCCACAGCACAATGGCCAACAAACCGAACAGCGTGGCGCGGGTACGCGAGGGCAAAGCGGGCATAAGACAGGTCCAATGGGTTATTTTTTATCAGGTTTTTCACTCTACTGCCGCACGTGCCAAAAAGAAAGGCGGGATACTCCCGCCTGTGAATTTATTGCTGCGGTTGCCGCTCCAACTGCGGCGGCGGCTGGCGAAAGCGTCGGGTCAGCCAGGCCAAATAGCCGAAGCCCAGTGTCGCCCAGATCAGCCCCATGGTCAGCGAGCTTTTCTCCAGGTTCAGCCACAGCACCCCCACCGTCAGCGCCCCCACCAACGGCAGGAACAGGAAGTTGAAGCGATCCTTCCAGCTTTTGTTGCGCCCTTCGCGAATGAAGAAGTGGCTGATCACCGACAGGTTAACGAAGGTAAAGGCTACCAGCGCACCAAAGTTGATCAGCGCCGTGGCGGTCACCAGATCGAACGACAGCGCTGACAGCGCCACCAGCCCGACCATCAGTACGTTCAGCGCCGGGGTGCGCCATTTGGGGTGGATATAGCCGAAGAATTTCTCCGGGAACACGTTGTCACGCCCCATCACGTACAGCAGGCGCGATACGCTGGCGTGCGACGCCAGGCCGGAGGCCAGCGTGTTGATGAAGGTCACGCACAGGAAGATCGACTGGAACAGCTTGCCGCCGACGTACAGCGCGATCTCCGGCAGCGCGGCGTCGGGCTGGTGAAAGCGTTGAATGGACGGGAAAAACAGCTGAATGAAGAACGACACGCTGATAAAGATCACCCCGCCGTACAGCGCGGTCAGGAAGATGGCGCGCGGGATCACCTTGGCGGCGTCGGGCGTCTCTTCACACAGCGTGGTGACCGCGTCAAAACCGAGGAACGAGAAGCACAGGATAGTCGCGCCGGTAATGATCGGCAGCAGATGCGCATTCTCGCTGAGGAACGGCCGCAGGCTCCACACCGTGCCCATCCCCTCGCCGTTGTGCAGGCCGCGCACCACCAGATAGATGAACACCAGAATGATCGCCACCTGCGCCAATACGAACAGGGTATTGAAGTTGGCCACCAGATTGACGCTTTTCAGGTTGATGGCGGTGATAAGGATAACGAAGCCCACGACCCACACCCAGGGCGGCACTTCCGGGAACAGCGCGGTCAGGTAAATCTTCGCCAGCAGCGTATTGATCATCGGCAGGAACAGATAATCAAGCAGCGATGACCACCCCACCAGAAAACCGACGTGCGGGTTGATCGCCTTCTGCGCATAGGTATAGGCAGAGCCGGCGGTGGGAAACTGGCGCACCAGTTTGCCATAGCTGATGGCGGTGAACAGCACGCCGGCCAGCGCCAGCAGATAGGAGGTCGGCACATGGCCGTCGGTGAGGCCGGAGACGATCCCGAAGGTGTCAAACACCGTCATCGGCGTCAGATAGGCCAGGCCCATCATCACCACCTGCCACAGCTTGAGGGATTTGCGCAGCTGCGGTTTGCCCGCCGGGCCGCCGTCGATGGCTTTAATCGTCATGGCATTTCCCCTCTTGGTCCTCTGCTGTCAACCGTGCAACGTCATTCAGAGAGGCCGCAGGGAAACTGCTGCTCAGGCGGCGGTAAAAACGGGTTGGTATCGCTGTCGGGCGGCCGGCGACCGGCCCGTAGGCACTGCGGCACAGACAAACGTCTGCGCAGGGGGCTGACTGAGTCATGGTTATTTCCTCGTCGGCGTCCTGTACGCCGTGATAGAAGAAATTCTGTACCGCAGCGCGCAGCCTCGCCGGCCACAGGAGAGCCGATGAAATGCGCCGGACGCGCGCGGTAGTCGCAGGGTGAGCGGGATCAGGCGTTTTTCAACATCCACTCGATTTCGGTTTCGGTGATCAGGCGCTCGAACTGCACCAGCTCATCAGTTTTACAGGCCAGATAGACGTGGCTGAAGCGTTCGCCCAACAATGCATTGAGCACCGGCTGATGTTCGAACTCGTACAGCGCGTCGCTCTGGCGGATCGGGAACGGCAGCCCGTCCTGCTCCAGACCGTTGCCGGTCACCGGCTCAGGCAGCGGCAATGCGGTTTCCAGGCCATAAACGATGCCGGCCAGAATGGTCGCCATCACCAGATAAGGATTGGCGTCGGCGCCCGCCACGCGATACTCCACGCGGTGGTTGTCGCGATCGCCGCAGGGAATGCGCAGCGCCACGGTGCGGTTGTTATGCCCCCAGGAAGCCTGGGTCGGCACATACATGCCAGGCTGGAAGCGGCGGTAGGCGTTGACGTTCGGCGCCAGCAGCGCCATCGAAGACGGCATCAGGGCGATCATGCCCGCCAGCGCCTGTTTCAGCAGCGCCGAATCTTCGCCGTCATCGTCGGCGAACACGTTGTTGCCCTGCGCGTTCAGCATGCTGATGTGCACGTGCATGCCGCTGCCGGCGTGCTCCTCATACGGTTTGGCCATAAAGGTCGCCTGCATATTGTGGTTCTCGGCCACCATGCGCACCAGCCGCTTCAGCGCCAGCGCGTGATCGCAGGCCTGCAGCACATCATCAGTATGATGCAGGTTGACCTCGAACTGCCCCGGCGACGCCTCCGCCACCGCGCCGTCCGCCGGAATGCCCTGCAAACGCGCCAGTTCGTCGATCTCGCTCAGCACATCGGCGAAATGGTTCAGGTTATCGACGGAGTACACCTGGCTTTGGGTGTTGCGCTCTTGCGTGCCCGGCGCGCACGGCGGCTGCAGATAGCCTTCCGCGTCACGTTGACGATCGATGAGATAGAACTCCAACTCTACCGCTACCACGGGGGAAAGCCCGCGCTGACGCAAACGCTGCCACACTCGGTTCAGCACATTGCGCGGTTCAACGTCAAAGGGAGTGCCATCTTCATCCAACATGGTGAGCAGCACCTGCGCGATATATTGCGGGTCCGCCGCCGACGGCGTCAGCGTGCCCGGTACCGGCACGCACACGTGATCCGGCTCGCCCAACTCCTGCCCCAACCCGGCCTCTTCCACCACGTTGCCGAGAATATCCATCGCAAATACCGACGCCGGGAAGTAACAGCCCTTCTCCAGTTTGTTCAGGCCGCCGACCGGGATGCGTTTGCCGCGGAAGCTGCCGTTCAGGTCGGTCA
Source organism: Serratia sp. CY47444 (assembly GCF_052168635.1). Lineage (NCBI taxonomy): Bacteria > Pseudomonadati > Pseudomonadota > Gammaproteobacteria > Enterobacterales > Yersiniaceae > Serratia > Serratia sp. CY47444. The sequence continues at coordinate 288,317 of NZ_JBJNMH010000003.1, forward strand.
ACAGTACGTCGACATGTTGGGTTAACGGATAACGTTCCAGATACTTCTTCACTTCGCGCTGGAACGCGCTACTTCGTCTCTCTTCACTGTGCTGAACAAAGTTTTCCACTTCTACGATGTTGGTCTGCATGGTTCACCCGCCGTTTGTGTTTTGCTGTCGTCGATGTTTATTGACCGTCTTGTTCAATATAATGCCCACAAATGAAACGTAGATGAAACAAATTTGTTTTGCAAGTGTTACTTTTGGTTTGAATATTGCCCAATCGACTGCTAGATTTATAGAATATTGAACGAAATCGGCGGTGGAGAAGCTTATCGTTCATAATTTCGAACGTACCAAGGGGATAGCATGGACAATATATTTAACAGACCAGTCATTGGCGTCGTCATGTGCAGGTATAGGTTAAACGGGCACCTCACACAGACCTTGCAAGAAAAGTACCTGAATGCCGTTATCACCGCCGGCGGCTTGCCGATCGCCCTGCCGCACGCGCTGGCGGAGCCGGAAATGCTGGCGGAGCTGCTGCCGCGCCTCGACGGCATTTTGCTGCCGGGCAGCCCCAGTAATGTGCAGCCGCACCTTTATGGTGAAAACGGCGATGAGCCTGACGCCGATCCTGGCCGAGACGCGTTGAGCCTGGCGCTGATCCGCCAGGCATTCGACAGGCGCATTCCCCTTTTCGCCATTTGCCGCGGCATGCAGGAAATGGTGGTCGCCACTCAAGGCACCCTGCATCGCCGCCTGTACGAACTGCCCGAGCTGCTGGAGCATCGTGAAGATCACGACCTGCCGCTGGAACAGCAATACGCCCCCGCCCACGAAGTCATCGTTCAGGAAGGGGGGCTGCTTTCGCAACTGATACCGGATTGCAACAGATTCTGGGTGAACTCGCTGCACGGCCAGGGTGCCAAAACCCTGGGCGCGAGCGTTCGCATCGAGGCGCACGCCGCTGACGGGCTGGTGGAGGCGATCAGCGTGCGCGATCAGCCCTTCGCGCTCGGCGTGCAGTGGCACCCCGAGTGGAACAGCGACGAGTATGCCCTGTCGCGCCTGTTGTTTGATGGTTTCATCACCGCCTGTCGGAACTATCAAAAGGAAAAACGCCCATGAGCGACGTCAGCTTGGCACCGGGAAAACGTCTGTCGCAGATCCGTCAACAATTGGGGTTGTCGCAGCGCCGGGTCGCCGAACTGTCTGGGTTAACCCACAGCGCCATCAGTACTATCGAGCAAGATAAGGTCAGCCCGGCCATCAGCACGCTGCAAAAGTTGCTGACGGTGTACGGTCTGTCGCTGTCGGCGTTTTTCGCCGAGCCGGAAAAACCGGCTGAGCCGCAGATCGTGATAGACAGCGACGACCTGATCGAAATCGGCAGCCAGGGCGTTTCGATGAAGCTGATCCACAACGGCGACCCGAATCGTACGTTGGCAATGATGATCGAGACCTACGAACCGGGCACCACCACCGGCGAGCGCATCAAACACCAAGGGGAAGAGATTGGCACGCTGCTGGAAGGCGAAGTGGTGCTGCAGGTCAACGGCCAGAGCTATCACCTGCTGGCCGGGCAGAGCTACGCCATCAATACCGGCATCCCCCACAGTTTCAGCAACACGTCGGCGCGCATTTGCCGGATTATCAGCGCCCATACGCCGACGACATTCTGATCAACGGAGCCAGGCATGAACTTTCACCACTTGCAGTATTGGCAACAACGGGCGCAGGCCCTGAAGATTGAGCACCAGCTGTTTATCGACGGCCGCTACCAGCCGGCCGCCGCGGGGAAATGTTTCGCCGTGGAAGATCCCGCCGGCCGCCGTGAGCTGGCGCAGGTCGCGCGTGGCGAAGCCGCCGACATCGATCGGGCAGTCAGCGCGGCGCGCGCCGCCTTTGAGCGTGGCGACTGGGCGCAGGCCGCCCCGGCGCAGCGCAAAGCCACGCTGCTGCGTTTCGCCGATCTGATGGAGCAGCATCACGAAGAGCTGGCGCTGCTGGAAACGCTGGACACCGGCAAACCCATCCGCCACAGCCTGCGCGACGACGTGCCGGGCGCCATCCGCTGCATCCGCTGGTACGCCGAAGCGATCGATAAGGTCTACGGCGAAATCGCCCCCACCGGCCGCGAGGCGCTGGCGCTGATCGAGCGCGAGCCGATCGGCGTGGTCGGCGCCATCGTGCCCTGGAACTTCCCGCTGCTGCTGGCCTGCTGGAAACTCGGTCCGGCGCTGGCCGCCGGCAACAGCGTGGTACTCAAACCCTCCGAAAAATCGCCGCTGAGCGCCATCCTGCTCGGCAAATTGGCGCAGCAGGCCGGGTTGCCGGACGGCGTGCTGAACGTGGTGCCCGGCTATGGCCACGACGCCGGCAAGGCGCTGGCGCTGCACCGCGACGTCGATGCCCTCACCTTCACCGGCTCCACCCTGGTGGCGAAACAGCTGATGATTTACGCCGGCGAATCGAATATGAAGCGTGTCTGGCTCGAGGCCGGTGGCAAAAGCGCCAACATCGTCTTTGCCGACTGCCCGGATCTGGATCAGGCTGCCCGCAGCGCCGCCGCCGGCATCTTCTACAATCAGGGGCAGGTGTGCATCGCCGGCACTCGCCTGCTGGTCGAAGCGAGCATTGAGCAAGCGTTCCTGCAGGCGCTGCGCAAACACGCGGCGGCCTTCGTCCCCGGCGATCCGCTCGATCCCGACACGGTGATGGGCACGCTGATCGACAGCGGCCACTGCGAGAAAGTGGCCGGCTATATCGATCGGGGGCTGAGCCAGGGCGCCGCGTTGTTCCTCGACGGGCGCGACCATCCGCAGGGCGACCACGCCGGCTATCTGGGGCCGACCATCCTCACCCAGGTGAACAACGCCATGAGCGTGGCGCGCGATGAAATCTTCGGCCCGGTGCTGGCGGTGACCACCTTCGACGACGAGCAACAGGCGCTGCAGCTGGCCAACGACAGCGACTACGGCCTCGGCGCCGCGGTCTGGACCCGCGATCTGGCGCGCGCGCACCGCATGGCGCGCCAACTGAAGGCCGGCACGGTGTTCGTCAACAACTATAACGACGGCGACATGACCGTGCCGTTCGGCGGCTACAAGCAGAGCGGCAACGGCCGCGACAAATCGCTGCACGCGCTGGACAAATTTACCGAATTGAAAACCACCTGGATCTCGCTGGAATAAGGGCTTATCTCATGACTGAACACGTAAAAAGCTACTATGCGGCCACGGCCAACGCACATCAGCCCTATCCGCAACTGAATGAATCGATCGAATGCGACGTCTGCGTGATCGGCGGCGGCTATACCGGCCTCTCCTCCGCGCTGTTCCTGGTGGAAGCCGGCTATAACGTGGTGGTGCTGGAAGCGGCGCGCATCGGTTTCGGCGCCAGCGGCCGCAACGGCGGCCAGTTGGTCAACTCTTACAGCCGCGACATCGATGTGATTGAAGAGCGTTACGGCGCGGAAAGCGCCCGCCTGCTCGGCAGCATGATGTTCGAAGGCGCGGAGATCATTCGCAGCCGCATCAGCCGCTACGCCATCGACTGCGACTACCGCCCCGGCGGCATCTTCGCCGCCCTGAACAACAAGCAGTTCCATGCGCTGATCGAGCAAAAGCGCAACTGGGAGCGCTACGGCAATACCCAGCTCGAGCTGCTCGATGCGGATCGGGTGCGTCAGGAGGTCGCCAGCGATCGCTACGTCGGCGCGCTGCTCGATCACAGCGGCGGCCACATCCATCCGCTCAATCTGGCGCTGGGCGAGGCCGAGGCGATCCGCCTGCAGGGTGGGCGCATCTTCGAGCAATCGGCGGTGACGAACATTCGCCACGGTGAACCGGCGCTCATCAGCACCGCCAACGGCCAGGTGAAGGCGCGCTTCGTCATCGTCGCCGGCAACGCCTACCTGGGCGATAAGCTGGAGCCGCGGCTGGCCAAGCGCAGCATGCCGTGCGGCACTCAGGTGGTGACCACCGAACCGCTGGCGCCGGAGATCGCGCAGGCGCTGATCCCGCAGAATTACTGCGTGGAGGACTGCAACTACCTGCTGGATTACTACCGCATCACCGCCGATCATCGTCTGCTGTACGGCGGCGGCGTGGTATACGGCGCGCGCGATCCGGACGATATCGATAACCTGATCCGGCCGAAGCTGCTGAAGACCTTCCCACAGCTGAAAGGGGTGCGCATCGACTATCGTTGGACCGGCAACTTCCTGCTGACGCTGTCGCGCATGCCGCAGTTCGGCCGCCTGGAGAATAACGTGTACTACATGCAGGGCTACAGCGGCCACGGCGTGACCTGCACCCATCTGGCGGGCAAGCTGATCGCCGAGTTGATGCGCGGCGACGCCGAACGCTTCGACGCCTTCGCCAAGCTGCCGCACCTGCCGTTCTTCGGCGGGCGCAATCTGCAGATCCCGTTCACCGCCATCGGCGCGGCCTACTACACGCTGCGCGACCGCATCGGCGTCTAAAACAGCAGGCCCGGTCATCCTGACCGGGCCTGTACGTTAACGCTTAAACGATCTTCGGTTGACCGTCCGAGGCGGTCGCCCCGCCATCGACCGGGATGTTGGCGCCATTGATAAAGCTGGCGTCGTCGCTGGCCAGGAACGCCATCACCGCCGCCACTTCTTCCGGCTCCGCCGCGCGCCCCAGCGCGATGCGCTCATTGAACTTGTCGCGGATCTCCTGCGGCCAACCGTTGGTCATGTTGGTTTTGACCAGGCTCGGGCAGACCGAGTTAATGCGCACACCGTCACCGCCGTGGTCCAGCGCCATGGCGCGCGTCAGGTTGACTACCGCGCCTTTCGCCGCGCAGTAATAAGCCGCGCCCCAGTCGCCGCCCAGGCCAGACACCGACGCGGTATTGACGATACAACCTTTGGTTTTCAGCAGGTGCGGCAAGGCGAATTTGGAACAGAACACCACGCCGTCGATATCGACCCCGGCGATGCGGCGCCAGTCGTCGACGCTGGTTTCCAGCACGCTGCCCGCCACGTGTACGCCGGCGTTGTTCAGCAAGACGTCGATGCGGCCCAGTTTTTCCGCCACCTCGTTCATCATTTTTTCAACCGCGACGTGATCGGAAACATCGATATGCACCGCCATCGCGCGGCCCTTCGGCAGCGAAGCGGCGACCTTATCTACCGCCTCTTTGGCCCAGTCGGCCAGCACCACGATGGCGCCTTCGGCGGAGAAACGCCGCGCCGCCGCTTCCCCCATGCCATTGCCCGCACCGGTGATAACCACGACTTTATTGTCAAAACGCATGAGACCTCCTCCATGTGAACGTATTTATATAAGTCATACAAATCTCATTGCCCCGAGGATAAGACGCCTCTCTCCAGAGAACCAGTCAAAACGTGCGGTTTATTAACCAAAAGGAGGTATGTCAGTGATTTCAATGCGCTGGATTAACCTTTATCGGATTTTGGCCAACATATTGATGGATAAAATAAAATCACGGTGAGTCACTATTCGTCAGGCGGATTGTCAGCTAGCGGGATTATTGCGGGTAGGCGGTTATGGCTGCTCAGAGATAAGCGATACGAATGAAAAAAGGCAGCCGCCCGCAGGCGGCGGCGACTATTTTTTCTCGATGGGGACAACCAGCAGATCGACGTTCAACTCATTGATCGCCTGACGCGCCGAAGAAACCAGCCGGCTCCAGACATCGTGGTGATGGCCGAAGATCACCAGATCGAACCCTTTCTCTTTCGCCACCCGGTTCAGCTCTTCCGTCAACGCGCCACGGCTGACGATCACCTCTTCGACCGGATACGACGACTGCCCTTTGATCGCATTGAGCATATTCTTCACCCGCTCCGAAAAGGTGCGATCGGTGTAGTTGTAATCTCCCACGCCCAGATCGACGTAATAGCCGGCGCGGTGGATGTCGATATAGATCAGGGAAAGTTTGGCATGGAGCGCGGCAGCCAGCCTGGCGCCCTTGCCCAGCAGAAACTCGGCGTCTTCGCTGAGATCCGTGGCGACAACGATATGCTGATAAGCCATGACGGTGGCCCTCCGCGTCAAACCCATGAACAGGATGGCGTTCCTGCCGCATGTTTCTTATGCACCTTAAGTTTAGCCCAGCGCCGAGCCCTTCGCCTGCGTCAAAATCGTTCCATTTATGGAACGATGTATCCCGACTTCAGGCTCTACCGGATTTCTCTCTTCTCCCTACACTGTAGGCAAGTGCTGAGTTTCAGCCTTATCAATCAAAGAAGATACCCACTGACCTCACGACGAGAAAAGGAAAACACCATGAGCACTCCAGCCAACTTCAACGGCCAGCGTCCTGTTATTGATGCCAATGACGCGGTCATGCTCCTGATCGACCACCAGAGCGGCCTGTTCCAGACCGTCGCCGATATGCCGATGACCGAGCTGCGCGCCCGCGCCGCCGCCCTGGCCAGCATCGCTACCCTCAGCAAACTGCCGGTGATCACCACCGCCTCGGTGCCGCAGGGCCCCAACGGCCCGCTGATCCCGGAAATTCACCAGAATGCGCCGCACGCGCAGTACGTCGCCCGTAAAGGGGAAATCAACGCCTGGGACAACCCTGACTTCGTAGCGGCGGTCAAGGCCACCGGCCGCAAGACCCTGATCATCGCCGGCACCATCACCAGCGTCTGCATGGCCTTTCCGTCCATCAGCGCGGTGGCCGAAGGCTATAAGGTCTTTGCGGTGATCGACGCCTCCGGCACCTACTCGAAAATGGCGCAGGAAATCACCCTGGCGCGCGTGGTGCAGGCCGGCGTGGTGCCGATCGACACCGCCGGCGTCGCCTCCGAGCTGCAGGGCAGCTGGAACCGCGCCGACGCTCAGCAATGGGCCGAGGTTTACACCAAAATCTTCCCGGCCTATCAGCTGTTGATCGAGAGCTACCTCAAGGCGCAGGACGTGGTGAAAAACAACGAACTGCTGGACTCGCAGCGTTAAAATCGCGGGCATAAAAAACCCCGGCTAAGGCCGGGGCTATTGATCATGTGCCGGTGGCTTTCCCGGCTGTCATGTTATGGCGTAAGCGTCCATCCAACACTCCAACATTACGCAGCCTAAGCACAACTTTTTCACAACAGAAAAAAAGACTGAAAAGTGGCATTATTATTTATGCGATAATCTGTTTTTCTGTTGCCAATAATAATTAATTATTGGAACGTCATCGAGGAATCGAACCCCAGTCCGCCAACGAATATTTCGCTGCCGCTCTTCCTGCTGAGCTAATGACGTATCGATAAAGACTCCGGGCGAACCCGGAGTTTATTCAGGCTAAAGGTGTTATTTCTTAACTGCTCCGGCTTAAACCCTCATCGCTGTCGTAAGAAACCGCACCTCGACCGAAAATTACAACGCGACCACGTTGCCGGCAGAAGGACCCTTCATACCCTTTTCGATAGTGAACTCAACCTGTTGGCCTTCGTCCAGCGTTTTGAAATCGTTGCTCTGGATAGCAGAGAAGTGTACGAACACGTCTTTGCCGCCGTCTGCCGGGGTGATAAAGCCGAAGCCTTTCCCTGCATCAAACCATTTTACCAAACCCGTCATTTTAGTAGACATAGAGATATTTCCTTTCTATTTTTGCGACGCCATAGGGCGATAGAGGTCTGTTTTTATTGGAAACTTATGGGGCACTAGAGAAGAAAATTCGCGGAAGAAGAGGTATCTGGGAGATATCACTAACACTTAGAACTGCTTTACTAAAACTGCTTTCATAAGGTCTGTATGACAAACCGATGACGCTATTTACACACAGCTAATTTATTTAAGCAAGATATATTTTAAATTATATTCATATGGCTCATAAATTTATTATCGCAAAAGGCCGCTGACGCCTGTCGCTACGGGCAGGTAAAAAAAGGTTTCACCCTGCTGGATCATATCGGCGATTCATTATAAAACTAAGGCTAACTCGCTGCTTACAGGCCGTTAACCGATGATCGATATGCCAGCCGTGCTCGCCGTTTTCACCGTCTATATCGTTGGCGTGGTGATCCCCGGCCCCAATTTTGTCGCCGTCGCCCACAAAGCCGTTTCCGCGCGCCGCAGCGAGGCTTTCGCTCTGGTGGCGGGCATTGTCTTGGTCAACCTGTTCTGGGCGAGCAGCGCCCTGCTCGGCGTCGGTATAATTTTCGCCTTGTTCCCCTGGTTGGCGCTAGCGGTAAAAGTGGCCGGCGCCGGCTATTTACTGTGGTTCGGCTATCGGCTTATCGCCCAGGCGGCGCCTTCTTCCGGCCCCTCCACGGTGACCGGGAAAAGCGGTTTTCGCGTCGCCTTTCTGCAGGGCATCGCCACCAACATCGCCAATCCCAAATCCATTGCGTTTTACGCCGCCGTCTTCTCATCAGCGGCGCCCGCCCATGTTTCTACGCCGACCTTCCTCGCCATGCTGTTGGAAGTCGCGGTGATAGCCAGCTTGTGGTACGGGTTGGTGGCGCTGGTGTTGTCGCACGCCCCTGTCGCCGGCGCCTACCGCCGCAGCAAGGCTTGGATCGATCGCGCCTGCGGCACGTTGATCATCGTACTGGGGCTGCGGCAGCTGCTCAGCCGATGATCGCGATCCCGAGCCGCTCCAACAGCTGCGCGGCCTGGTGGCTGTCCATTTTGACGCCCTGCAGATCGGTGGTGCGTAAATCCAACTCGCCCAGTTCCGCGTTGCTCAAATCACACTGGGTGACGTCGGCGGCACGCCAGTCGAAACCGGAGAATTCGCCGCCGGACAGATCGGAGCCGCTGAAGCTGGCGCCGAGCACCTGTGCGCCGTGCCAGCGGTTTTCCCACAGCTCGCATTTCTCCAGCACCACCTTGGCGAAGTTGGCATAGCTCAGGTTGCTTTTGGTGATATAGGCGCTGCAAAACCAGGTGCGGCTGGTGATCATGTTCATAAAACTGGCGCCGCGAAAATCAGCGCCCTGCGCGCGGCATTCGCGGATCTCGATGCCCAACGCGTTGGCATGACGAAAATCGGCCATCGATAAGTCACAGCTTTTAAAACTCGCGTCTTTCAGTATCGCGCGGCTGAAATTGCCGCCCTGTCGGCTGTCGCGATCGTAGAATTGGCAGCCGATAAATTCGGTGCCGGTCAGATCGGCACCCGAAAAATCACACAGCATAAAGCTGCCGTTTTCAATCTTCTCGCCGGTAAAACGGTTACGTTCGATCTTCTCACCCTTCAGCGCCAGGCTCATTGCAATACCCCTGTTTATTTATACAGCCAGGGCAGCATTTAATCCTATTCCGACAAGGTTGGCAACCGTCGTCGATCAGCGTGCCTCAGCCGCAGGCCGTGCTAACGCCACCTTGACGATGCTGAACGTCCTGATGCTCTCCGCCTGAGCGACGTCAGCAAACAGTTTGGGGTAACGGGAGTTGACCACCCACACCTCGCCATCGCGCAATGCGGCGCCGGTCGGCCCATCCAATCCCGGCGGCGTGGCGACCGCGGCGACATGGGCGCTGGCCCAGCCGTCGGCCGAGGCGAGCAGCGTCACGTCGCCGGACATGCTCCCCTTTTCACCCGGAAAAGACTGTACGATCACCAATTCGTTGGCGTTTTTGAGCCGCAGCCCATCCGGCCCTTTCAGCCGCTGCGGCAGCCTGATTTCACTTATCGCAGGCGTGTTATCCAGCGTCACCTTCCACAGCAGCCCGCGGGTGTAGTCCGACGCAATCAGGTAGCCATCCGGGTGATACACGATGCCGTTGAGATAAGGCTGTGTGCCCTGCGCAGCGGCGGGTGCGTCGGCCGGCATCAAACGCGCCGAACGCACCAGAATCGACACCTGGCGCGTTGCTCGGTCGATCTTGTAAATCTGCGGCTGGAAGCTGTCGGTGACGTAGATATTGCCCTGCTCGTCGAGCGCCAGATCGTTGGCCAACGTCGGCCCACGGCTTAACGATGAAAGATCGTACGTCTGCTGCAACGCGCCGGTATCGAGACTGAACTCCAGCACCTGCGCCACGCGATTGCGCGTGCCGGGGGCAGAGTTGAGGGACACGCCCACGTCTTCGTTGCACACCAGCACCCGGTTGCGTTCGGCGTCCACCAGCATGCCAGAGGTGGTGATAGGCCCCTTACCGGTGGAAAACCGCCGATAACGGCCATCCGGGTAAACCAGGCCAAGCTGCCCGCCGCGCAGGGAGGAGACCAGGAAGGCACCAGCGCGCGGATCCCAGGCGACGCCCTCCGGGTAGGCGCCGGCGGGATCCGGCGAAAACGCGATGCGCTGCGTGGCCTGCGCCTGCATTACGCCGCTGAGAAACAGCGCGGCGCCGGCCAACTGGGTGACGCGCCGGCGGTGCGGCAATAAAAAAGAAAAGAGGCTGAAGCGGAACATGAGCATGACCCTGATGATGACTCGGATCGCTAGAGTAGGATCGCGCCGCTCACGGCACCAGCCGGGAAAAAGCAATGCGCTACTAAAAAAATCGCAGTAATCAGCGCAAAAAAAACCGCCCGGTGCGGGCGGTTGAGGTGGCGGCGAACCGTTACTTCAGCGCTTCCTGAATGGCGTCGGCCATCGGGCCGATGTGCTTCTCCGCCGCCTTCAGCTGGAAGTCCACGCCGTTGCCGTCGTTGGTATCCGACAGCGTGGCCTTGATCAGTTCCAGCGCCGCCTGCACCGCCACCAGCCGTTTGTGCTGTTCGTCCGTGACCGGTTCGGCGCCCATATTGGCCGGATAGTAATGTTCTAACATCGCGATCTCCTTTTGATGACGTTAACCTCTAACCTACCAGAAAACCGCGCATTTACTAAGGAAACCCGGCCCGGCACGGCCGAATGACGATAAATTGCACTATACTGGGCAAACACTCTCCCCTGTTACAGGATCATCGCCATGTCATTCCAGGGAAGCTGCCACTGCGGCGCCGTCACCTTCACCGTGGATGCCGAACCGCCTGCCGAAGCCCTCAGCTGCAACTGTTCAATCTGCCGCCGCAAAGGGTTGCTGCTGTCCTTCTTTCCCGCCGCCGCCTTCACGCTGAACAGCGGCCAAGACCAGCTCAGCAGCTACACCTTCAATCAGCACAAGATCCGCCATCAATTCTGCCGGACCTGCGGTGCCCAGCCCTTCGCCTACGGCACCGCGCCGGACGGCGCCGCGATGTGCGCCGTTAACCTGCGCTGCGTGCCTGCCATCGCGCTGGATACGTTGCAGATCCAGCGCTACGACGGGGCCAGCGTCTGAGGCTCCGCGTTTTCAGCGGTAGACGGAGAACTTCTTGGTGAGCGGCTTAAGCTGTTCAGTATCGCCGTAGAGCGCCACCGCCACGAAGTCCAACTGCTCGTAGGGGGTATTGGCGGTGTCGGCGATCTGTTGTTCGGCGGAGTGCGACAGCATGGTGGTGGTGAAGAAGTTGGACAGCACGCCCTCCTCCTTGCACTTGAGGATCAGGTTGCTGAGCTGGCTGCTGTTCTTGGCCTGCAGGATGACGATCGGGTAGTGGCTCATATTGGCGCTGACGCCGTCGAGGCTGCTCGGGTAGTGGTGAAACTCGCGCTGCTCGATAAGATCGGTGATGCCCGCCGTCAGATGGCAGGAGGCGTTAAACAGAGTGGCCGGTTCGTGGTTGCGGTTGAGGATGATGTAGAATTTTTTCTCGTTATCGCTGTACATACTCTTCTCCTTGAATAGACAACCCTTTTTACCCAAGCCAAGGGCGGTTTTCAAGGCGAGATAAGGGCCGCGTCCGGCCCCGTGATGACGTTTCAGCCTCAGATCCCGCCTTCGCCCGGGCCCAGCGGCTGCGCCACCTGATGCAGCACGGTGATGTTCTGCAGGATAGTGCCGCCGTCAATCGGTTTCATCTGGCCGTCGCGATCTTTATAGTGCGTCGGTTTGGCGCCGTGGAAGAACAGGCCAGCGTTAACCTGCACGCCCAGATAGCCTGCGCTGGCCGGCAGGCGCTGCACGTCGGTCCAGGGGTTGGAAACCGGCACGTACTGGAAGCCCTCGCCCGTCTTGGCGTATAGCGGGCGCAGCAGCGTGACAAAGGCCATCATCGGCGACAGCGCTTCTTTAAAGATCTGCACCGGCCGATCGACCGTCATCAAGAAACCCTGCGGTTGCTCCTCAACCGTGTCGAGGCTCAGGCTGCTGCTGATATCATCACCCCGGCCGCCATAGCTCCACTCCATCACCGGCGCTCCATTTTCATTCATCATCTCTGACATACACTGCTCCTTATAAATAAAATTGATCGGGCACGCTCGCTGCGTGCCGGAACAGTAAACCGCTGAACGGACACCCGCGTCCACGCAGGGAGGTACGCTGGCGAACCAAACAACGAGGTGCGCAAAAATAAAGCTCGAAATGAATAATTTCTCCGCGTGATAGCGCAGCATTTGAACGACGTCTGTCATGGCGCAGACGCATAGTGAGGGCGTTACCGCCTCTGGAGAGTGTTATGACCGCGATTAAACCGGACGCCATCGACCGCGTCCTTCCCGCCGCTACGCCCTGGCTAGCCGTCATCAACGTGCTGTTCGCCGGCATCGCCGCGGCGCTGCACGTAGGTAAGGCCACCATCGCGCTACCGGCGCTGCAGGCCGAATTCGGCCGTTCGCTCGAAACGCTGAGCTGGGTCATCTCGGCCTTTCCTTTCGTCGGGGTGTTCGGCGGCATCGCCGCCGGGCTGCTGGTGCGCCGCTGGGGCGATCGGCGCCTGCTGGCGGCGGGGTTACTGATCGTCAGCGCCGCCAGCTTTACCGGCGCCACGCTGCACGACTTCAACGGATTGATCGTCAGCCGCTTTGTCGAAGGCCTCGGCTTCGTGATCGTGGTGGTCGCCTCGCCGGCGGTGCTGAACCGCATCGTCGCCCCGGCGCAGCGCAGCCTGGTGTTCGGCATCTGGAGCACCTTCATGCCGGCAGGCATCGCCATTTCATTGTTTTTCGGCCCCCATCTCGCCGGCTGGCAACAGAGTTGGCAGGCCGGTGCGGCGTTGACGCTGCTGGCCGCCCTGCTGCTGCCGCTGACCACGCCCCGACGCGCCGCCAAGACGCACGTTCCGCCGTTGCAGCTGCGGCATGCGCTGGGCGCGATGCTGCGGGCACGCCAACCGCTGTTGCTGGCGCTGATGTTCACCACTTACAACCTGCAGTTTTTCTCGGTGATGACCTTTCTGCCGATCTTCCTGATGCAGCGCATCGGCCTGTCGCTGGCGGCCGCCGGCGGCATCAGCGCAGCGGCGGTGGCGGCGAACATCATCGGCAACCTCGCCGCCGGGTTCTTGCTGTCGCGCGGTCTGCGGGCCGGTAGCCTGCTCGCGGCCACCAGCCTGGTCATCGGCATCTTCGGCATCGGCATTTTCCTGCCGATGACGCCCAACGGCCTGCTGATCCCACTGTGTTTCCTGTTCTGCGCCATCGCTGGCATGCTGCCCGCCACCATTCTGGCCGCCACGCCGGCGGCGACGCCGGAGCCCACGCTGTTGCCGCTGAGCCTGGGGCTGGTGATGCAAGGGAACTATCTCGGCCAGGTGATCGGCCCGGTCGCGCTGAGCGCCATCGTGGCCGCAGCCGGTTGGGTGGCGCCGGCGTGGCTGGTGCTGGCGGCGGCCCTGTTGGGGGCGCTGTTGGCGCTGGCTTTTCTCAGCCGGCGGCATAATGCGGGGTCATAAGCAGAAAGGTCGTTCTGATTGTTATAAGCGGTGCTGAATTTTCCCTGGTGCAGGTGACTGCCTATCGCGAAGGATATGGCCAGTGATGATCAAGGCCCGACAATGACAATGCGCCAGTGGCCGCGAAATACACCAGCAGGCCGGCAAAGGCGATCAGTAGCGTTTTCTCGATGACACCGAGTCGTTTGTGTTCAGTCATTTGCATACTCCTTCGTGATATCGGACGAAAGGCCGCCCTCCTAAAAACTAGGAAAGCCTGGCGCAGGCGGCAAGCGCGGCTCACAAAATGAAACACAATCGATAAATTTTGTTAATTATTTAGCCCTCTTTCTTTTCTCGCGCCGCCGCCTGTTCACCCTGCAGCGCCCGCCTTTCCCTTAGTAACCCTATGGTATACGCCGTTAAAAATCCCCTACCGGTTAAGCAAAGGTGATGATAGTGTTGTTTTCATTCAGTTCATCTATGCTGAAAATTCATCTTTTGAGGGACGACTATGATGTCTAAAGGCATTTCCAAGGGATTCTTTATTCTGATCCTGTTCATCGTTACCGCCGCCTTTCTCGACGTGCTGGGGCCTTATTACTCCTCAGTGCTGTGGGCGGTTATTCTGGCGGTGATTTTCCATCCGGTGAAAAAGAAGTTGAAGCAGTACGTCGGCGAACGCAACGGCGTGGTGTCGCTGCTGACGGTGGCGCTAATCTGCCTGATCGTGTTCACGCCGTTGGCGATCATCGCCTCGTCGCTGGCGATGGAATTCAACGTGATCTACACCAAACTGCAAACCAACAACAGCCAATTGCCGACCATGCTGGCGGACTTTATGCGCCACCTGCCCGGCTGGGCGCAGCGCTTCCTGGCGGAGCATAACCTCAACAACGCCGCCGAGATCCAAAAACAGCTTTCCGACGTGGCGCTCAAGGGCGGGCAATACCTGGCGGGCAGCGTCTTCCTGATCGGCAAAGGCACCTTCAACTTCGTCGTCGGCTTCGGCGTGATGCTCTACCTGCTGTTCTTCCTGCTGAAAGACGGCCCCTATCTGGTGAACCTGGCGCTCGAAGCGCTGCCGCTCTCCCAGCACGTCAAGCACCACCTGTTCGTGAAATTCGCCGCCGTCTCCCGCGCCACCGTCAAGGGCACGGTGGTGGTCGCCGTGGTGCAAGGCGCGCTCGGCGGGCTGGCCTTTTACTTTACCGGCATCGACGGCAGCCTGCTGTGGGGCGCGCTGATGGCGTTCCTGTCGATCATCCCGGCCGTGGGCTCTGCCATTATCTGGGTGCCGGCGGTGATCTACTTCTTCGCCACCGGCATGCTGTGGAAAGCCATTTTCCTGGTGGTATTCTTCGTGGTGGTGATCGGCCTGGTGGACAACATTCTGCGCCCACTGCTGGTAGGCAAAGACACCAAAATGCCGGACTACCTGATCCTGATCTCCACCCTGGGCGGCATGGAGATTTACGGCATCAACGGCTTCGTCATCGGGCCCTTGATCGCCGCGCTGTTCATCGCCTGCTGGAACATCCTGTCCGGCCGCGACAGCGAGGAGAACATCGAAGAGATCGACGAAGAATTCATCGAGGAAGGCAAAAATCATCCCGACGCGGCGGCGGAGTAACCCTCTCGCAGCGAATCACACAGGGGCCCAATTGGGCCCCTTTTTTTGTCTGTGGTATCCTTGCCCGGCTCACAAGGAAGAAAGGGTTTCATTATGCTTATTTTTTACGCCACGTTGGCCATCGCCTTCACTCTGCTGTGCCTGTTAGCCTTTATCTATTGCGCCTATCAGCTGTCGAAGCACGGCGACGTCAGGTTTTTGGCCTCGCTTTCGGTGCTGATCTTCGCGCTGCTGGCCTTCTATGCCGCTTATGGTTACGTCAGCACCTGGCTGCAACAGCAGGCGGTCGATGTCCGGCTGTATTAGCGCTGCGGGATGAAAAAGACCTGCTCCGGGTCGCCGTCATCGAGATTGTCAATTTGGCCGCTGGCGACAAACCCGGCGTTCAACAGCAGCCGCTGCATCGGCAGGTTGGAACGATTGGTGGAGGTGAACAGCTTCGGATGTCGGCAATGGGATTTCAACGCCGCAATCAGCGCCTGCCCGACGCCCCGGCGGCGATAGCGCTCGCCGACCATCAGCATCTCGACAAAGCCGCAGCCGAAGAAGTGATAGTGCAGCACAGCGTAGCCCATCACCACGCCCCGTTCTTCGGCAAGATAGCAGACACTCTGTGCGCACCAGGTGCGGATCTGCGCCGCGCGCTGCGGCTCGTCTTCGGCGACGCTGTCGAGGGCGATCAGGGCTGCGGCATCGGTTTCAGTGGCAAGACGAACAGGCATGTTTACCCCCTTATGTTTATGGGTAGCAGCGACACCGCTTCAACGAAACGGCAACCGAAGCGGGATAATTTTTACATCCCCGCCGAATTTTGTAATCCTATTATAGAGTTACTAAAACACACGCCAAGGAAGGAAAGCATTTCCCGATGAGAATACCGCAAATCTCCGCCGCCCTGCTGTTTACCCTGCTGCTGGCGGGCTGCCAGTTCCACAAAACCGTGTTCCCGCCGCCGTATATCGGCACCCCGCAAGAGATCAGCACCTACGAAGTGAAAGGGCTGACGTTCGTCACCACCGTCACCTTCAGCGGCCTGTTCGCCGAAGATCTGGTGCGCGAATACGCACAGAAACACCACTACCGCTATTACGTGGTAACGATGCGCAGCAACGGTTTTAAAGATCGAGCAGAGCGCGTGAGCGCGATGATGTATCGGTAAGCCCTGGCAACATATGCCGTGAAATAGTGCCAAAAATCCAGGTTCAGCGTAGAAAAGCGCGATACGGAACGTGGCAAAGCCGCAAAGTCACAGGCAGCATGAAAGTACGGCCTGTGACTTTGATTTAATTATCTAGCATCGCAGTTGCCGCCCTTTATTTCACTGCGGGCGAAATTCCAATGTGATTATTTGGAACGCATTGTGGATCTCTGGCGTTGGCGGCTTAGGCAGACGCGCATCGGTAACCGCTTTCATCGCCGCACGGCAAAGAGCCGGATCGCCACCTTCAGTTCGAACACCGATTGGCAGGCCGTCCGGCGCCAGCGTGATACGCAATGTGCAGCGTTGGCCTGAGTAGGTGGCGGCGTCTTTTAAATGGCGTTGAATCTCAGCTTGCACCTGAGTCATGTAATGTAATTTCTCTTTCCCCGTCGCAGGCGTCTTTGGGTCGCCAAGGTTGGCGAAAAGATCATCGACCTCTTTATTCACCGGATCGTTTTGGCTGGGGGCTGTGTGCTTCGCGCACCCGGTTAATGCCAGTGCGAGCATCGCCGCCAATAATGTGGCGGCGCCGGTTTTGTAGCCTGAATGCGTGATTTTCATATCCCTGTCCTTATGGATGATAGTCAGCCGAAATCAACGTGGTATTCCCGGTGCATACTTATACATAATTAACGCCCAACCACCAGAGACATTGTTAGCATCAAGCATCGGCATGCGGAGTATCGTGAGCCGATGATGACATGAAGCCATAGCGCCCTCACCGGGCAGTACGTCTGCGTATCCTGACCTATCGATAACGTTGTTATCCGAACGATCAATCACCCCATCAATAAATTAAGAAATTCTTAATTTTTTATCGCATTAAAAGCGTTTCAACGCTAACAATCTGGAGATTCTGCCTATACTTACTTTCCTGCTATTAAATTCATTTAAGTAACCAGGATGGTAAGTATGAAAAACAAACGACTCTTTGCCGCGCTTCTTACTGCGACTACGGTGATGTTCATGGCGGGCTGCGCTTCCAATCAGGCGATCAAAACAACGGATGGCAAGACCATTGTCACCGACGGCAAGCCTCAGGTCGATAAAGATACCGGGTTAGTCTCCTATCGAAATGCAGAAACGGGCAAAACGGAACAGATCAATCGAGACCAGATTGCAAACATGAGTGAGTTGGATAACTAAAAGGAGCTTCAAATGAAAAAAGCGCTTGTTCTTCCCGCGATCGCCCTGATTGCTATCGCCGCACTGTCAGGCTGCACACGCACCAGCTACGCCATTCATACCCACGATGGCAGAACGATCATCAGTGACGGCAAACCGAAAGAAACCTCTGCCGGGTTGATCGGGTATACCGATGCCAATGGCGTCAAACAGCAAATCAACAAGACGGAAGTTAAAGAGGTTTCAGAGATCCCTCATTAAGGTTCCGATAATCTTAGCCCGCTAAAACCTAGGGAGCCCATGGCTCCCTCCCAACTCAAACACCAACCGTGCCTGCCCGCGTTTAATGAGAACGTCGATAACCACCTGACATTTCAGCAGACAACGTTCTCAGGTTTGCCATACGGATCTCCCCTTTCCCGGCGTCGAACGGCTATAATCCAAGAAGTGGAGTTATTTGATAACGATAAGGAGGGAGTATGTACAAAACTATTTTGGTTCCCGTGGATATTACCGAGCCGGAATTAACACAGCAGGTCATCCCGCATGTCAATGCGCTCGCCAGGCTCGAAGACTCCCACGTCCATTTCCTGGCGGTGATCCCGTCTCGCGCCACCTACGCGGCCTTCGGCTTTGCCGCCACCGCGGCGGTGGAAACCAAAGATGAAACTATTGCGGTAGCGACCGAGGGGCTGGCAAAAGCGGCGAAACAATTCAGCGTTCCCGAGGATAGAGTGACCACCCATGTGGCCGTCGGCGATCCCAAAGATCAGATCCTGGAACTCGCTGATGCGCTTAACGCGGAGATTATTGTGATGGGTTCCAACCGCCCTTCTGCAATGACTTACCTCCTCGGCTCGAATGCCACCGCCGTCGTCCGCCACGCCAATTGCCCGGTGCTGGTCGTGCGTGAATCGGCTAACGCTTGATATCTCTTACTCATTTGAACAATAAAAAACGGGAGCCCTAAGGCTCCCGCTCCCATTCAAGCGCCAAACACGCTTACATGTGTTTAATGATAGCATCGCAAGATTACTAGGCAGCGTTTGAATCTAGAGTGTATGACCAGCGATTTTCAACATTACTGATAACAACATCGATACATGGTCAATGCGATACTATCGGCCATAATCACAGTGACATGCCCCCATGGATTAATACAGTTCGCACTCTAACGAAAGTCCGCTTCTGGCAGAGAACTGCCCATCAGATTGGGATTGGTTCTGTACCGTATCAGGTCTGAACTAATACACTTAAGGGTCCCCCTCAAGCTTTTACTCTTTCTCGAACCCAAACGTCACGCGGTGCCGTTTTAAGTATTTTTTATTCTCCCCAAACAGCCCATCAATTTTTGAGTCCAAGGGAATTTTTAAATCATGAAGCAAACCTGCATATTCTTTCTTGTGCAATAAGCGTCCATTATCATCAAAACTGATCATGCCCCGGTCGAACAATCTGTCCAGGTTAGGAATCAGGGGGAATCCGTTGTAAGGGTCAACTTTCTCTTTGTCATTTGAGATAGACCACGAAACAATATGAGAGGCGGTTAGCATTGACTCAAGCGCAATGCCGGTGACCGCGCATTTTCCGCCCCACTTCTTAAATAATTTATCGCGGTAGGGGCCGTGACCAACGCGAGCCTGAATGACGGCTGCTTTAGTGCTTCCTCTCGCCTCTTTTACCGTGGCCGTCTGTTTATTGAAGTCTATTGAAACGTTATCGTTAATAAAACTTGCTATCATTTTTGCTGCAGCCTCGGGTATTTCGCACATGTAAGTCTGCGTACAAAACCCGTTTTCAGCAAAAACTGTTGGCCGACTTAACTCATTAAACACACTCAGAAATATGTCACTGAACTGCAAAACATCGATCGGGTGCTCTAAAACGGTCAAATCTACTTCTACTCGGGTACCTTCACGCTCCCACTTATCAAAAGATCGATTAGGTGGCCGCGGTGCATCATCAGCATCGGCTGTAGCAGTCGCTACATAGACAATCTCTCGATCCTTATTACAAAAGATGACGTCACCTGCTTTTACATCCTTCACTGTCTCCCAGGAGGCATTACTAAACTTTTTCCCGTGCTTATTCATGCCATATTGTGGAGCCCAGAGGAAATTTTGTTCTTTAACCTCATTAAAACTGCTACCAATATTTACCCAGAAAAAGCTCATTAACACTCCTTGTAGAATTTTATCTCATGCAAAAAAATGCGGCTGCAGGCAGTTTATCGTCCATTTCATTGCAAAGTTTAGACGCAGCTCAACCTTTAGATCTACACGCTCTAAAGCGCCAAAATGGCCGAGTTTTGATAACCGTTGCAGTTTGAATAATAAAAAACGGGAACCATCAGGCTCCCGTTATCATTTAACGCTAAAACACCATTACATGTGTTTAACGATAGCGTCGCCAAACTCTGAACATTTCAGCAGCTTAGCGCCTTCCATCAGGCGTTCGAAGTCATAGGTCACGGTCTTGGCAGCGATGGCGCCTTCCATGCCCTTAACAATCAGATCAGCCGCTTCGAACCAGCCCATGTGGCGCAACATCATCTCTGCGGACAGGATGATGGAGCCTGGGTTCACTTTGTCCTGGCCGGCGTACTTCGGCGCGGTGCCGTGAGTCGCTTCGAACAGCGCGCAGTCGGAGCCGATGTTGGCGCCCGGCGCGATGCCGATGCCGCCGACCTGGGCCGCCAGGGCGTCGGAGATGTAGTCGCCGTTCAGGTTCATACAGGCGATCACGTCGTATTCCGCCGGGCGCAGCAGGATCTGCTGCAGGAAGGCGTCGGCGATCACGTCTTTAACCACGATCTCTTTGCCGGTGTTCGGGTTCTTAATCTTCAGCCATGGGCCGCCGTCGATCAGCTCGCCGCCGAACTCTTCGCGCGCCAGCTCATAGCCCCAATCCTTGAAGGCACCTTCGGTGAACTTCATGATGTTGCCTTTGTGAACCAGGGTCACGGAGTCGCGGTCGTTGGTGATGGCGTATTCGATCGCCGCACGCACCAGACGCTTGGTCCCTTCTTCGGAGCATGGCTTCACGCCGATACCGCACTGCTCTGGGAAGCGGATTTTCTTCACGCCCATTTCGTCGCGCAGGAATTTGATCACTTTGTCCGCTTCGGCGGAGCCGGCTTTCCACTCGATGCCGGCGTAGATGTCTTCGGCGTTTTCGCGGAAGATCACCATGTCGGTCAGCTCAGGCTGTTTCACCGGGCTTGGAGTGCCCTGGTAGTAACGCACCGGGCGCAGGCACACGTACAGGTCCAGCTGCTGGCGCAGGGCCACGTTCAGAGAACGGATGCCGCCGCCGACCGGGGTGGTCAGGGGGCCTTTGATGGCGACGCGGTAGTCGCGGATCAGGTCCAGAGTTTCGTCCGGCAGCCACACGTCTTTACCGTAAACGTGGGTAGATTTTTCGCCGGTGTAGATTTCCATCCAGGAGATTTTACGTTCGCCGTGGTAAGCCTTTTTAACGGCCGCATCAACCACGTGGATCATGGCAGGAGTCACGTCAACGCCAATGCCGTCGCCTTCGATGAACGGGATGATCGGGTTATGAGGAACAACCAGTTTACCCTGGGCGTCAACCGTGATTTTTTTACCTTCTGCCGGAACAACTACTTTGCTTTCCATCAACCTCTCCTTCAAGCGCAATTTTGTTAATGCTTTGTAAGATGCGTGTAGATACTACTTGAATATTCGGTCCGCGCCAATCCGAAACGGATTCGGTTATAATGCGCTTATCATCCGTAATCTCAACTGTTATGA
Organism: Serratia sp. CY47444; assembly: GCF_052168635.1. Classification (NCBI taxonomy): domain Bacteria; kingdom Pseudomonadati; phylum Pseudomonadota; class Gammaproteobacteria; order Enterobacterales; family Yersiniaceae; genus Serratia; species Serratia sp. CY47444. The sequence goes on from NZ_JBJNMH010000003.1 coordinate 309,652, forward strand.
AAAAATTCTCTGTTAGAAATCACAACGTTAAACGATTCAGCAAGCCGAATGCCGCCAAACCCGCCGCGCCGAAGGGGCCGCGTCGAATTGTGTTATTCAACAAGCCCTTCGACGTGCTGCCGCAGTTCACCGATGAAGCCGGCCGCGCCACGCTGAAAGAGTACATCCCCTTCCCCGACGTTTACGCCGCCGGGCGTCTGGATCGCGATAGCGAAGGGCTGCTGGTGCTGACCAACGACGGACAGCTGCAGGCGCAGCTCACCCAGCCGGGCAAGCGCACCGGCAAAATCTATTATGTGCAGGTCGAGGGCGCGCCGCAGGAGAGCGATCTGGCGCCATTGCGCAGCGGCGTCACGCTGAAAGACGGCCCGACGCTACCCGCCGGTGTTGAGTTGGTGGCCGAGCCTCAGTGGCTATGGCCGCGCAACCCGCCGATCCGCGAGCGTAAATCCATCCCCACCCGTTGGCTGAAAATCACCCTGTTCGAAGGGCGAAACCGCCAGGTGCGTCGCATGACGGCGCATATCGGGTTCCCTACCCTGCGCCTGATTCGCTACAGTATGGGTAATCTTTCGCTGGGTTCACTGCAGCCTGGTGAATGGAAAAGCATCGATTCCCTGTAGACCGATAACTGATGGAGGCGCCATGAACTATACGCCGATCGCGCTACTGCTCGCCGCTCTGGCGGCCCCGCTCGCGGCCCAGGCCGCCAGCTTCGACTGCGCCAAGGCGGCAAACCGCGATGAGCAAGCCATCTGCGCCAACCGCACGCTGAACGATTTGGATGTGCAAATGGCCACCAAGTACCAATTCCTGCGTGGCCTGTTCGCCATGGGCGCGCGCGGCGCGATGCAGGACAGCCAGCAGGCCTGGCTGGCAAAACGCCAGCGGTGCGGCGGCGATACCGCCTGCCTGCTGCAAAGTTATCGCACCCGCATCGCCGAGCTGGACGACATCTACCGGCGCATCGACAAACCGCTGTAAGGAGACCGCATGTTCAAACCGCACGTCACCGTGGCCTGCGTGGTGCACGCCGCCGGCAAATTTTTGGTGGTCGAAGAGACCATCAACGGCAAAGCGCTATGGAACCAGCCGGCCGGCCACCTGGAGGCCGACGAGACGCTGGTGCAGGCCGCCGAGCGCGAGCTGTGGGAAGAGACCGGTATCCGCGCCACGCCGCAGGCGTTCCTGCGCCTGCACCAGTGGATAGCGCCGGATCGCACGCCGTTTCTGCGTTTTTGCTTCGTTATCGAGCTGGAACAGCCGCTGCCGACCAAGCCGCACGACAGCGACATCGATCGCTGCCTGTGGCTGAGCGCCGACGAGATTTTGCAGGCGCCCAACCTGCGTTCCGCGCTGGTGGCGGAGAGCATTCGCAGCTACCAGCAGCCGGAGCGCTATCCGCTGTCGCTGGTCGGCAGCTTCGCCTGGCCGTTTTAAGGGCGCCGAGCAGCACAAGATGACCAGTGCGCCGGCGCGGCCAACGTGGTAAAATCCTGCGCTTGTTTTTATCAGCACGGTTCGTGTTCAAGTTCGTGAGATCCCCATGTCAGACAACAGCCAGAAAAAAGTAATCGTCGGTATGTCCGGCGGCGTCGACTCCTCCGTTACCGCCTATCTGTTACAGCAACAGGGCTATCAGGTCGCTGGGCTGTTCATGAAAAACTGGGAAGAAGACGACGACGAAGAGTACTGCTCCGCCGCGACCGATCTGGCCGACGCGCAAGCGGTCTGCGACAAGCTGGGCATCGAACTGCACACGGTGAACTTCGCGGCGGAATACTGGGACAACGTGTTTGAGCTGTTCCTGGAAGAGTACAAGGCCGGCCGCACGCCGAACCCGGACATCCTGTGCAATAAAGAGATCAAATTCAAAGCCTTCCTGGAGTTTGCCGCCGAAGATCTTGGGGCCGATTTTATCGCCACCGGCCACTACGTGCGTCGCCAGGACGTGGACGGCAAGAGCCGCCTGCTGCGCGGCGTCGACGGCAACAAAGATCAGAGCTACTTCCTCTATACCCTGAGCCACGAGCAGGTGGCGCAAAGCCTGTTCCCGGTCGGGGAGTTGGAGAAGCCGGAGGTGCGCCGCATCGCCGAGCAACTGGAGCTGGTCACCGCCAAGAAGAAAGACTCCACCGGTATCTGCTTTATCGGCGAACGTAAATTCCGCGACTTCCTCGGCCGCTACCTGCCGGCGCAGCCGGGCCCGATCGTCAGCGTCGACGGCCAGACCGTCGGCGAACACCAGGGCCTGATGTATCACACCCTGGGCCAGCGCAAAGGGCTGGGCATCGGCGGTATGAAAGACAGCAGCGAAGATCCATGGTACGTGGTGGATAAAGACGTGGCCAACAACGTGCTGGTGGTCGCGCAGGGGCACGATCACCCGCGCCTGATGTCCGTTGGCCTTATCGCGCAGCAGCTGCACTGGGTTGATCGCCTGCCGCTGAGCGGCCCGTTCCGCTGCACGGTGAAGACCCGCTATCGCCAGCAGGACATCCCTTGCACCGTGACCCCACTCGACGATGAACGCATCGAAGTGCGTTTCGACGAGCCGGTCTCCGCCGTCACCCCCGGCCAGTCGGCGGTGTTCTACCAGGGCGAAATCTGCCTCGGCGGCGGCATCATCGAACAGCGCCTGGCGTAATTCGCCTGCCGCCCAAGAAAAACGCTGCGTTTACCGCAGCGTTTTTTTTATTCAAAATTCAACCTGCGCCCCCAGCTCGATCACCCGGTTCGGCGGGATTTCGAACAGGTCCGGCGCCCGCAGCGCGTTGCGTTGCAACAGCTGGAACACCTTGCCGCGAATGCGCAAATACCAGGGCCGCTTGCCCAGCACCAGCGTATCGCGCGACATGAAGAACGAGGTCTCGTTCATGGTGAAGCTCATCCCTTCCAGGCCGCAGCGGTAAAGAATGTCCGTCACGTTGGGCGTCTCACGCCAGCCGTAGCTTGCCACCACCCGCCAAAAGCTCGCCGACAGCTGTTCGATCGCCACCCGCTGCACGTTGTGCACGTACGGCATGTCGGTGGTGACGATGGTCAGCAGCACCACGCGCTCATGCAGCACCTTGTTGTGCTTCAGGTTGTGCAACAATACCAGCGGCACCGCATGCGGCGTGCGCTCCATAAACACCGCGGTGCCCGGCACCCGCTTCGGCGGCGCCTTCTCCAGCGACTCGATCAGCGCGCTCAGCCCTTCCTGATTGTCGCGCAGCCGGCGGATCAGGCGCGAACGCTCGGTCTTCCAGGTCAGCATGATCAACAGAATGGTCAGCCCCAGCGCCACCGGCAGCCAGCCGCCGGTCGCCAGCTTGATCAGGTTGGCGCCGAACAGCGGTACGTCGATGCACAGCATGACAACCAGCATCAGTCCGCCCAGCGCGCGCGGCCAGCCCCAGTTTTTCACCGCCACGATGCTCAGCAAAATCGACGACAGCAGCATGGTGCCGGTCACCACGATGCCGTAAGCCGAGGCCAGGTTGCTGGAGTGTTTGAAACTGATAATCACGATCAGCACCGCCGCGAACAGCAGCCAGTTCACCACCGGAATGTAAATCTGCCCGGACTCCTGATCGGAGGTATAGATGATGCGCATCGGTGGCAGGTAGCCCAGCCGCACTGCCTGGCGCGTCAGCGAGAACACGCCGGAGATCACCGCCTGCGAGGCGATGACCGTCGCCAGCGTGGCGATCACCAGCAGCGGGATCAGCGCCCAGGTCGGCGCCAGCAGAAAGAACGGGTTGTTGATCGCCGCCGGATTGGCCAGCAGCAGCGCCCCCTGGCCGAAGTAGTTCAGCACCAGCGCCGGCGCCACCAGCGTAAACCACGCCAAACGGATCGGCTTTTTACCGAAGTGGCCCATATCGGCGTACAGCGCTTCGGCACCGGTGACCGACAGCACCACCATGCCCAACGCAAAGAATGACACCGCCTTGTATTCGAGGAAGAAATTCACCGCCCAGTAAGGGTTCAGTGCCCGCAGCACGCCGGGGTGATGCAGAATACCGCCGATGCCCAGCAGCGCCAGCGTCAGGAACCAGATCACCATCGCCGGGGCGAACAATTTGCCGACGCTGCCGGTGCCGCGTTTTTGGATCGCGAACAACGCGGTCAGCACCAGCAGCGACAGCGGCACGATAAAGCTGTCCAGCTCGGGGGCGATAATCTGCAGCCCCTCGATGGCCGAGAGCACCGAAATGGCCGGAGTGATCACCCCGTCACCGTAAAAGAAGCTGCCGCCCACCAGCCCGATCAGCACCGCCGCCGGTACCCAGCGTGCGTCCAGCTTGCGGATCGCCAGCGACATCAGCGTCAGGATCCCCCCCTCGCCATCGTTGTCGGCGCGCATCACGAAACAAATGTACTTAATGGACACCACCAGCGTCAGCAGCCAGAAGATCAGCGACAAAAAGCCGTAGATCGAGGCCGGCGTCAGGGTAATGCCCTCCTCTGCCGTCAGACATTCGCGCAGGGTGTACAGCGGGCTGGTACCGATATCGCCGTACACCACGCCGATGGCCGCCAGCGTCACCGCCGGCAGTGGCTGCTTGTTTTTTACGTGCATATAGAGGTCTTTATTTAAGGGGTCACGTTGGCAGTATAGATGCAGCCACCGCACTTTATTTGTCGCCGCAACAATAAGTTCGCACCGCCGCGCCGGCGATTTTCGCCGCCTATTTGCGCAGTTCTGCGCCGCACGGCGCATCCGCCTTGCCGCAGGCGTATTAGACGCTGGGTTTACCCTCGATTTTGTGGCATGATCCGCGGCATTCGTTGTCATCGTTGTTACAGCCACGCCCGATCGTTCCCGTTCGCGGCCGCCGCCGTTACCCTGGCGATACACACAACCTTATGCAGTAAGCCATGTACCGTTCACAGCGTTTACAGGAGTATTCGTGGCGAAGAATTATTATGACATCACGCTGGCCATGGCGGGCATCAGCCAGGCGGCGCGTTTGGTTCAGCAACTGGCCCACGAAGGGCAATGCAATCGCGAAGCCTTTCAGACCTCGCTGAAAAGCCTGCTGCAGATGGACCCGCCCTCCACGCTGGCGGTGTTCGGCGGCGAGGAGCGCAATTTGATGGTCGGCCTCGAAACCCTGATGGGCGTGCTTAACGCCAACAACAAAGGGCCGGGCGCGGAACTGACCCGCTACACCATCAGCCTGATGGTGCTGGAGCGCAAGCTCAACGCCAACAAACAGGCGATGAACACGCTCGGTGAACGCCTCGGCCAACTCGAACGCCAGCTGGCGCACTTCGATCTTGAGTCAGACACCATCATCAGCGCGCTGGCCGGCATTTACGTCGACGTGGTCAGCCCGCTCGGGCCGCGTATCCAGGTAACCGGCTCGCCGGCTATCTTGCAGAACCCGCAGGTGCAGGCCAAGGTTCGCGCCACGCTGCTGGCCGGCATTCGCGCCGCCGTGCTGTGGCAACAGGTTGGCGGCAGCCGCCTGCAGTTAATGTTTTCCCGTAATCGTCTGTTCAAGCAGGCGCAAAATATCGTTGCTCATTGTTAATCGATCCCAGGAGTTGCTACCGATGGAATTATCCTCACTGACCGCCGTTTCCCCCGTTGATGGACGCTACGGTGATAAAGTCAGCGCACTGCGCCCCATTTTCAGCGAATACGGTCTGCTGAAATTCCGCGTACAGGTTGAAGTACGTTGGCTGCAAAAACTGGCCGCCTGCGCAGAAATCAAGGAAGTTCCCGCTTTTGACGCCGACGCAAACGCTTTCCTCGACAAAATCGTCGCTGAATTCAACGAAGAAGACGCTCAGCGTATCAAAACCATCGAGCGCACCACCAACCACGACGTGAAAGCGGTCGAGTATTTCCTGAAGGAAAAAGTGGCGGCGGTGCCTGCGCTGCACGCGGTGTCCGAGTTCATCCACTTCGCCTGCACCTCCGAAGACATCAACAACCTGTCGCACGCGCTGATGCTGCAAAGCGCCCGTCAAGACGTGGTGCTGCCTTACTGGCGTAAAATCATCGATGCGCTGAAAGGGCTGGCGCTGGAATACCGCGATATCCCGCTGCTGTCGCGCACCCATGGCCAGCCGGCGACCCCGTCGACCGTCGGCAAAGAGTTCGCCAACGTGGCTTACCGCATGGAGCGCCAATACCGCCAGCTGGAGCGCGTGGAGATCATGGGTAAAATCAACGGCGCGGTCGGCAACTACAACGCCCACATCGTCGCTTACCCGGAAGTGGACTGGCATCAGTTCAGCGAAGCGTTCGTGACCTCGCTCGGCATCACCTGGAACCCGTACACCACCCAGATCGAGCCGCATGACTACATCGCCGAGCTGTTCGACTGCGTAGCGCGTTTCAACACCATTCTGATCGACTTCGACCGCGACATCTGGGGCTACATCGCCCTGAACCACTTCAAGCAGAAGACCATCGCCGGCGAAATCGGCTCTTCCACCATGCCGCACAAGGTCAACCCGATCGACTTCGAAAACTCCGAAGGCAACCTGGGCCTGGCCAACGCCGTGCTGGGCCACCTGGCGGGCAAACTGCCGGTCTCCCGTTGGCAGCGCGACCTGACCGATTCCACCGTGCTGCGTAACCTGGGCGTGGGCCTGGGCTATGCGCTGATCGCCTACCAGGCCACCCTGAAAGGCATCAGCAAGCTGGAAGTGAATCAGGCACACCTGCTGGACGAACTGGATCACAACTGGGAAGTGCTGGCCGAGCCGATCCAGACCGTGATGCGCCGCTACGGCATCGAGAAGCCTTACGAGAAGTTGAAAGAGCTGACCCGCGGCAAGCGCGTGGACGCTGCCGGCATGCAGGCGTTTATCGATGGCCTGGCGTTGCCGGAAGAAGAGAAAATCCGTCTGAAGGCGATGACCCCGGCCAACTACATCGGCCGTGCCACCACCATGGTCGACGAGCTGAAGTAAGCGCTTTAGCCCGATAAAAAGGCGGCCCGCGGGCCGCCTTTTTGCTTATTATTCGCCGCGCAACACCTGCAGCCGAGCTATCTGCCGCCCCTGCGCATCGAAGTTGTCCGCGCTAAGCCAGCGCGCCAGCGCCTGTCGTACCGTCGGCCACCGGTCGGCGGTGATGGCGAACCAGTCGGTATCCCGGCTGCGCCCCTTGACGATCACCGCATAGCGGAAGTTACCCTCGTAGCGAAAGCCAAAGCGCAGCGCAGCCTGGCGGGAGGGTGCGTTATGGCTGTCGCACTTCCACTCGCAGCGGCGGTAGCCCAGCGTGTCGAAGGCATAGCGCAGCAGCAGCGCGATAGCCTCGGTGGCGCTGGAGCGCTGTTTCATCAACGGCGACCAGCTGACGTGGCCGATCTCCAGCACGCCATTGGCCTCGTCGATGCGCATCAGCGCCACCGTGCCCACCGGCGCGTCGCTGGCGGCGTCGAACACCGTCAGATTAACCAGCGTCGGGTTGGCCTGCAGCGTTTCCAGATGCTGCAGCATCGCCGCCGGCGTATCGGGCCGCTCGATAGACAGATAGGTCCAGTCGCGGCCGTCCGGCGCCAGTTGAAACGCCTCGAACAGCGCGGCGTAATCCCGCTGCGGCTCGAGCGGCGCCAGCGAGCAGAAACGCCCGCCGAGCGTCGCGCCGCCCGGACGGCGAGCCGGCTGCCAATCCGGCATCGATTCCCCAACCGGCTGACCATAACGATTCATTGCCATACACGCTTCCTGCGGTTAACGGGTATAAACGATAAACGAGCTTCTTCTGCCGATTTTGTCGTACAGCGAACGCGCTGGCGCGTTGTACTCCTGGGTCATCCAATAGACCCGATCGCTGCCGCGCGTCTCTGCCAATCGGTACGCCTGCTCGAACAGCTTTTCCGACACCTTATGGCCGCGCGCCTGCGGCGATACATAGAGATCTTCGATATAACAATAGCCGACTGCGCTCCAGGTGGACGGGTGGAACACCAGATTCATCAGCCCCAACAGCCGGCCGTCGGCATCCTCCGCCACCAGCCCGTACACCTGTTCATCCTGCCCCAGGCGTTCGAAGGTGCGATCGGTCACCTGCTGCGCCACGTCGGCGCGGTAAAAATCGAGATAGCCCTGCCACAGCGCCAGCCATTGCGCTTTGTCGTCGCCATTGATTCTGCGGATAGTCACTTCAGGTTTTGATAGGGTCATAGCGCCTCACGGTGTAAGATATTATTTCCATTAGGGAAATAATCGGATAGCGGCAGAATACACCGCATGGTGGCAGTGCAATACGGACCAATCCGAAACACAGAGCAGACCAATTTTAGCCGTCGCTTTCCACCGGCAGTGCGTTGAACACCTGCGCCAGCGTCGTAATAAAGCGCACAATCTCATCCGGCGTATAGGCCGAGAAGCCGAGCACTAACGCCCCGCGCTGCGGCGTGCCGGTGTAGAAGTCCGCCAGACCATACAGCCGTATCCCCCTTTCGGCCGCGGCCGCCACCAGCCGCCGCTCTGTCGCCGCATCCGCCAGCGGGCAAACCAGCTGCAGCCCGCCCTGCGGCAGCGCCGGACGCGTCCAGGCAGCAAGGTGACGATGCACCGCGTCGTACAGCACGTCCAGCCGCGCTTTGTACAGCGTGCGCATATTGCGCAGATGCTCAGCGTAGCCGCCCTCGTGCAGGAAGTGGAACAGCGTCATCTGCGCCAGCGCCGACGTGTAACCGTCCTGAAACTGCCTGGCGGCGACCAAGGGCCGCACCAATTGAGGCGGCGCGATCATGAAACCGATGCGCAGCCCCGGAAACAGCGTCTTGCTGAAGGTGCCGATGTACAGCGTACGCCCGCCGCTGTCCAGCCCCTGCAGCGCCGCCTTGGTTTGCCGGTCGTAGTTGAACTCGGCGTCGTAGTCGTCTTCGATGATCCAGGCCCGGCAGCGCTGCGCCCACTGCAACAGCGCCAGCCGCCGCTCGAGGCTCAGCGAATACCCCAGCGGGTAATGATGGGACGGCGTAATGTAAACGCCCCGCCCGCCGCCCGAAGCCTGCATCAACTGCCCGACGTCCAGCCCTTGTTCATCGATGCCGATCGGCCGCGCCTGCAGCCCCGCCGACTGCACCAGTTTTTTTGCCCCCTGGTAACCCGGCTCTTCGACGAATACCGCATCGCCGGGATCGAACAGCACCTGCGTACACAACGCCAACGCCTGCTGAGAGCTGGTGACCACGATCACCTGTTCCGCCGTCGCCTTGACGCCCCGCTCCCGCTGCAGATAGTGCGCGATCTCCGCGCGCAGCTCCGGCAGCCCTTGCGGATCGGCATACCCCAATAATCGCTCGCCGTGCCGCCGCAGCGCCTGCTTTTCCTGCTGCAGCCATTGCTCGATGGGGAACGCCCGCAGGTCCGCCAGCGAAGGCGTCAGCGAAGCCTGGCGGCAGGTGTGCGGCGTATGGCTGACCGCCAGCAGCGCCCGGCCGCGATCGCTCAGCTCGCGCTCCGCCAGCCGCGCCTCTTGCCCCGTCGCCGTCGTCAGCAGTTCACGGCCGAGCAGCGTGTCACTACGATAACGCACAAAGCTGCCGCGCCCCACCATTCGGCTGATGAACCCCTCAGCCTCCAGCCGCGCGTAGGTCTGTTCCACCGTGTCGCGCGCCACCGTCAGCCGGGCAGCCAACGCACGGCTCGGCGGCAGCTTCGCCCGCCAGGGCAGTTCTCCGGCGGCAATCAGTTGCAACAGAGCCTGATGCAGCGCCGAACGCCGGGTCAGGCCTTGTTGCAGACCTGGCGAAAAAGCCGCCGCGATCGCCTCTTCTATGGCATACGGCTCGTTGATGCAGTTTTCCATGGCACTCCAATGTGAGTTAAGCGGAACACGACCTTATTGCACTTCGCCGGCTCACCGTGAATGTTAACAAATTGATCCCGATCAACTGAAATGTAAAAAAAACGTTTTGAAACAGATCATTTATTGTTTCTTCACACTTCTCGATCTTAGACTCAATTACCATACAAGTAGCTTGCTAACTATATATGGTGATAGACGACCTCTCCTTTCCCCGCCTGTTTACCGTCGCTGGAGAGCGACGGCGCAGGTGATGCAAAACCTGCGCGGGCATTACTGTGAAGCATGTTCAAGGTGGAATTATGTCGCAACAGCATATCCCTACGCCGCCCCGGCGTGAATTTTTGAAAAAAACGCTGGCGCTGATCCCGTTAGCCGCTGCCGGTAACGGTCTCATGATGGTAAACGCCCAGGCAGAGCCGGCTGCGGGCATCTCGCCGAATTACGTTCCGGTTTATTTCAACAACGAAGAGTGGCGATTCTTGCTGGCGGCCTGCGATCGGCTGATCCCCAGCGACGAGAACGGCCCCGGAGCCGTCGATCAGGGGGTCCCGGTATTCATCGATCGCCAAATGGAAACACCCTACGGCCATGGCGGCCTGTGGTACATGCACCCGCCGTTCGTGCCATCGGCGCCGGAGTTGGGCTATCAGTCCAAACTGACGCCGCGCGAGACCTATCGCAACGGTATCCTCGCGTTCAATGAGCTCTGTCAACGTCAGTTCGGCAAAGTTTTCGCCGAGCTGTCTCATGGCGAGCAAGAACAGCTGTTGACCGCGTTGGAAAGCGGCCAACTCGATGCGGATACCTTGCCGGGTAAAGCTTTCTTCGAACAGCTGCTGCAAAACACCAAAGAAGGTTATCTGGCCGATCCGATCCACGGCGGCAACCAAACGCTGGCATCATGGAAATTGATAGGCTTCCCCGGTGCGCGCGCGGACTTCGCCGATTGGGTCAACAAACCCAACCAACCCTATCCTCTTCACCCGGTCAGTATCTCCAGCAAAAGGAATGCATAATCATGAGCACAATAAAAAAACCACCGGTAGATGTGGTGATCGTCGGCTTTGGCTGGACCGGCGCCATTATGGGAATGGAATTGACCGACAGCGGCCTGCAGGTGCTGGCGCTGGAACGCGGTGAACGGCGCGATACCTACCCTGATTTCGCTTATCCGCGTATCGCCGATGAACTGACTTACGGCATTCGCCTCAAGCTGGCGCAGGAAATGGCGCATGAAACCGTCACCGTGCGCCATACGCCGGCGGATTTCGCGGTGCCTTATCGCCAGCTCGGCTCTTTTTTGCCGGGCAACGGCGTCGGCGGAGCCGGCGTGCACTGGAACGGCATGCACTGGCGCGCCCTGCCTTCCGATCTCAAACTGCACACCACCCTCACTGAAAAATACGGCGCCAACTGGATCCCGGAAGGCATGACGTTACAGGACTACCCCCTCAGCTACCAGGAGTTGGAGCCTTACTTCGACAAGTTCGAGAAGGTGTGCGGCACCGCCGGTAAGGCCGGTAATCTGCAGGGTGAGCTCATCAAGGGCGGCAATCCGTTCGAAGGGCCGCGTAGCAATGACTACCCGACGCCGCCGCTTAAACAGCTCTACTCGGGCTCACTGTTTGGTAAAGCCGCCGAATCGCTAGGCTACCATCCGTTTGCTATCCCCGCCGCCAACTGTTCCGAACCCTATACCAACCCGTACGGCGTGCAGCTTGGCCCCTGTAACTTCTGCGGTTACTGCGAACGTTTCGGCTGCTTCATGTACTCCAAGGCCTCGCCGCAGTCGACCATCCTGCCGGTACTGACACAGCGTAAAAACTTTGAGCTGCGCACCCAGGCGCAGGTGATCAAGGTCAATCTGGACAGCAGCGGCAAAAAGGCCACCGGCGTCACCTACATCGACGAGCAAGGGCGTGAAGTAGAGCAACCCGCCGATCTGGTGATCCTCAGCGCTTTCCAACTCCATAATGTTCGCCTGCTGCTGCTTTCCGGCATCGGAAAACCCTATGATCCGGTCACTGGTGAGGGCGTGGTCGGCAAGAACTACGCCTATCAAATGAACAGCGGCATTTCTCTCTTTTACGATCGCGATACCCATTTCAATCCCTTTATCGGCGCCGGTGCCGCCGGAACGGTGATCGACGATCTTAACGGGGAAAACTTCGACCACGCCGATCTCGGTTTTATCGGCGGCGCCTACATCTCCGCCACCCGCACCGGCGGTCGGCCTATCCAGCAAATGATGCTGCCGCCGGGCACGCCGAACTGGGGCAGCGGCTGGAAACAAGGCATCCGCGACAATTACCCGCACTCAATGAGCATCGGCTCGGAAGGATCGGTGATGCCATACCGCGATTGCTATCTGGATTTGGATCCCACCTATAAAGACGCCTACGGTCAGCCTCTGCTGCGTATGACCTTCGACTGGAAATCGAATGAGATCAAAATGACCCAGCATATCACCGCTAAAATGGCGGACATCGCCAACGCTATGAAACCAAAGCAGATGGCTATCTCGGTAAGAAAAACCGGCGATCATTATGACGTGCGCCCCTACCAATCCACTCACACTACCGGCGGTGCCATCATCGGCGACAATCCGGTCACCAGCGTGGTGAACAAATACCTGCAATGCTGGGACGTGCCCAATGTATTCGTCACTGGCGCCTGTGCATTCCCGCAGAACCTGGCCTACAACCCAACCGGCATCGTCGGCGCGCTGGCTTATCACTCTGCCGAAGCGATCCGCGAGCAATACCTGAAAAACCCTGGCCCGCTGGTGCAGGCATAACGCCTAAGGAGCTCAAGATGAAAGGATTTACACCCACATTGCCGGTGCTGCTGTTGCTCGCCGCAGGTGCGGTTAAGGCGGCCGACGCCCTCCCTTCCACGGCGCGAATTGAACACGGTGAATATCTGGCGCGCGCAGGGGATTGCGCGGCCTGCCACACCGCGCCCGGCGGCGCCCTCTTCGCAGGTGGCCTGAAGATGACCACGCCGATCGGCGCTATTTACTCCACCAACATCACGCCCGATCGCCAAACCGGTATCGGCGGGTACAGCCTGCCCGAGTTCGCCGATGCGCTTCGCAAAGGCATCGCGCGCGACGGCAGGCGGCTGTACCCGGCCATGCCCTACCCGTCGTTTGCCAAAATCAACGATGACGATATCCGCGATCTTTATCTGTATTTCACGCAAAAGGTCAGCGCAGTGGCGCAGCCGAATCGGGAAAGCGACATTCCCTGGCCGCTCAGCATGCGTTGGCCGCTGGCATTGTGGGATCTGATCTTTCGCGAAGACGGTGTTTATCAGCTGGATGCGCAGCGCGGCGCCGAGTGGAATCGCGGTGCCTATCTGGTTCAGGGGCTCGGTCACTGCGGCACATGTCACACGCCGCGCGGTATCGGCTTCCAGGAAAAGGCGCTCAGCCAAAGCGATACAGCCTATCTGAGCGGCGGGACGTTGGAGGGCTGGCATGCCGCTAACCTGCGCGCCGATACCGCCAGCGGCTTAGGGGACTGGAGTGCGCAGGAGATCACGCGCTTTCTGAAAACCGGCCATACCCAACGTTTCGCCGCCTTCGGCTCAATGGTGGAGGTGGTACAGGACAGCACGCAACATCTGAACGATGACGATCTGAAAGCGATCGCGGTCTACCTGAAATCGCTGCCTGCCGGTGATGAGAAGTCATCGCCGCCGCGCAACGACGGCATCGCCCAGGCGTTGTTCACCGGTAAGGTCAACACGCCCGGCGCACAAACCTACCTGGACAACTGCGCTGCCTGCCACCGTAGCGACGGCCAGGGGTATCGCAACACGTTTCCTCAGCTGGCACGCAATCCGGCGTTGCTGAGCGAAGATCCGTCGTCGCTGATCAGCATCATCCTCCACGGCTCACGGACGCCGGTAACCATCGGTGCGCCTACCGGCCTGACCATGCCGGACTTCGGTTGGCGGTTGAGCGATGAACAGGTCGCTCAGCTCGCGACCTTCGTGCGCACCAGTTGGGGTAACAGCGCCCCGGCGGTCAGCGCCGATCAGGTGAAAAACATTCGCTCCGGCGATAACCCGTCTCAGCCATGAACCAGTGGGCATCCTATGCCCACCCATCGTTATCGCCGGGCGGCGGCAGTTGCGCTGCCCGGCGAAATCCCCTTAAATAAGCCATCGCAATGCGGCTACAGGACTTCCGTCGGCTATGAGCAAGGAGACCAACCAGCGTCTGCTGGACAAACTGCAGCAGGATCTGGCCAGCGCGGGCGCAATGCCGCTGTATTTGCGCTTCAACGCCTCGGTGCGCCAGGCCATCGAACAAGGGTTGCTGAATGCGGGGGATTTTTTGCCCAGCGAGCGGCTGTTCACCGAACGGCTCGGCATCTCGCGCATCACGGTGCGCAAAGCGTTAGCCTGCCTCGAGCAGGACGGCCTCATCGGCCGTTCGCGCGGTTACGGCACCTTTATCCAACCGCAGCGGCCCGAACCGAAGCTGTTCTATTCATTGGCGGACGCCAAAGGATTCTCGCGCGAGGTGATACAGCAGGGGCACCGCCCGGACACGCAATGGATCAGCCGCGAACGGATGCTCGCCGGCGCTGAACTGGCTGAAAAGCTGCAGCTGGCGGCCGGAACCCCGATCTACAAACTCAAACGCATTCACTTGATCGATCGGCGGCCAATGTCGGTGGCGGTGTCCTACGTGGTGGTGGCGGCGATTGCCAACGTCGACGAGATCGGCATCTCGCTGTACGACTACTTCCGGCGCAATAACGTGGAGATGGGATCGCTGCGCAGCCAGGTCAGCGCGGCGATGGCCGACGACGAGATCTGTCAGGCGCTGCGGCTCTCGGAGCCGATACCGCTGCTGATCGTGCGCCAGACGCTGTTCGACCACCATAAAAAACCGATCGAATACAGCGAAAGCTTCTGCCGCAGCGACATGTACGAATTTACCAGCGAAAGCTGATCCGTTGCGTCTCGCGGCGGCTCACGCCTCGCCCTGCCGGCGGCGGCGAAAGCGCACGAACGCCTGAACGTAAGCTTCGATATCCAGCGGATTCACCCGTTTTAACTCCGCCAGCAATCCGGGTTCGATCGCTTCTGCGCCGTGCAACGCACCGCAAATCGCGGTGGCCATCGCGCCGATGGTGTCGGTGTCGCCGCCCAGGTTGGCGCACAACACGGCGCACCGGGTCGGATCGGTTTGCGCCAGCTGCACCATCGCCAGCGCCGCGGGCACCGACTCAATGGTGCTCACCCCGGCACCGATCAGCTGATACACCCGTTCGGAGGCCTGCTCGGGATCGCTGGCTTCATCCACCTCCTGAAATGCCAGTTCGATGCGCGCCGCCAGCGAAGGGCTGAACGTCGTCTCCTGCCGGCGCTGGGCATACTCCGCTACCTCCGGCAACGCCAGGCGAATCGAGGCCCAGTCCGCCCCCTCCACCGCCCGCGAGACGGCCCAGGCGATCGCCACTGCACCGGCGACGGCGATGTCGGATTTGTGCGTCGGGCTGGAGGCCAGCCACACCTGCTGGCAGAAATCCTCCAGCGGCGCGGAAGGCAGTACGCAGCCCAAAGGCGAAATGCGCATCGCCGCACCGTTGGTGATGCCGTTGTTTTCCAACTCGGCAATCGGCGTGCCCGCTTTCTGCTCGCTCAGCGCCAGTTTGGAACTGGGGCCGAGAATGTTCTTGTTGAAGGCATCAAAACCGTCCACCCAGCGGATCACGTTGCGGGCAATCAGTTCCGGCACCACCTCGCCTTCCGCTTCCAGCAGCGCATCGGCCAACGCCAATGCCATCGCGGTATCGTCGGTATATTGCCCGGCCTTGAAGTAGCAGGCGGCGGTGTTCTCCTTCGGCCCATCGAGAAAGCCGTCGATCCAGCCGAAGTGGCGCTTAACCCGCTCGCGCGGCCACAGCTCGGAAGGCATGCCGAGCGCGTCGCCCAGCATCTGTCCGTAAAGTGCGCCCGCTATGCGTTCTGTCTGGGTTAACTGCTTCATCCGTCGCTCCTGAAAAGTGTGCCGATACATCAATAATACCTTATTAGTACCTTTAAAGCTTTTCAAGCGCTCCGGCTCACACTTTCCTTTCGCGGACAATGCCCGGCGCGTTTAAGTTGCGTTTAACATTGCCCCGCCGCTGTTTATCCGACGTTTATCAGAACTTGTCGATAATGTCGGCGAACAAATTGATAACGCTTATTTTAATACATTGCTTCGGTTCTCTTGCGAGCCGGGCGGGTTATACCTACCATAGCCTCAGCACTTTTTGTCAAAATGGTTCAGGTGGCCGCGTTATCCCCTGACACGCCGCAGAGCGTGTTCCCTTTTATCGCGTGGGTGACAGGACGTTCACCCGCACAGTCACAGGAGTTCGCCATGCGAGTACTGGTTGTTGAAGATAATGGTTTGCTGCGCCACCACCTTTCCGTTCAGATGCGCGAGATGGGCCATCAGGTCGACGCGGCCGAAGACGCCAAGGAAGCCGATTACTTCCTGCAGGAACACGCGCCGGATATCGCCATCGTCGATCTCGGCCTGCCGGGTGAAGACGGCCTGAGCCTGATCCGCCGCTGGCGCGCACACCAGACCAAGCTGCCGATCCTGGTGCTGACCGCCCGCGAAAGCTGGCAGGACAAAGTGGCGGTGCTGGAAGCCGGCGCCGACGACTATGTCACCAAACCGTTCCACCTGGAAGAAGTGATCGCCCGCATGCAGGCGCTGATGCGCCGCAACAGCGGCCTGGCTTCGCAGGTGATCGTGCTGCCGCCGTTCCAGATCGATCTGTCGCGCCGCGAACTGAGCGTCAACGATCGGCAAATCAAGCTGACCGCTTTTGAATACACCATCATCGAGACCCTGATCCGCAACGCCGGCAAGGTGGTGAGCAAGGATTCGTTGATGCTGCAACTCTACCCGGACGCCGAACTGCGCGAAAGCCACACCATCGACGTGCTGATGGGCCGCTTGCGTAAAAAGGTGCAGGCGGAATACCCGCATGAAGTGATCACCACGGTACGTGGGCAGGGCTACCGTTTTGACGCGAAGTGAACATAATGTTCAACAAGAATAAAAAACCGTTTTCGCTGCGCGCCCGCTTCCTGATGGCAACCGCCGGGGTGATCCTGGCGCTGTCGCTCTCTTACGGTTTGGTGGCGGTCGTCGGCTACATCGTCAGCTTCGACAAGACCGCCTTCCGCCTGCTGCGCGGCGAGAGCAACCTGTTCTTCAGCCTGGCGCAGTGGAAAGACAACAAACTCACCATCGCCATCCCCCCCGATATCGATCTCAACTTCCCGACGCTGGTGTTTATCTACGATGATAAGGGCAACCTGCTGTGGAGCCAGCGCAAAGTGCCGGAGCTGGAGAAGCTGATCAACAAGGAATGGCTGGAGGAGTCCGGCTTCTACGAAATCGACACCGACACCCGCATCAGTAGCGAAGTGCTGGGGGACAACCCCAAGGCGCAGGATCAGCTGAAGAATTACGACGATACCGATCAGAACGCGCTGACGCACTCGGTGGCGGTCAACACCTATGCCGCCACGCCTCGGCTGCCGGCGCTGACCATCGTGGTGGTTGACAGCATTCCACAGGAGCTGCAGCGATCCGACGTGGTATGGGAGTGGTTCAGCTACGTGCTGTTGGCCAACCTGCTGCTGGTGGTGCCGTTGCTGTGGCTGGCGGCCTACTGGAGCCTGCGGCCGATCAAGGCGCTGGTCAATCAGGTGGGCGAGCTGGAGAACGGCGAGCGCGATCAGCTGGATGAAAACCCGCCCAGCGAGCTGCGCGGGCTGGTGCGCAATCTGAACATTCTGGTGCGCAACGAGCGCCAGCGCTACACCAAGTATCGCACCACCCTGTCGGATCTGACCCACAGCCTGAAAACGCCGCTGGCGGTGCTGCAAAGTACCCTGCGCTCGCTGCGCAGCGGCAAGCAGACCACTATCGAAGAAGCCGAGCCGATCATGCTGGATCAGATCGGCCGCATCTCGCAGCAGATCGGTTACTACCTGCACAGGGCCAGCATCAACTCCGGCCAGACGGTGCTGACGCGCGAGATCCACTCGGTGCCGGCGCTGCTCGACAGCCTGGTGGTGGCGCTGAACAAGGTTTATCAGCGCAAAGGGGTGGTGATCACGCTGGACATCTCGCCGGAGGTGACCTTTATGGGCGAGAAGAACGACTTTATGGAAGTGATGGGCAACGTGTTGGAAAACGCCTGCAAATACTGCCTCGAGTTCGTGGAAATCACCTCGCTGCACTCCGAGAAAAACCTCATCCTCGTTATCGACGACGACGGCCCGGGCATCCCGGAAAGCAAGCGCCAGCTGATCTTCCAGCGCGGCCAGCGGGTGGATACCCTGCGCCCCGGACAGGGCCTGGGCCTGTCGGTGGCGGCGGAGATCATCGAGCAATACGACGGCGAAATCGTCATCAGCGACAGTCCGCTCGGCGGCGCGCGCATGCAGGTGACCTTCGCCCGCCAGCACGACCCCCACCACAACGAGTAAATTATGCCTCTGCGGCCCCGATCCACGGGGCCAAACTTCCGTTATAATCGCACACAGGCTCACTCCTCTCTCCTGGAATAGAACATGGATTATCAATTAGACCTGGACTGGAACGATTTTTTGCAACGTTATTGGCAAAAGCGTCCGGTGATTCTGAAGCGCGGCTTCAAAAACTTTATCGATCCGATCTCCCCGGATGAGCTGGCCGGGCTGGCGATGGAAAACGAAGTGGACAGCCGCCTGGTCAGCCACCAGGATGGCCGTTGGCAGGTCGCGCACGGTCCCTTCGAGAGCTTCGACCACCTGAGCGAAAACAACTGGTCGCTGCTGGTGCAGGCGGTGGACCACTGGCATGAGCCTTCCGCGGCGCTGATGCGCCCGTTCCGTCAACTGCCGGACTGGCGGATGGATGACCTGATGATCTCCTTCTCGGTACCGGGCGGCGGCGTCGGCCCGCACCTCGATCAGTACGACGTGTTCATCATTCAGGGCACCGGGCGCCGCCGCTGGCGCGTCGGGGAAAAAACGCCGCTGAAGCAGCACTGCCCGCATCCGGATCTGCTGCAGGTGGAACCGTTCGACGCCATTATCGACGAAGAGATGGAGCCGGGCGACATTCTCTACATTCCGCCGGGCTTCCCGCACGAAGGCTACGCGCTGGAAAACGCGCTCAACTACTCGGTGGGCTTCCGCGCGCCGAACGGCCGCGAGCTGGTGAGCGGCTTCGCCGACTACGTGCTGGCGCGCGAGCTGGGCAGCAAGCGCTACGGCGATCCGGACGTTAAACTGCGCGAACACCCGGCGGAGATCCTGCCGCAGGAAGTGGACGCCTTACGGCAGATGATGCTGGATCTGGTGCAACAGCCGGAACACTTCCAGCACTGGTTCGGCGAGTTTATCTCCCAATCGCGCCACGAGCTGGATCTGGCGCCGCCGGAGCCGCCGTATCAGGCCGGGGAAATCTACGAACTGCTGCAACAGGGTGAAGCGCTGCAGCGCCTGGGCGGGTTGCGCGTGCTGCGGGTCGGCGATCGCTGCTTCGTCAACGGCGAACTGATCGACACCGACCAGCTGCAGGCCGCAGATGCCCTGTGCCAGCACTTCAGCGTCGACGCCGCCCTGCTCGGCGACGCGGTGGACGACCCGTCATTCCTGGCGCTGCTGACCGCGCTGGTCAACAGCGGCTATTGGTACTTTAACGACTGATTGCGAGTACGCGAACAAGCCGCCCTATCGGGTGGCTTTTTTTATGCCTGCCGCGCCTGCGCGCGAAAGCCGGCCAGCGCTTCATTCGCCATGCCCGCCTGCTCCGCCGCCGCGCAAATCTGCCGCCAGGTATTGGCGTCTATCGGTATGCCCTGCTCCAGCCGCGCCGCGCGGTTGGCCTCTTCCCATTCTCCCGGCACCGCGATCGGCTGTTCGCCGCTCGGCGGCGACGCCTTCACCCAGCCGATAAACGCTTCGGCCTCGGCCTGCATTTGCGGGGCGTCGAAGGCCAGAGGATCGAGGATTAGGGTCGTCATGCAGTTGAAGATGGCGTCGCTGTCGGCTTTCAGCGTAGCGTCGTGGGTGGTGCGGCCGCCGGAGAGCGCGCCGCCGAGGATCTCGCACATCGCCGCCAGCGCATAGCCTTTGTGCAAGCCGAACGGCAACAGTGACCCGAACGGCGCTTCGTGCATCACCTTCGGTTCGGTGGTGGGTTGCCCGTGTTCGTCGATCAGATAGCCCGGCGCCACCGACAAGCCTTTGTTATAGGCCACCCGAGTCTTGCCGAAGGCGATGCCGCTGGTGGCGAAATCCAACAGCAGCGGCGTGCGGCCCGGCCGCGGGAAAATGGCGCAGAACGGGTTGGTGCCGAAGCGGCGATCGCTGCCGCCGAACGGCGCCACCATCGGATCGCCCACCACGTTGACGAAGTGAATCGAGATAAAACCGGCGCGGGCGCACTGCTCCGCCCAATGGCCGATGCGGCCGATATGGTGCGCATTGTGCAGCGCCACCGCTGCCAGGCCCAGCTTGCCGGCGCGTTCAATGCCCAGCGCCATCGCTTCGCTGGCCACCACCTGACCGAAGCCGCGCGCGCCGTCGAGCGTCAGCACCGCGCCAGCGTCGCGCACCACTTCGGCGTGCTGATTGAGCTGTAATTGCCCCTGCGCCAACGACGCCATGTAGCTGGGGATCATGCCGACGCCGTGCGAATCGTGCCCGGCCAGATTGGCCTGCACCAGATGATCGGCCACCAGCTCGGCTTCGCGCGCCGTACTGCCGGCCTGGCGCCAAATCGCCTGAACGAACTGCGTCAAATGCGGGCTGGCGATACGGTATTCGGTGCTCATCATGCGGTCCTTATGCGTGGGGAATGTACCTCCACACTATGAGCAACGCCTTGTTGCGGCAAGCGATTATGCCGATCGCAAGCGTCCCGTTTTAACTACAGTGTCCGCACGTTAGCCTGCGACAAAAATAGCGGGCGCCGCTACTTTAGCCCCCGGCAAAAGGCTCTCGTTACGGTGCCCTTCCACCTGCCAAAAAAGAAAACCCCCAACAAACTTTCGTTTGCTGGGGGTTAAAGATGCACTAATCAGACCATAACTATGGCTATTCGATACCGTATTTTTTCTCGGTTACGAATTTCGGCTCTTTCCAGTTGGGGCCTTTTTTAACAAGCATTTTGTCACCCCATTCAATAACGCCATTCTGACGTAACTGTTCGAACACCCGCCTGAATTCACCATTCCCAATTACTGTGAAATTATGGCGACTAAAGAATCGGTCCATTTGGGGATAACCAAACCCATCCTCATTTCTCACCAAAAAGGCAATGACGTCAGAAATTTTTTCTTCTTTTGCCAAGCGTTCTAAATCAATCATTTTAGCATCCTCAACTCTTGTTGTTCAGCAGCCTCTAAAGCCTCCTGCGTATAGAGCAAAGCCTCGCTGTTGCCTAATTGATAATCTTCCAACGTCGCAGTATGCGTATTATTCCACACTTCTCCTTGATTATCTGGCACCGAGCCATCTCTAATACCCAAATTGCGATAACGCTCCAATTCCCTGATCTCATGTGTATAAAATCGCCTGTCAGTATCGGTGGGAGGCAGTTCTCCCTTCAAGATCTTTTCCAGGCGGCCGATCATCACTTTGTTAGCGTCTGACTCTGTAAAACGCCCAGTATGCAGCTTCACCTTATCCACGCCGGCACGGTCGATGCTGGCCCCTTTCCAATCCAGGTTCTGAATGGGGCCTCCAGCTTTATTAGTATTGTATTCACGACCGCTGTATTTACCCCTGGCGTTGGTTTCACCATAGGGCTTGCTCACCATCACATAGATGGCCTCTACACCAATCTCCGTCGCATCCGGCTGCCACAGGATAAAATCTTGCAGATCCTGCACCACATCCGCCGGGAAGGTGGTGACCACGATGCTGTCCGCCTGCCTGATGCCGGTGCCGGTATGCACTGGCGATTTGGGCCCCGGTGAGCCGTTGCCGGTATGCGCCGGCGCTGCCGGTCCGGTCGGCACCGGGTTGATCAGTATCGTCCTCGCCGGTGCGCCCGCCACCGCCGGCAGCGTGATTTTGTCCAGCCCTGTCAGCTCATCGCGAACGGGTCTGAATACCGGCACGCTCGGCGATACGCCGCCAACCCCCGTCCTGACAAAGTTAACGCTCTGTCTCCCGTCGTCGTCGGTGGTGATAAACCCGCGCACCGGCAAATCGACCGAGGTCATGCCGGGCTGAATGGTCGCCCTGCCCGCCGCCGCCAGGCTCGCCTGAAGGGCAAACAGATTGACATCCCGCCCGGGCACCCGATCACTCCCTGCACCGACCTCCGTCGGGTAGAAGCCGAGAGCAAAAGCCCCCAGCACCGATCCGGCGGCGACCGCGGTGCCGGCGCGTATACTGCCGACTTCGTAGGCCGCCCGCCACGATGCGCTCGCTGCCCAGCCGGCCAGTTCGCTCGTGGTCGTCATCACACCTTGCCCGACCATCGACGTCTGCAGCATGGCGGGGGCGCGGTTGAGCACCATGGCGCCTGCCGCCGCCAGCGCCGCATTGGCCGCTTTTAGCTTTTCCGGCGTATACGCCGGAGCGTCCATAATACCCGCTTTAGCGAACAACGCTTTTCTGGCGGCTTCCACCTTGCGGGCCTCTTCAGCCTTACGGGCTTCCTCGGCTTTGCGAGCCTCTTCAGCCTTACGAGCCTCTTCGACTCTGCGGGCCTCTTCCGCCTTTCGGGCCTCCTCAGCTTTACGGGCCTCTTCGGCCACTTCTCGTTCTACCTGTTTAAATTGTTGATAGGCCGAGGTCAAAGAAGGTACTTCGACATTGCGTTGCCGATACCCTGTGCGATCGTCCCCTTTGCCGCCTCCGTTGATTTCATATTGCTCCGTAATTTCGGTCATCATCCTATTATTATCAAGCCAGAAACCCGGCGGGATTTTTCCATTAAGCACCTCGGAATAGGTGGCTAATGACACCTTATCTTCAGCGGTAGAATTGTTACCATTACTGTTCCCGTTGGGTGCACTCTGATAATTACCGATCTTATGGCCAGTATCAATATGACCGACAAAACCGGTCACTCCAGACTTATTAAAATCAAAACCAATGACATTTTTTAATTGTGGCTCAGACTTTAATGCGTTACGCACACCTATTTCATCAACCGCGCGAACGTCACTTACCTGAACCTGCAATCTGCCACTATCATCCAACCCCGTCAAAGATACTGAGGCATAAGGTGCAAGGGCTCGTCTTATTTTTAGCAAACTACCCAGTATACTCTTGACGCTAGGGTCATTTTTGATGGCATTGACCTGTCGTTGCTTCGCAGCCTCTCGGGAGTTCCCACTGATACTACTGTCTCTGCCGCCATTACCGTTCGAGCCGCCTGGCGTCGAACCATCAGGTCGAGCATTGAGATTATCGCCGCTGCCGCCCATATAATCTCCAGCGGTAGGACCATGGCCATTCAGTTCCTGTGGCATATTATTTTCTCCTGGATATTACTATTCCATCAGATGCACTGAAGGCGATTTATTCCCTGTCTGGCAAACGTCGACATGCAAAAATATTTCCGCGTCGCTGAGTTCTCAATTTGATTCCCGGTTTGGAGAGATTGAATAAATCGCCGTTTTATTATCGTTATTGGCTGGAAATCATGCCTTCCAACGCCGCCAACCGCGATTCCAACCCTTCTCGGGCCGCTCGCTCTTCCTTAAGCGCCTCAACCAGCAACGCCACCACGCCGTTGATATTGATGCCCCGCGCGTCCTTCAGCACGCTGCCGTCGTTGAGCTTCAATTCGGTTTGGGTTACCGACTGCGGCAATACGCTCTCCACTTCCTGAGCGATCACCCCGGCCTCCGGCACGCCCTGTTTGAGGTAGGTGTAGCCGCCTATCTTGGCCAGCTTGTCCAATGCGCCGTCAATTTGGGTGATGTCCGTTTTCATGCGGGCGTCGGAGCTGCTGTGCCAAGCGCCGTTGGTGAAGGCGTTTCCATTATTACGGAATTCAAATAGGCCACTGCTTTTGTCATCACCAACCTGAATCTCCACAAACTGGTTTTCCCGTATCCGCTCGCCAAGGTACAGGTTGGCATAGACTCTTCCATTTCCCTGCAGGTGCAGACCATGGGTGACGCTTAACGCGTCATTTTTTTTGACAACCCCTTCAGCCCAGAACCAGCCATTGGGATTGCGCTTGGTCAATTGCCCCACCGAAAGCTCAGCGTTAGGCTTCACCTGGAGTTCGTTCCAGTTTCCTTTCATGTCACGATAAGACAGCAGGCCGTAATCCTGCTCATTGCCGACAATCCGTGAGCCCATCAGCATCGTTGAGGTCTTATCGCCGCTGGTGAACTTGCTCTCAACAGGGGAAGAATAATAGATTTGTCCATTGATAAGCGGGATCGGACCAGTGGTCGAGGTGGAGATACCCGCGTTGTGCGAGACCATCGCCCCGCCGGAAATGTCCACCCCATTGCGCAAGGCAACCCGGCCAGACGCCAAATTGAACGAGAACGGGCGCAGGGTGTTCCACTGTCCGTTAAGCGCTTGGCCACCCGGCGTCGTCAGCGCATAAAAATCGCGTCCATCATTACGCAGCATCACGCCGGTATTGCCATTTGCCAGCCGAAAACCGTTGGCCGATTTGGAGACGATTTCACCGTCGCTGACCACGCGCTGGCGCAGCGTAGAAAGCGATTTCAGTTCCGCGATATCGTCATTAACGCCGTTAATCACCTGCGCATTTTTCTTTTCTTCTGCCATGATTGTTACCCTCTTACGTCCTGTTTGATGGCGGTTAACAGCGCTCATTCCCCCAGCATTCCCCGGCCACTGGGCTCACCGCACCGAAGCTGTAAAACCGGTTAAGCACACAGCAACACTGTATGCATAACCAGAACTTTATCTCGAAGAATAATGGGATTCCCTCACCACGGGTTGTGTGATGAACGGGACAACCAAGCGGCGGGAACTATAAAGAGAACAGAAGCAGAGAACGGCGGGCGCGCTGAGCCCCTCCGGGCATATCAGAAAAAGGAATACGGGCCGGCGCAAGCCGGCCGGGGAACGAAGGGGTTTACCGCGCCCGCTCGGCGGCCAGCGCCGCGATGCGCATGATCACCGCCACCGCTTGCTCCATGCCCTCCAGCGTCACGAACTCGTGCTTGCCGTGGTAGTTGTAGCCACCGGTGAACAGGTTCGGGCACGGCAGGCCGCGAAACGACAGCTGCGCGCCGTCGGTGCCGCCGCGGATCGGTTTCATCACCGGTTCGATGTCGCAGTCGCGCATCGCCTGCTGCGCCAGCGCAATCACGTGCGGGTGCTCCGCCACCTGTTCGCGCATGTTGTAATAGCTGTCTTCGATGCTCACTTCGATATAGCAATCGCGGGGCAGACCTTTGCCGACCTCGCGAGCGATGTCCACCATCTTGCGCTTACGCGCCTCAAACCCCTCACGCTCGAAGTCGCGCAAGATATAGTGCATTTCGGCGCGCTCCACGCTGCCCTTGATGCTGCTGAGGTGATAAAAGCCCTGGTAGCCTTCGGTGGTCTCCGGCGCTTCGTCCGCCGGCAGTGCCTGATGAATGCGGGTCGCCAGCGACAGCGCGTTGACCATCACGCCCTTGGCGCTGCCGGGGTGCACGCTGTTGCCGAGGATTTTGATCGTCACCGAGGCGGCGTTGAAGTTCTCGCACTCCAACTCGCCGACGCCGCCGCCGTCCACGGTGTAAGCCCATTCGGCATTGAAGGCCGCCACGTCGAACAGCTGCGCCCCTTTGCCCACCTCCTCGTCCGGGGTGAAGGCCACGCGGATGTCGCCGTGCGGGATTTTGCGCGCGCGCAGGCGCACCATGGCGGTGAGGATCTCGGCGATGCCGGCCTTGTCGTCGGCGCCCAGCAGCGTTTTGCCATCGGTGGTGATCAGCGTCTGCCCCAGCATCTGGTGCAGGATCGGGAACATCACCGGCGACAGCACTTCATCACCGATGCCGAGCGCAATGTCGCCGCCGCGATAGTTCTCGACGATCTGCGGATTGACGTGTTTGCCGCTGAAATCCGGCGAAGTATCCAGGTGGGCGATAAAACCGACCGCCGGCACCGGCCAGGCGACGTTGCCCGGCCAGGTGCCCATCACGCAGCCGTGTTCGCTGAGCGACACCCGCTCGAAACCGAGCGCGATCATTTCCTGCTGCAACGCGCGCGCCAGCTTCAACTGCCCGTCGGTGCTCGGCACATGCTTTACGTTCGCTTTGGACTGGGTGTCGAAAGAGACGTAGTTGAAAAAGCGGTCAAGTAATTTGTCCATGGTAGCGGCCCCTCAGAATATCGCGTTTCATTATGCGGAACCGATCAGGATCAAATATTGCGTCAGGTCATTTTTAACCAGAATTCGCCAATATCATTAATCTTTGTGATGATTTCTGAGGGAAATAACACTGTCATCACAGGGTCATTTGTCGCTATCATGATGAAAAACGCGGCATCTGGGCCGGATCGGCTTTCAATTCCGGCATTCAGCGTCTATCATGCGCGCTCGAAAAATTTCCATTGGCGCAACTGGTTTGAGCTTCATTTGATCAGCGGGCATCCCGCAAGCTCCGGCAGTCTTTTCCAGTTGCGGTTCTATCTGCATTAGCCCACGGGATAGAGTAATACGATAAATGACTGAGACATCCTCTCCGACTCCCCTTGTTGAACTGCATGCCCTGAGCAAAGCGTTCGATGGCAAAACCATCATTGCCGATCTTGAACTGACGATTAACCACGGCGAATTCCTCACCATTCTCGGCCCCTCCGGCTGTGGCAAAACCACGGTGCTGCGCCTGATCGCCGGTCTGGAAGACGCCGATCGGGGCCGCATCGCGCTCGACGGCCAGGACATCACCGCCATTGCGGCCGAGCATCGCCACGTCAACACCGTGTTTCAGAGCTACGCTCTGTTTCCGCACATGTCAGTGTTCGACAACGTCGCCTTCGGCCTGCGCATGCAAAAGGTGCCAGCGGCGGAACTGACGCCGCGCGTCGAAGAGGCGCTGCGCATGGTGCAGCTGGATACGTTCGCCAAGCGCCGGCCGGGCCAGCTCTCCGGTGGCCAACAGCAGCGCGTGGCCATCGCCCGCGCGGTGGTCAACAAGCCGAAAGTGCTGCTGCTGGACGAATCGCTGTCGGCGCTGGACTACAAGCTGCGCAAGCAGATGCAGAACGAGCTGAAGGCGCTGCAGCGCAAGCTGGGCATCACCTTCGTGTTCGTCACCCACGATCAGGAAGAAGCGCTGACCATGTCGGACCGCATCGTGGTGATGCGCGAAGGCCGCATCGAGCAGGACGGCACGCCGCGTGAGATCTACGAAGAGCCGAAGAATCTGTTCGTCGCCAGCTTCATCGGCGAGATTAACATCTTCGACGCGGTGGTTTTGCAACGTCTCGATTCACAGCGGGTGCGCGCCAACGTCGAAGGCCGCGAGTGCGACATCTATGCCGATCTGCCGGTGGAGCCGGGCCAAAAGCTGAAGGTGCTGCTGCGCCCGGAAGATCTGCGGGTGGAAGAAGTGAACGACAGCGCGCAGCACGACGGGCTGATCGGTTACGTGCGTGAGCGCAACTACAAAGGCATGACGCTGGAGTCGGTGGTCGAGCTGGAGAACGGCAAAACGGTGATGGTCAGCGAGTTCTTCAACGAAGACGATCCGGACGTCGATCACTCGCTCAACCAGAAGATGGCGGTGACCTGGGTCGAAAGCTGGGAGGTGGTGCTGGCCGATGAAGAAATCGCGTAAAGTCTTCCAGAATGTGGTGATCGTCGGCGTCGTCGCCTGGCTGCTGTTGTTCGTGTTCATGCCGAACCTGATGATCATCGGCACCAGCTTCCTGACCCGCGACGACGCCAATCTGGTGCAGATGGTGTTCACGCTGGATAACTACCGGCGCTTGTTCGACCCGTTGTACGCCCAGGTGCTGCTGCACTCGCTGAACATGGCGCTGATCGCCACCCTGTGCTGCCTGGTGATCGGCTATCCGTTCGCCTTTATCCTGGCGCGCTTGCCGCAGAAGGTGCGGCCGCTGCTGCTGTTTCTGCTGATCGTGCCCTTCTGGACCAACTCGCTGATCCGCATCTACGGCCTGAAGCTGTTTCTCAGCACCCGCGGCTATCTCAACGACGCGCTGCTGTGGATCGGCGTCATCGACAAGCCGCTGCGCATCATGTACACCTCGGAAGCGGTGATCCTCGGCCTGGTGTATATTCTGCTGCCGTTTATGGTGATGCCGCTCTACTCCAGCATCGAAAAGCTCGATAAGTCCTGTCTGGAGGCGGCGCGCGATCTCGGCGCCAGCAAGCTGCAGACCTTTATCCGCATCATCGTGCCACTGACCATGCCGGGCATTATCGCCGGCTGCCTGCTGGTGGTGCTGCCGGCGATGGGGCTGTTCTTCGTCGCCGATCTGATGGGCGGCGCCAAAAACCTGCTGATCGGCAACGTGATTAAAAGCCAGTTCCTCAATATCCGCGATTGGCCGTTCGGCGCGGCCACCAGCATCTGCCTGACGCTGGTGATGGGGCTGTTGCTGCTGGTCTATTACCGGGCCGCACGCCTGCTGAACAAGAAGGAGGATCTGGCATGATCGGACGTCTGCTGCGCGGCGGCTTTATGACGCTGGTATACGCCTATCTGTATATCCCGATCGTCATCCTGATCGTCAACTCCTTCAACGCCTCGCGCTTTGGCATCAACTGGCAAGGGTTCACCGCCAAGTGGTACAGCACGCTGCTGAATAACGACAGCCTGCTGCAGGCCGCGGGGCACTCGCTGACCATGGCGGTGCTCTCCGCCACCTTCGCCACCCTGATCGGCTCGCTGACCGCGGTGGCGCTGTACCGCTACCGCTTTCGCGGCAAGCCGTTCGTCGGCGGCATGCTGTTCGTGGTGATGATGTCGCCGGACATCGTAATGGCCATCTCGCTGCTGGTGCTGTTCATGCTGCTGGGCATTTCGCTCGGCTTCTGGTCGCTGCTGTTCTCGCACATCACCTTCTGCCTGCCGTTCGTGGTGGTGACCGTCTACGCGCGCCTGAAAGGCTTCGACGTGAAGATGCTGGAAGCCGCGCGCGATCTCGGCGCAAGCGAGTTCACCATCCTGCGCAAAATCATCCTGCCGCTGGCGATGCCGGCGGTGGCGGCCGGTTGGCTGCTGAGCTTCACCCTGTCGATGGACGACGTGGTCGTCTCCTCCTTCGTCACCGGGCCGAGCTACGAGATTTTGCCGCTGAAGATCTACTCGATGGTGAAAGTCGGCGTCTCGCCGGAGGTCAATGCGCTGGCCACCATTTTGCTGCTGCTGTCGCTGGTGCTGGTGATCGCCAGCCAGTGGGTGATGCGCGATCGCGCGCCCAAGGCAGAATAATCCTTCCCGCCGGGCGCCGCAGCGCCCGGTTGTGATCCCCTTCACAACCGGCACCGGTTGTCACTCTCTGACCATCGGTGCCTATTTCCGCCCCGCCGATTGCAGCGGCGAAAACTTCCCCCTATAACTGAATCCAGGCAAGGCGCCTTATTTTTTCTCGCTTTCAGGGAGTTTATTCAGCAACGTCGTCATCCATTAAAATATAAAAAGGAACTGCCATGAAAGGTATTATCGATAATATCTTAAATAAGCTGCAGCTTTTCTCCAAAGCCATGATGGGGCCGATATTTTTCCTGCCGGTAATCGGTCTGATTCTGGCGCTCAGTTCTATTCTTACCAATGCCACATTAATCAATGAACATTCCGCCGTCTTCTCTATCGGTAAAATGATCGGCGATACCTTCTGGCCGTTATTCGGCAATCTCGGGCTGATTTTCTGTATCGGTATTACCTACGGCCTGGCCAAAGACAAGAAAAGCGAAGCGGCGCTGGTCGCGGTGATGTGCTTTATCATGTTCCTCGGCGCCAATTCGTCTTATCTGCAATTCAGCGGCCACGTCGCGGCCAAGATCAACGGTGAGTATTACGGCACCGGGCAAACGGAACTGCTGGGATTTACCGTGGTAGATATGGGCATTTTCCTCGGTCTTATCCTCGGCGTCACGATTGCCTGGGTGCATAACCGCCTGTGCAACGTCGAACTCAACGGCGTGTTCTCGGTCTACGGCGGCGCCAAGCTGGTGCTGATTGCCATGACGCCGATCATCATGCTGTACGCCGTCGCCTTCAGCTACCTGTGGCCGGCTATCTCACAGGGCCTGATCGCGCTTACCGGCTTTATGAAAAGCGCCGGCTCGCTCGGGGTATTCGTCTACGGCTTCTTCGAGAAATTCCTGATCCCCACCGGGCTGCACCACTTTATCTGGTCGCCGTTCCAGCTCACCAGTATCGGCGGTTCGATCGTACAAGACGGCCAGACCGTCTCCGGCTCGCAGGCGATTTTCCTGGCCTACATGCGCGACCCAAGCATCTCGCCGCTGATGAACGAGGCGCTGCGTTTCTCGCAGCAAGGGATGGTGACCATCTTCGGCCTGTCGGGCGCGGCATTGGCTTTCTATCACACCGCCAAACCGGAAAAGAAAATGCTGGCCAAGGCGATTCTGATCCCGGCCATCACCACCTCGATCCTGGTCGGCATCACCGAGCCGATAGAGTTCACCTTCCTGTTTATCTCTCCGCTGCTGTGGGTGATCCACGCCGTGTTGACCGCGCTCTCGCAGGTAGCCTGCAACCTGTTCCAAGTGCGCCCCTGGGGCGCCAGCGGGCTGGTCGAGTTCCTGGCCTACAACCTGCCACTGCCGGTCTCCCTCACCCGCTGGCCGCTGTATGTGGTCATCGGGCTGGTGCAGTTTGCGGTGTATTACCTGGTGTTCAAAACGCTGGTGCTGAAGCTCAATCTGAAGACGCCGGGCCGTGAAGATGATCAGGACGTCAAACTCTATTCCAAACAGGATTACCGGAACCGTAAAAATACCCCGGACGAGCCAAGCGGCATCATTATTCGCGCGCTGGGTGGCAAGGAAAACATTATTTCCGTCGATAACTGCTTTACCCGGCTGCGGGTGGAATTAAAGGATATGGCGCGGGTGGATGAGGTCGCGTTGAAAAGTACCGGCGCCAAAGGCGTGGTGAAGAATCGCCGTGAAGTGCAGGTGATTTACGGCGTCACGGTCGGCAAGGTCAAAAATCAGGTAGAGAAATATTTAGCGGCACTCTAACGCTTTATTAATGGGAGATATCGAATGAAATTAACCGTTCTCGGCGGCGGCGGCGTGCGTTCCCCGTTCCTCGCCAAATCCATCGCCTATAACGCCCATCGCATCGGCATTACCGAAGTGGTGTTTATGGATACCGATGAGCGCCATCTGGCGATCTACGGCGCCCTCGCGCAGGGCGTATTCCAGCGCATTCGCGGCGACATTGCTTTCAGCCTCAGCAGCGATCCGCGCCAGGCGCTGCAAGACGCCGATTACATCATCACCACCCTGCGCATCGGCGGCGAGGAAGGCCGCATCCATGACGAGCGCATCGCGCTCAATCACCAGTTGCTCGGGCAAGAAACCACCGGCGCCGGCGGCTTCGCCATGGCGATGCGTTCAATTCCGGCGATCCTCGACTATTGCCGCCTGATCGAGCAGGTTTCCTCGCCGGCGGCGGTCTTGTTCAACTTCACCAATCCTTCCGGCATGGTGACCGAGGCGATCATCAAATCCGGCTTCCAGCGCCGGGTCTACGGCATCTGCGACGCCCCCAGCGAGTTTATCCGCGAACTGGCCGAGCTGCTGGACTGCCGCGAAGACCAACTGAGCGTCGACTGCTTCGGCCTCAACCATCTTTCCTGGTTCCGCAATGCGCGCGTCAACGGCGAGCCGGTCACGGAACAGTTGCTGGCGGATCCGCGCCTGTATCGCGATACCTGCATGAAATACTTCTCGCCGGAGCTGGTGGCGCTGTCAGACAATTTGATGCTCAACGAGTATCTCTACTATTACTACTACCGTGAGCAGGCGATCGCCGCCATCGTCGCGGGCGGCGAGACCCGCGGCGAACAAATCGCGGCGATCAACCGCCAAATGCTGTCAGAGTTAGGCGAGCTGGACATCCCCCACCAGTTGGAACACGCCTTCTCTGTCTACTTCAGCCATTATCTGCAGCGCGAAAACTCCTACATGCAGCGCGAGTCCAACCAGGGCAAGGTGAAAAAACGTGAGATGCTGACGCTGCAACAGTTTATCGAGCAGCCGGACAGCGGCGGCTATGCCGGGGTGGCGATCGACATTCTGGAGGCGGTCAACAGCGGCCGGCAAAAACGCGTAGTGGTATCGATGCAAAACCGCGACACGCTCGATTTTCTGCACCCGGAAGACGTGATCGAAATCAGCTGCGAATTGAGCAGCGCCGGGATTCAGCCGGTCAAAATGCGCGATATTCCCGACACCCAGAAAAACCTGATTTCGCAGGTGAAAGAGTACGAACGGCTGGCGGTGGCGGCGATCCTGACCGGCAACCGCCAACTGGCCATCAAGGCGCTGATGGTGCACCCGCTGGTCAACTCCTACTCGCTGGCGAAAACGCTGGTGGAGGAGTACCTGCTGGCCCACCGTCAGTATGCCAGGCACTGGCGCTAAACGGTGCGATGCGGCCGTCAGCGGCCGCGTCGTTCAAACCAGGCGGTGATCACATTCTCGAATCCCAACAGACAGTGGCCGAAAAATGGGTTGGGATAGTAGATATCGTGATCGTATTTTTGCCGATCCTCAAACAGAAAGGTCATATCGGCCTGCTGCGCCAGCGGGCTGTCGCCGTCGCCGCAGAAGGCCGCCAGCAGAATGTGATTACGCTTCACCGCCTCGCTCCAGCTCAGCGCCGAGCCGCTGTTGCCCGACTTTGAAATCACGATCACCATGTCGAAGCGAAAGCGCGTCTCGCGGTCAAGAATGTCGAAATCCGGCCACAGCGACAGGTAACTGTCTACGCCCAGCGTCATAAACTTGTTGTACATATACTGCGCCACCAGCTGTGAAAAACCGCTGCCGTGGATCAGGATCTTGCCGCTGTCGAGCAGATCGAGAAACTGCGCCTGCTGGGCCGGCGGTGCCGCCGACGTAGGGCGTTCCACCTGGTAGGCCGGCGCCATCGT
The DNA here is from genome assembly GCF_052168635.1 of Serratia sp. CY47444. Lineage (NCBI taxonomy): Bacteria > Pseudomonadati > Pseudomonadota > Gammaproteobacteria > Enterobacterales > Yersiniaceae > Serratia > Serratia sp. CY47444. The sequence continues at coordinate 342,563 of NZ_JBJNMH010000003.1, forward strand.
CAGGTTGAACTTGATGAAATAGACCAGTTCGAGATAGCCGCGAAAGCCCAGCTTTTTAGCCAGCCGCACCAGCGTCGAGGGGGAACTGTAGCAGCGTGCGGACACCGCGCGGATGCCGTCGTCGATGCAGGCGTCCGGGTTGTCGAGAATGCAGTGCAAAATCGTCAGATCCGTCTTGCTGAGCTCCGCCTGGCTGAAGACCTGTTTGAAATTCATCGCCGCCCTCGTTTATTCGCCAAAATTATTGTTTCGCACGCGCTTCACCGCCTGTCCAGCGCGAGACACACAAATTGTGATGCGCTTTAAGCCGCCGAACCCCTTGATTTGCCAACGGGATAACCGCCTTTACCCACCCCGCCCCGGCCCCTATAATGGCCCCTTTCTGGGGTATGGCGCGGCCGAAAACGGCAGCCCATACGGGTTCGGCTCACTACTGCTGAAGGATACGCTGCATGAAAAAGTGGTCACATCTGCTCGCAGCCGGGATGATGGCGCTGAGTTTCTGCTCTGCAAACGCCTCTGACGGCAAGACACTGTACTTCTATAACTGGACTGAATACGTCCCGCCGGGGCTGCTGGAGCAGTTCACCAAGGAAACCGGCATCAAGGTGATCTATTCCACCTATGAATCCAACGAAAGCATGTACGCCAAGCTGAAAACCTACAAAGACGGCGCGTACGATCTGGTGGTGCCTTCCACTTACTTCATCGCCAAGATGAGCAAAGAAGGCATGCTGCAAAAAATCGACAAGAGCAAGCTCAGCCACTTCAAGGATCTCGATCCCACCCTGCTGAACAAGCCGTTCGATCCCAACAACGACTATTCCATTCCTTACATCTGGGGCGCTACTGCCATCGGCGTTAACAGCGACGCGCAAGATCCCTCTACCGTTACCGCCTGGGCCGATCTGTGGCAACCGCAGTACAAGGGCCGCCTGCTGTTGACTGACGACGCACGCGAAGTGTTCCAAATGGCGCTGCTCAAGCTGGGCTATTCCGGTAACACCACCGATCCGAAGGAGATCGAAGCTGCCTACCACGAACTGCAAAAATTGATGCCAAACGTGCTGGCCTTCAACTCCGACAACCCGGGCAACCCGTTTATGGAAGGGGAAGTCAACGTCGGCATGGTGTGGAACGGTTCGGCCTTTGTGGCGCGCCAGGCCGGCACGCCGCTGGAGATCGTCTGGCCGAAGGAAGGCGGGATCTTCTGGATGGACAGCCTGGCCATTCCGGCCAACGCGCGCAACGTCGAAGGGGCGCTGAAGCTGATCGACTTCCTGCTGCGGCCGGAAATCGCGGTGCAGGTGGCGGAGACCATCGGTTACCCGACGCCGAACCTGGCGGCGAAGAAGCTGCTGTCGCCGGAGATCGCCAACGATCCGTCTCTCTACCCGGATAAGACGGTGATTGAGCACGGAGAGTGGCAAAACGACGTCGGCGACGCCAGCACGCTGTACGAAAGCTACTTCCAAAAGTTGAAAGCCGGGCGCTAATACGCCCCGCCATCACATCAGGGCGCGCAGTGCGCCCTGATGCCTTTCTCAGGGCCTGTCGGCCCGCGCCACCTTGCCCACCAGGAATTTGTGCACAAAACGCGGCACCACTTCACTGGCCAGACCGTAGTGTTTCTCGTCGAACTGGCTTTCCACCTGACTCGGCTCCAGGTTCAGCTCCATCGCGTAGGCGCCGCCCAGCCGCGCCTCATGCACGAACCCGGCCGCCGGATAGACGTGGCCGGAAGTGCCGATGGCGACGAAGAAATCGGCCTTGCTCAGCGCCTGGTAGATGTCGTCCATGCCCAGCGGCATCTCGCCGAACCACACCACGTGCGGCCGCAGCGGCGCCGGGAACTGGCAGCAATGGCAACGATCGTCGACGCTGAGATCGCCGGGCCATTCGAACACCTGCCCCGACTGGGTGCAGCGCACCTTCAGCAATTCGCCGTGCATATGCAACACCCGCTTGCTGCCGGCGCGCTCATGCAGGTTATCGATGTTTTGCGTGACCAGCAGGAAGTTGTCCCCCAGCCACTCTTCCAGATCCGCCAGCGCGCGGTGCGCGGCGTTCGGGACGATCTCCTCCGTTTGCAGCTGACGGCGGCGTTCGTTGTAAAACGCCTGCACCAGCGCCGGATCGCGCTGGAAACCTTCCGGCGTGGCGACGTCCTCCACCCGGTGCTCTTCCCACAGCCCATCCGCGGCGCGGAAGGTGCGAATGCCCGACTCGGCCGAAATGCCGGCCCCGGTCAACACCACCACAAACGGCTTTTTCAGCTCTGCCGCCGCCATGGTGTCACGGTGAAAAATACGTGAACGAAAGCGCTGATGCAGCACATGCTTACTCTTGCGAAACTGACACAGCCGATGGCGAGTGTGCATTAACTCTCTCCTTACTTTTCCCTGTTTACCCTTCTTACTGGACGTTGCGGCGTTGTTGGCTGCATATATTCACGCCTGGCCGCAACGCCCATTACTTTGGGCGAGCCAAATTGAGAAACGCTGCGCCGCGCACGCCGCCGGCGTCGCCATAGCGCGCTTTCTCGATGCGCGGTAGCCGGGCCACCCGCAGCAGGTGCGCCGGCAGCCGCTGCGGCAACGCCTGATAAATGGCGTCGAAGTTCGACAACCCGCCACCGATCACCACCAGATGCGGATCCAGCACCGTCAGCAGGTTGCCCAGGCAGATCGCCAGCACGTCCATAAAGCGGTCGACGTGGGCCATCGCCTGCGGCTCACCCGCCTGATAATGCGCAATGATCTCGGTGGCAGGCAAGCGCCGGCCATAAAAATGGGCGTACATCCATTCGAAACCGCGGCCCGATATGTAGTTTTCAATGCAACCCTGATGGCCGCACCCGCAGGCAACGCGAGGCACATCACGTCCCAAGACCTCGAGCGCGTCCACCGGCAGGCGCAAATGGCCGAACTCGCCGGCGATATAGTTACGCCCTGACACCGTCTTGCCGTCGACGATCAACCCGCCGCCTACGCCGGTGCCGAGAATGATGCCCAGCACCGTTGGGTAGCGGCGAAACTCGTCGTCCCAGGCCTCCGACAGCGCAAAGCAGTTGGCGTCGTTATCGACCCGTACCTCGCGCCCGATCAGCGCCGCCAAATCGCGCGGCAGCGGTCGCCCCATCGCCGCCGGCACGTTGGCGGTAAACAGCGTGCCGTCATCGTCGTTGGGCAGGCCCGGGATACCGATGCCGACGCTGCCGCGCCGGCCGCAGAACGCATCCGCCTCAAGGGTCAGATCGCACAGCGTGGCCAGCAGCTGCCGGTAGTCTTCACGCGGCGTCGGCACCCGCTTTTGCCAAATGCGCTGCAGGTTGTCGTCGAATACCCCCAGCTCAATCTTGGTGCCGCCCATATCGAAACCGTAGTACATAACCCATCCCCAGGCTAAAAAAACGGGGCGGCATCGCTGCCTCCCCGTGGGTTTTATTGTCCGCTCAGCACCCGCGCCGGGTCGATGCGGCTGGCGCGCCTCGCCGGATACCAACTGGCCAACAGGCTCAGCACGATGGCGGTTGCCAGCACGATCAGCACGTCCAGCCAGTGCAGCTCGGAAGGCAGGAAGTCGATGAAGTAGATATCGCCCGACAGGAAGGAGTGGCCGACCAGTTTCTCGATGCCCCGGATGATGTTGGTCAGCTGCAGCGAGGCGATCACCCCGATCACCACGCCGCTCAGGCTGCCCAGCAACCCGGCCAGCAACCCGTACCAGATGAATATGGCGCGGATGAAACCGTCTTTGGCACCCAGGGTGCGCAGCACCGCGATATCGGCGCTTTTGTCTTTCACCGCCATCACCAGCGTGGAGACAATGTTGAAGCAGGCTACGCCGATCACCAGCACCATCGCCAGATACATGATGGCGCGGATCATCTGGATGTCGCGATACATATAGCCGTACTTGCCGATCCAGCTTTTGATGTAGATATAAGAATTGGTCACTTCGCCGGCGTCGCGCACCAGCTTGTTGGCGGCGAACACGTCGTTCATCTTCAGGGCGATGCCCGTGACGCTGTCACCCATGTCGAGATACTGCTGCGCATCGGCCAGCGGCACCAGCGCCAGGCTGTGATCGAGTTGGCCGCTGAGCTGCAAAATGCCGGTTACGTGCAGACGAATGCGCTTCGGCTGCAGCAGCTTCATTTCCGGGTCGCTGTTGGGGATCATCACCGTCACATAGGCGCCCTGCTTGACGCCCAGTGCGTCGGCCACGCCCTTGCCGAGGATCACCTGCTGCTCGCCGGGCTTGAAGTTGGCCCAGGCGTCGCCCTGCACATACTGCGGCAGTGCGCTCAGCCGGCTCTCCTGCTGCGGATCAACGCCTTTGACTTCCACGGCGCGCAGCTGCGCGCCGTTCTCCATCAGGCCGGTAAAGTTGATGTACGGCGCGGCGGCCACAATGCCCGGCACCTTTTCCACCCGCTGCAGAATCGACGGCCAGCCGCTGAACGGCTGGTTGACCGGCTCGAGTTCGCCGTGCGGCACCACCGCCAGAATGCGGTTCTTCAGCTCGCGCTCAAAGCCGTTCATCGCGCTCAGGCCGACGATCAGCACCGCCACCCCCAGCGCAATGCCGATGGTGGAGATGACCGAGATCAGCGACACCATGCCGCCGCGTTTACGGCCGCGGCTGAAACGCAGGGCCGTCAGGAAGGACAGTGAGGCTCCCGCCATTACTCGGCCCCCATCAGGGTCAGCTGCGCCTGCAGGTGGCCGTCGGCCATTTCCAGCTGGCGGCTCAGGCGCTTGGCCAGCTGCAGATCGTGCGTCACCACCAGAAAAGCGGTGCCCTGACGCACGTTCAGCTCGCCCAGCAGATCGAAGATGCTGTCCGCGGTGCGTTTGTCCAGGTTACCGGTCGGTTCGTCCGCCAGCACCAGCGCCGGGTTGTTGACCAGCGCGCGGGCGATTGCCACGCGCTGACGCTCGCCGCCGGAGAGCTCTGACGGGCGGTGCTTGCTGCGTTTTTCCAGCCCGACCGCCGCCAGCATCTCCCGTGCCTTCTCCTGCGCCTGCGCCGGCTTGGCGCCACCGATCAGCAGCGGCATGGCGGCGTTCTCCAGCGCGGTGAAGTCCGGCAGCAGATGGTGAAACTGATAGATGAAGCCCAGCTGGCGGTTGCGCAGCTCGGCCTTGGCAGCCGAAGACATGGCGTTCAACGATTCGCCCTTGAAGATCACCTCGCCGGAGGTCGGTGAGTCCAACCCGCCCAGCAGGTGCAACAGGGTACTCTTGCCGGAACCCGAGCTGCCGACGATCGCCATCATCTCGCCCTGCTGCATGGCAAAGCTGACGTTGCGCAGCACGTCGGTGTGCAGATTGCCTTCCTGATAGGTCTTGCACAGGTTGTCACACTGCAGCAAAAGATGGTTACTCATAACGTAAAGCCTCAGCGGGTTGTACGGCGGCAGCGCGCCATGAAGGATAAAGCGTGGACAACAGGGAAACCGCCATCGCCACCACGGCGATGATCGTTACCTGCAGCGGATCGACCGCCACCGGCAGCGAAGCGCCGTCGATCAAGGCGCCGAGGATCGGCATCAGGTTATTCAGGTTGGTGGCCAGCAGCACGCCGAGCAGCGTGCCGAGCAGCGAACCGATGATGCCGGCGCTGGCGCCCTGCACCATGAATACCGACATGATCTGGCGGCGGGTCAGCCCCTGGGTCTGCAGAATGGCAACCTCGCCCTGCTTCTCCATCACCAGCAGGCCGAGCGACGTAATGATGTTAAACGCCGCCACCGCCACGATAAGGCTGAGCAGCAGCCCCATCATGTTCTTCTCCATGCGCACCGCCTGGAACAGCTCGCCCTTGCGATCGCGCCAGTCTTTCCAGACGGTGCCCGCCGGCAGCGCCTGTTGGCTGAGGGTATCGACCGTCAGCGGCTGTTGCAGGAACAGGCGCCAGCCGGTGATGTTGCCGGCCGGGTAACGCATCAGGCGCGAGGCATCCTGTTGGTTGACCAACAGCTGATAGCCGTCCACCTCGCTATTGGCATGGAAGGTGCCGATGAGGGTGAACAGGCGCTGGCTGGGGATGCGGCCCATCGGTGTGAACTGGCTGGCGCTCGGCACCATCACGCGCAGCGAATCGCCGCGCTTGACGCCCAGTTGCCCCGCCAGCTGTTCGCCGATGATGATGTTGTATTGGCCCGGCTGCAGCTGTTGCTGCTTGACGTTGACCAGATAGGGGGTTAGCGGATCGGCCTCGTCGGGATTGACGCCAAGCATCACCCCAACCGCCACGCTGCGGGCGCTTTGCAGCACCACGTCACCGGTGGTCAGCGGCGCAACGCGCGTGACGCCCTGCAGCTTCTGCACCTCGGAGGCCGGCAGCTGCTGCGGGTTGACCGATCCCTGTGGACTGGTGACCAACGCCTGCGGCATCAGGCCGAGGATGTTGTTCTCCAGATCCTTTTCGAAACCGTTCATCACCGACAGCACGGTGACCAACGCCATCACCCCCAGCGTAATGCCGATGGTGGAAAGCCAGGAAACAAACCGCCCGAAGCGGTCTGAGGCTCGCCCGCGCATGTAGCGCAGGCCAATGAATAACGCGACAGGTTGATACATGAAATCCGTTTGATAGCCGTGGCTTAAGCAAAGTGATCATGGATAATAAAGGCTCTCCCTCGTTTAGGGAACACCCGACGGCCTTTTATTGCGTGGCGGCGAAGAGGGAGACGGCGGCAGCTTCGCGCGTTATTTATCCTCAGCCGCAAAAAACAGACGGCATTAACCGGTTAAATAACCGGCAGAAAATTGATGAGCAGCGCTTTTTGCTGTGTCAGTTTGCCGGCCGCTGAGCTACTATAAACAGCATAAAGGCGCTGGGTTATCCGTGCCGGGACGCCATCCAACACATTGATTAAAGATACCTGAATGAGCACTTCCGATAGCCGTAACCGTTCTTCATCCCCTCGTTATTCTCTGCCCGATCGCGCGGGCGATCTGCGCCAACTGGGGCAACTGACCGGCGCGGCCTGTGCCGTGGAATGCGCCGAGATCGTAGAACGCCACCCTGGCCCGGTGATGCTGATCGCGCCGGATATGCAAAACGCCCTGCGGCTGCGCGACGAGATCCAGCAGTTCACTGACCAGATGGTGACCACGCTGTCCGACTGGGAAACCCTGCCGTACGACAGCTTCTCGCCGCACCAGGAAATCATCTCAGATCGTTTGTCGAGCCTGTATCACCTACCGACTATGGCGCGCGGCGTGATCATTCTGCCGGTCAACACCCTGATGCAGCGCGTCTGCCCGCACGAATTCCTGCACGGCCACGCGCTGGTGATGAAGAAAGGCCAGCGCCTGTCGCGCGACAAGCTGCGCGCGCAGTTGGAACAGGCCGGCTACCGCAGCGTCGATCAGGTGATGGAGCACGGCGAATTCGCCACCCGCGGCGCGCTGCTCGATCTTTACCCGATGGGCAGCGATGAGCCTTACCGCATCGACTTTTTCGATGACGAAATCGACAGTCTGCGCATCTTCGACGTCGATACCCAGCGCACGCTGAGCGAAGTTGAGGCCATCAATCTGTTACCGGCCCACGAGTTCCCCACCGACAAGAACGCCATCGAGCTGTTCCGCAGCCAGTGGCGCGAGCAGTTTGAGGTGCGCCGCGACGCCGAGCATATCTATCAGCAGGTCAGCAAAAGCGCCTGGCCGGCCGGCATCGAATACTGGCAGCCGCTGTTCTTCAGCCAACCGCTGCCGTCGCTGTTCAGCTACCTGCCGGCCAACACGCTGATCGTCAACACCGGCGATCTGGAGGGCGCCGCCGAGCGCTTCTGGCAGGACGTCAACCAGCGTTACGAAAGCCGCCGCGTCGATCCGATGCGGCCGCTGTTGGCGCCGGATACGCTGTGGCTGCGCGTTGACGCGCTGTTCGGCGAGCTGAAGGCCTGGCCGCGCATCGCGCTGAAAACCGATGAGCTGCCGGCCAAGGCCGGCAATACCAATCTGGACTACCATGCCCTGCCCGATCTGGCGGTGCAGGCGCAGCATAAATCCCCGCTGGATAATCTGCGGCGCTTTATCGAAGGCTTCGACGGCAGCGTGATTTTCTCCGTCGAGAGCGAGGGGCGGCGTGAAACGCTGCAGGATCTGCTCGGCCGCATCAAGCTGGCGCCGGCGCTGATTCAGCGCCTCGATCAGGCGGAAACGGCGGGCCGTTACATGATGGTCGGCGCCGCCGAACACGGCTTCCTCGACGGCCTGCGCCGGCGGGCGCTGATCTGCGAAAGCGATCTGCTCGGCGAGCGCGTCAGCCGTCGCCGGCAGGACAACCGGCGCACCATCAACACCGATACCCTGATCCGCAACCTGGCGGAGCTGCATCCCGGCCAGCCGGTGGTGCACCTGGAGCACGGCGTTGGCCGCTATGTCGGCCTGACCACGCTGGAGGCCGGCGGCATCAAGGCCGAGTACCTGATCCTGTCTTATGCCGGTGAAGACAAACTGTACGTGCCGGTGTCATCGCTGCATCTGATCAGCCGCTACGCCGGCGGCGCGGACGAAAACGCCCCGCTGCACAAACTGGGCGGCGACGCCTGGACGCGCGCGCGGCAGAAAGCCGCCGAGCGGGTGCGCGACGTGGCGGCCGAGCTGCTGGATATTTACGCCCAGCGCGCCGCCAAGGCCGGTTTCGCCTTCAAACACAACCGCGAGCAGTACCAGCTGTTCTGCCAGAGCTTCCCGTTCGAAACCACGCCGGATCAGGAGCAGGCGATCAACGCGGTGCTGAGCGACATGTGCCAGCCGCTGGCGATGGATCGCCTGGTGTGCGGCGACGTCGGCTTCGGCAAAACCGAAGTGGCGATGCGCGCCGCCTTCCTGGCGGTGGAAAACGGCAAGCAGGTGGCAGTATTGGTGCCGACGACGCTGCTGGCGCAGCAGCACTTCGACAACTTCCGCGATCGCTTCGCCACCTGGCCGATCCGCATCGAGATGATGTCGCGCTTTCGCAGCGCCAAAGAGCAGCAACAGGTGCTGGACGACGCGGCCGAAGGCAAAGTGGACATCATCATCGGCACCCACAAACTGCTGCAGAGCGATCTGCGCTGGAAGGATTTGGGGCTGCTGATCGTCGATGAAGAGCACCGTTTTGGCGTGCGCCACAAGGAGCGCATCAAGGCGATGCGCGCCGATGTCGATATCCTGACGCTGACCGCCACGCCAATCCCGCGGACGCTGAACATGGCGATGAGCGGCATGCGCGATCTGTCGATCATCGCCACTCCGCCGGCGCGCCGCTTGGCGGTGAAGACCTTCGTGCGCGAATACGACAGCCTGGTGGTGCGCGAGGCGATCCTGCGCGAAGTGCTGCGCGGCGGCCAGGTTTACTACCTTTACAACGACGTGGAAAACATCGAGAAAGCGGCGCAGCGCCTGGCTGAGCTGGTGCCTGAAGCGCGCATCGCCATCGGCCACGGCCAGATGCGTGAACGCGATCTGGAGCGGGTGATGAACGATTTCCACCACCAGCGCTTCAACGTGCTGGTGTGCACCACCATCATCGAAACCGGCATCGATATCCCCAGCGCCAACACCATCATCATCGAGCGGGCCGATCGCTTCGGCCTGGCGCAGCTGCATCAATTGCGCGGCCGCGTCGGGCGTTCGCACCATCAGGCTTACGCCTATCTGCTGACGCCAAACCCGAAAGCCATGGGCACCGACGCCCATAAACGGCTCGAGGCCATCGCGTCGCTGGAAGATCTCGGCGCCGGGTTCGCGCTGGCAACCCACGATCTGGAGATCCGCGGCGCCGGTGAACTGCTGGGTGAAGACCAGAGCGGCCAAATGACCACCGTCGGTTTCTCGCTCTATATGGAACTGCTGGAAAGCGCCGTCGACGCGTTGAAAAACGGTCGCGAACCATCGTTGGAAGATCTCACCAGCAGCCAGACCGAGGTAGAACTGCGCATGCCGACGCTGCTGCCGGAAGACTTCATTCCCGACGTCAATACCCGTCTGTCACTGTATAAGCGTATCGCCAGCGCGAAGAACGACGGTGAGCTTGACGAGTTGAAGGTCGAACTGATCGACCGCTTCGGCCAGCTGCCGGATGCGGCGCGCAACCTGTTGCAATGCGCGGCGCTGCGCCTGCATGCGCAGAGGCTGGGGATCAAACGCATCGAGAGCAACGAGCGCGGCGGCTTTATCGAGTTCGGCGACAACAACCGCGTTGACCCGGGTTATCTGATCGGCCTGTTGCAGGGCAATCCGCAGGTTTACCGCCTGGACGGCCCGAGCAAGCTGAAGTTCACGCTCGATCTGGCCGATCGCCAGAAACGCCTGACGTTCACCGAAGAGCTGCTGAACGCCTTCCGCGAACACACGCTGGCGGCCTAAGGCAACGCCCCCGTCGCTACAACGGGGGCGGCTTATCCGCGCGGAAAACCGGCGCCCAGCGGCGCCAGCTGCATCACGCGGCTGGTCACCACCCGGTTTTTGCCGCTGCGCTTCGCCTCGTACAACGCTTCGTCGGTCATGGCAATCGCCTTGTCCAACGTCATGCCGGGCAGATACAGCGACACGCCGATGGACATCGTGATGTGCGCTTCGTCGTGTGCATTCAGCAAGAACGTCGAGCTTTCCACCGCGCTGCGAATACGTTCGGCTACCCCACCGATGACCTGCGGATCGTAGCTGGCGGTGATCACCATAAACTCCTCGCCACCGTAGCGCCCGACGAAGTCCTCGTTACGCACGCTGTTTTGCAGCAGCCGACCGACGCTGGCCAGCAGCACGTCACCGGCCGGATGACCGTAGGTATCGTTGATGCTTTTAAAGTTATCCAAATCGAGGATCATCAACCCGCACGGGCGACGCTCGGCACGCTGCAGCATCAGCTGATAATCGACGCTGGCGCGGTTGTTGATGTGGGTCACACTGTCGGTCGTGGCACGCGCACGCATCGCGAAATAGGCGTAGATGTGGCGCTCTTTGAAATTCAGCGCATGATAGCAAATCGCCAGACAGAGCGCGGAGACCGCCTGGTACAGCAACACATCCGGCCACAGCCCGCTCATGTCCACCAGCAGCCACACCACCGCGATGCGATACAGCGCGATAATGCCGATCGTCAGGTAAAACGTCCGGTGGGATTTTTTCAGCCACACCTGCGACAGCAGCAGCGGCGCGATGATCGAGGCGATGAACAGGTTATCGACGGTGAAACCGCCGGTCAGCGCCATGGCGAACAGAAAACTCACCAGTCCGCTGACGCCGCCGCCGAAGAACGTCACCAGTATCATCGGGATCATCGCAAAGCTGTAATGTACCTTATCGGTCAACACCAGCCGATCCTGACTCAAATACAGCACCGCCACCCCGGCCAGCAGGCCGAACACGACGCGCTTCCACAGTGCGGAACGGTAGGAAAACGGGGCATTCTTGCTGAGAACGAAATAGCTTACCGACAGCGTGGCATAGGTGATGCAAGCGTCGCTGTAAAGGGTGGAAATGGACGCAATGTAAGTCATAAATAGTCAGCGCGCTCCTCGGGATCGCCAGGGGTAATGTAAAGACGTTGAATAACGCATCCCTGTCGTCTCCGCTTCGGCGGCGGCCATTTTACACAGTCTATTAATAGAGTAGCAGTTCTATCTTATCGCCAAGCCGTCTATCTCACGATGCTCGCTTCAGGCTACTCTGTCCTTTGTATATCGGGGGAGAAACGCATGAATATCGACGATGAACTGCAGGCGCTCAGCGAACAGGAAGCGACGCTGGCCTTTACCCATTTTGACGCCGCCACCGCCTGGGAGCTGGGCGCGGCGCTGAAAACCGCCGCCGAGCGACGCGGCCTGAGCATCGCCATCGAAATCCAACTGGCCGGGCAGACGCTGTTTTATTACGCCATGCCGGGCGCCACGCCAGACATCGCCGACTGGGTGCGGCGCAAGCGCAATCTGGTGAACCATTTTCACAAAAGTTCTTACGCCATCGGCCTGCGTCTGCAGCAGCGGCAAACGTCGCTGGAGGAGCGTTACGGGCTGAGCGTGCGCGACTATTCGGTGCACGGCGGCGCCTTCCCGCTCACCCTGACCGGCCTCGGCTGCGTCGGCAGCATCAGCATTTCCGGCGCGCCGCAGAAGGAAGATCACCAGCTGTTGGTAAGCACTTTAGCCCACTTTCTCGGCTTATCCCTACCCGCTCTGCACTAACCGCCAAAACCTTGATGATTCCTTTCTTTTTCAGCCGCAGAATCTGCGGCTTACTTACCTCTTAACGGCATTTAGCGCCGGATAAAACGACGACTCTCTGATTTCCTGTGCCAAATTGACGCAGGTCTGGTAATCCGCTGAACAAAAGGCGTATGGTATCTGTCACGTGACAAGACGGACCTCATCGGGCCCGCCATTCCTTTCACTTTTGAAGATTTGGTACGCACCGTAGATGAAAACGCATGAAATAAACAAAATTCGCCCCTTCAGCGCGCTGATAGATGCCTGCTGGCGGGAACCTTATAGCCTGGCGCGGTTGCTGAAAGACGCCATCGCCGGGGTGACGGTCGGTATTATCGCCATTCCGCTGGCGATGGCGCTGGCGATCGCCAGCGGCGTGCCGCCGCAGTACGGCCTGTATACCGCCGCCATCGCCGGCATCGTCATCGCCGTCAGCGGCGGTTCGCGCTACAGCGTCTCCGGCCCCACCGCCGCCTTCGTGGTGATCCTCTATCCGGTCTCGCAGCAGTTTGGCCTGGCCGGCTTGCTGGTCGCCACGCTGATCTCCGGGGTATTTCTGCTGCTGATGGGGCTGGCGCGCTTTGGCCGGCTGATCGAATACATTCCGCTGCCGGTGACGCTGGGCTTTACCTCCGGCATTGCCATCACCATCGCCACCATGCAGATCAAGGACTTTTTCGGCCTGCAGCTGGCGCACACGCCGGAAAATTACGTTGGCAAGCTGTACGCCCTGCTGCAGGCGCTGCCAACGCTGGATCTCGGCGATACCCTGATCGGCGCCGTGACGCTGCTGATCCTGATCTTCTGGCCCAAGCTCGGCCTGCGGGTGCCCGGCCACCTGCCGGCGCTGCTGGCGGGCACCGCGCTGATGGGGCTGCTGACGCTGTTTGACCACCCGGTGGCGACCATCGGTTCCCGCTTCAGCTACCTGCTGGCCGATGGCAGCAGCGGCCAGGGCATTCCGCCGATCCTGCCGCAGCTGCTGCTGCCCTGGGATCTGCCGGGCGGCGGCGGGCAGCCGTTCACCCTGAGCTGGCAAACCATTTCCGCCCTGTTGCCGGCGGCATTTTCGATGGCAATGCTCGGCGCGATCGAGTCGCTGCTGTGCGCAGTGGTGCTCGACGGCATGACCGGTAAGAAGCATAACTCGAACAGCGAATTGATCGGCCAAGGCGCGGGCAACATCATCGCGCCGTTCTTCGGCGGCATCACCGCGACCGCCGCAATTGCCCGTTCAGCGGCCAACGTGCGCGCCGGTGCCACCTCACCGGTATCCGCCATCATCCACGCGCTGCTGGTGCTGTTGGCGCTGCTGGTGCTGGCGCCGTGGCTCTCTTATCTGCCGCTGGCGGCGATGGCGGCGCTGCTGTTGATGGTCGCCTGGAACATGAGTGAGGCCCACAAGGTGGTTTACCTGCTGCGCCGGGCGCCGAAGGACGACATTCTGGTGCTGCTGCTGTGCATGTCGCTGACGGTGCTGTTCGACATGGTGATCGCCATTACCGTGGGCATCGTGCTGGCTTCGCTGCTGTTTATGCGCCGCATCGCCCGCATGACGCGGTTGAGCGAGCTGAGTGCCGGCGACGGCCGCCTGGTGCTGCGGGTGAACGGCCCGCTGTTCTTCGCCGCCGCCGAGCGCATCTTTACCGAACTGCTGGCGCGCAGCGAAGGTTACCGCACGATCGTGCTGCAATGGGATGCGGTGCCGGTGCTCGATGCCGGCGGTCTGAGCGCCCTGCGTCGCTTTATCGACGTGCTGCCGGCGGACAAGAAACTGGTGATCACCGACGTGCCGTTCCAGCCGCTGAAAACCCTGGCGCGTGCGCGGGTGCAGCCGATCGAGGGCCGCTTGCAGTTCTACCCGACACTGCCGGAAGCGCTGGCGGCCACCGGCGCCTAAACGTAAAAAAGCCCGACGAGTCGGGCTTTTTTTATGGCGACGAGCGCTTAGTTGCTGGTATCCAACTCCGGGAAGCTCTTCACCAGGTCGTCGATGGCTTTCATCTGCGCCAAGAACGGCTCCAGCTTGTCCAACGGCAGCGCGGAAGGACCGTCGCACTTGGCGTTGTTCGGATCCGGGTGCGCTTCGAGGAACAGGCCGGCCAGGCCAACCGCCATGCCGGCGCGCGCCAACTCGGCCACCTGAGCGCGGCGGCCGCCGGACGCGGCGCCGAACGGATCGCGGGTCTGCAGCGCGTGGGTCACGTCGAAGATCACCGGATGGCCGCCGGTCACGTTCTTCATCACGTTGATGCCCAGCATGTCGACCACCAGGTTGTCATAACCAAAGTTGCTGCCGCGATCGCACAGGATCACCTGGTCGTTGCCGCCTTCTTTGAATTTGTCGACGATGTTGCCCATCTGCCCCGGGCTGACGAACTGTGGCTTCTTGACGTTGATCACCGCGCCGGTTTTCGCCATCGCTTCCACCAGATCGGTCTGACGCGCCAGGAAGGCCGGCAGTTGGATCACGTCAACCACTTCAGAAACCGGCTGCGCCTGCGCCACTTCATGCACGTCGGTGATGATTTTCACGCCGAAGGTTTTCTTCAGCTCTTCGAAGATCTTCATCCCTTCTTCCAGGCCCGGACCGCGGTACGAGTGGATGGAAGAACGGTTGGCTTTGTCGAAAGAGGCTTTGAATACGTAAGGAATGCCCAGTTTTTGCGTCACGGTGACGTAGTGCTCGCAGATGCTCATCGCCAGATCGCGCGATTCCAGCACGTTCATACCGCCAAACAGCACAAACGGCAGGTCGTTTGCTACGTCGATGTCGCCAATGCTAACCACTTTCTGTTTCATGCTTTCGCCTTTGTTAAGGTTGTAACCGTCGCCTTGCAAACTGCACGGAGTCATTGAATTAATGCAGCGTCACCTGTTTCGGCTCAATCGAGTGGATCTGTACTTTGATCACTTCGCTGACCGGGTCTTCAGGACACTGCTCGACAAAATAGTTGAGATCGGAAATCGCGATGTGGTTGCACTCCAGCTGGGCATAAATCAGCCCGCGGTCGCGGATCTCGTAAGGATCTTCCGGATCGAAGCACAGCACCGTTTCGCTGGTGCGCAGCGCCATTTCCAGCTGCTTTTCTTCCATCAGGGCGGCCTTCAGCGTATCCAACATCTTGCGCACCACCATGATGTTCTCCGACTCGTCGAGGTCGTCGTCTTCCAGTTCGGCGCCCAGCCCCAGGTTGCCCTTGATCCACACTTCCAGCTGGTGCTCGCTCAGGGTTTCGCCGTTCAGCGGGTTGATCAGCCACAGCTCTTCGTCCAGCCAATCGGCGCGCAGGATCAGCTGAGTGGGGAAAATCACCGGCAACAGAGGCAGATCCAGCGC
Source organism: Serratia sp. CY47444 (assembly GCF_052168635.1). Lineage (NCBI taxonomy): Bacteria > Pseudomonadati > Pseudomonadota > Gammaproteobacteria > Enterobacterales > Yersiniaceae > Serratia > Serratia sp. CY47444. The sequence goes on from NZ_JBJNMH010000003.1 coordinate 358,114, forward strand.
GTTGGCGATGTGCAGGAAAATGGTGCCTAGCGAGACCGGCGTGCCCTGCCGCCCTTCCAGCACCTTGTCCAGCCAGATGGCGTCCGACAGGCGGTAAACGCCGCTGGCGCCGCCGAACCCCCAGGTTTTGTAGAACAGTTCGATGAGCGCATCCAGTTGCTGCTCCTGAGTGATATCGACCGGCACCGCCGCACGCGCTTCATCCACCAGCTGTTGCAGCTTGCGCTCCACGTCGGCAGCGGGAAAATCGCGCCGCACCGACTGCGACACCAGGATCACCCCTTCGCTCAGCGGCGAGGTGTTAAATTCAAAATCAGCAATGCTACTCATAGGTATCCCATCAGAAACGGTATTTTCGTCGTGGCAAGTTTAATTATCAGATACAGACAGCCCAACGCCAGCATGAACGCCACGGTTCGCAGCCGCTGACTTTTGGTCTTCTTGCCCAATGCGACGTAGCCAAGCAGGATATAGATAATAACGCCAAACAGCTTCTCGGTCAGCCATGAGTCCATACCCAGCAGCGGATAAAACCCGAACGTCACCACCAACGCGATGCCGCTGACGAACAGCAGCGTGTCATTCAGGTGCGGCGCTACCTTGACCCAGCGGCGGCCCATGATCGGCGAGCGGCGCCACTGCCAAAAGAAACGCAGCACAAACAAGGTAATACTGATGGCGACCGTCAGCAAATGGAAATGTTTCAACGCGGTGTATGCAGTCATGATGCTCCCTTAAATGGCCCGGGCGTCGTTATTATGAGTGGCGCTTATCCCGGCCATTGGCCGAGCGTCACGCGGTCGTTGTCGCCGTAATCACGGTGGGTGGCGACAGCGGAAAATCCGGCGGCCTGCAGCAGCGCGCGCACGCTCTCGCCCTGCTGCCAACCATGTTCCAACAGCAGCCAGCCCTGCGACTGCAAATAATGCGGCGCCTGGCGCACGATGGCGGCCAGATCCGCCAGCCCGTGCTCGGCGGCAACCAGCGCGCTACCGGGTTCAAAGCGCACGTCGCCCTGCGACAAATGCGGATCGGCGGCGTCGATATAGGGCGGATTGCTGGCGATCAGCGCGAAGCGTTGCCCCGCCACCGGCGCAAACCAGCTGCCCTGTAGAAATCGGACGTTGTCGATCTTCAGCTTGTGCGCATTGTGCTGCGCCAGCGCAACCGCCTCCGGCTGCACATCGATGCCGATAGCCGAACAATCCGGGCGCTCACTGGCCAGCGCCAGCGCGATGGCGCCGGTGCCGGTGCCAAGATCGAGGAAATGGCAGGGTTGCGGCGGCAGGCGCGCCAGCGCCAGTTCCACCAGGCATTCGGTATCAGGGCGTGGGATCAGCGTCGCCGGCGAGACCGACAGCGGCAGCGACCAAAACTCGCGCTCGCCCACCAGATAGGCCACCGGCTCACCGCGTTCGCGGCGCGCCAGCAGCGTCTCCAGCTGCTGTTGCTGCGGCGGCGTCAGCAGGGTTTCCCCGAACGCCATCAGGAAGGTTCTGGCCTTGCCGGTCACGAAACCCAACAGGATTTCCGCGTCGCGCCGGGCGCTGTCGCTGTGGGTCAAACGCGCGGCGGCGGCTTTCAGCCAGTATTGATAATCCATCACTCTTGCTCGGCGGACAGCGCAGCCAGCTGATCGGCCTGATACTCCTGCACGATCGGCTGGATCAGCATGTCCAGTTTGCCTTCCATCACTTCGTCCAGACGGTAGAGCGTCAGGTTGATGCGGTGGTCGGTTACCCGCCCCTGCGGGAAGTTGTAGGTGCGGTTGCGGTCGGAACGATCGCCGCTGCCCAGCAGGTTGCGGCGAGTGGACGCCTCGGCCTGCTGGCGCTTGGCCATCTCGGCGGCGCGAATGCGCGCGCCCAGCACCGACATCGCCTTGGCTTTATTTTTGTGCTGCGAACGTTCGTCCTGGCACTCCACCACGATGCCGGTCGGCAGGTGGGTGATGCGGATCGCCGAGTCGGTGGTGTTAACGTGCTGGCCGCCGGCGCCGGAGGAGCGGAAGGTGTCGATTTTCAGATCGCCCGGGTTGATGTCCGGCAGCTCGGCTTCCGGCACTTCCGGCATCACCGCCACGGTACAGGCGGAGGTGTGGATGCGCCCCTGGGATTCGGTTTCCGGCACGCGCTGCACGCGGTGCCCGCCGGATTCAAACTTCAGCTGACCGTACACGCCATCGCCGGAAACTTTGGCAATCACTTCTTTGAAACCGCCGTGTTCGCCTTCGTTGGCGCTCATCACCTCGACACGCCAGCGGCGGCTTTCCGCATAGCGGCTGTACATGCGGAACAGATCGCCGGCAAAGATCGCCGCCTCATCGCCGCCGGTGCCGGCGCGCACTTCGAGGAAGCAGCTGCGCTCATCGTCCGGATCTTTCGGCAGCAGCAACACCTGCAGCTGCTGCTCCAGCGCTTCGCTGGTCGCCCGCGCCTGTTTCAGCTCTTCCTGCGCCATCTCGCGCATTTCCGGATCGTCCAGCATCATTTTCGCCGTCTCCAGATCCTCCTGCACCTGACGCCATTCCAGGAAGCAGCGGCTGACGTCGGTCAGCTGCGCGTATTCTCGCGACAGCGCGCGGAACCGGTCTTGCTCGGCGATGACGCCGGCATCGCCGAGCAGCGCCTGCACTTCTTCATGGCGCTCTTGTAACGCTTCCAGTTTGGCAACAATAGAAGGCTTCATGCGTGGTAATAAACCCTGTTAATAGAGAAAACTAATGCTGATCCAGCCCGAGGCTGTCGCGTAATAACTGCAACCGCTCCACGTCGCCGTCGCCGGCGGCCTGCTGGAGGGATTTGGTAGGGGCATGAATAAGACGGTTGGTCAGTTTATGGGCCAGCTCGTGAATAACCTGCTCCACGTTGGCGCCCTGCGCGATGGCGGCCAGCGCTTTGGCCTCCATTTCCGCGCGAATTTGGTCAGCCTGCGAACGGTAGTCGCGGATGGTTTCCACCGCGCCCTGCGAACGCAGCCAGGCCATGAAGTTGATGCTTTCCTGCTGCACGATCGACTCCGCCTGCACCGCCGCCGCTTTGCGCTGCGCCAGGTTGCTTTGAATGATGGCGTGCAGATCGTCCACGCTGTACAGATAGGCGTTGGCCAGTTTGCCGACTTCCGGCTCGATATCGCGCGGTACGGCGATATCCACCAGCAGCATCGGCTGGTTGCGGCGCGCCTTCAGCGCGCGCTCCACCATCCCCTTACCGATGATCGGCAGCGGGCTGGCGGTGGAGCTGATGATGATGTCGGCGTCCGCCAGGCGTTCGTCGATCTCCGGCAGGGTGATCACTTCTGCGCCCACCTCGTCCGCCAGCAGCTGCGCGCGCTCGCGGGTGCGGTTGGCGATGATCATGTGCCGCACTTTGTGTTCGCGCAGGTGGCGCGCCACCAGCTCGATGGTTTCACCGGCGCCCACCAGCAAGACGTTGAGATCGGCCAGCGATTCGAAGATCTGCCGCGCTAGGGTACAGGCAGCAAACGCTACGGAGACCGCGCTGGCGCCGATTTCGGTTTCGGTGCGCACGCGCTTGGCGACGGAGAAGGATTTCTGGAACAGACGCTCCAGCTCGCCGGACAGCGACTGGCCGCGTTGCGACTCGGCGAAGGCCTTTTTCACCTGGCCGAGGATCTGCGGTTCGCCCAATACCAGTGAGTCCAACCCGCTGGCCACCCGCATCAGATGGCTGACCGCGTCGTTGCCCTGATGCCAGTACAGGCTTTTCTTCACCTCTTCCGGGCGCAGGTTGTGATATGCGCACAGCCAGGCGACCAGCTGCTCGTGCATGTGTTCCTGTTGCTCTACGCTGAGGTACAGCTCGGTGCGGTTGCAGGTGGACAACACGACACCGCCCTGCACCAACGGTTGTTGGAGCAAGCTGGTCAGCGCCTCATCGATGGACTCAGGCGAGAAGGTCACCCTTTCACGCAGAGAAACCGGAGCGGTTTTGTGATTTATACCTAACGCCAGCAGGGTCATTGCTTCGAGTAATACTTATCTTGGTACGGGTTCTCGTTGAACGGCATTCTACTTGATGCGCGGGATCAATAAAAGTAACAACCGCATCTTCCGTTCAATCGCTGTCATAGATGACATCAATTAATGAATAAGCAATAAATACAGCGGGATAAATAGTCATAGGCTAGGTTGATTGCTTAAATTTTAGCGCAGTTTGCGATAACGCGCACGCTATTCGGCGTACGCAACGGCGGCGTTTGCGCAACTCCGGCACCGCTTATCGGGCGCGCCTCCCCGCCTTTAGGCGATTGTGTTACGCTTAATGGCGACCCCGACGCGCGTACCGGGTTGGCATTGCGCCGGCAAAAGCGGAAAGATTCAACGCGATGCAGCAAAAAATTGACGCGCCGCCGCCGCCCCGTTAGCGTGAGCGCTGAATCCGGGTTTCGTCGCGCATGCCCGCAAGGACAAAAGGACAAGAGAAAGTTATGCCAATACGCAAAGTTAGTTTGCTCCGTCTGATCCCGCTGGCCAGCCTGGTGCTGGCCGCCTGTACCACCACCAAGCCGACCGGCCCGGCCACCAGCCCGACTTCACCGCAGTGGCGCGCCCATGAGCAGGCAGTGCAACAGCTCAGCACCTATCAGACCCGCGGCTCCTTCGCCTACTTGTCTGATCAGAAAAAAGTCTACGCCCGCTTCTTCTGGCAGCAGTTCTCGCCGGAGCGCTACCGCCTGCTGCTGACCAACCCGCTGGGCAGCACGGAAATGGATCTCAACGTGCAGAAAAACGTGGTGCAGCTGACCGACAACCAGGGCAAACGCTACGTCAGCGACAACCCGGAAGAGATGATCCGCAAGCTGACCGGCATGGCGATCCCGCTGAACAACCTGCGCCAGTGGATGCTCGGCCTGCCGGGCGAAGCCAGCGATTTTGCGCTGGATGACCAATATCGCCTGAGCAAGCTGACCTACCAGCAAGGCGGCCAGACCTGGAAAGTGGATTACCAGGGCTACAGCAACGAGGTGCAGCCGACGCTGCCGAACCGCCTGGAGCTGCAGCAGGGCGACCAGCGCATCAAGCTGAAGATGGATAACTGGGCGCTCAAATGATCCGCCAGTGGCCCTCCCCCGCGAAACTCAACCTGTTTTTGTACATCACCGGCCGCCGTGAAGACGGCTATCACCTGCTGCAGACGCTGTTCCAGTTTTTGGACTACGGCGATACCCTGACCATCGACCCTCGCCAGGACGACCGCATTCATCTGCTGACGCCGGTCGACGGCGTTCCAGACGAGCAGAACCTGATCGTGCGCGCCGCCCGCCTGCTGCAGCGCTATTGCGATGAACGCGGCCTGCAAACCGCGCCGCGCGGCGCCGACATCAGCATCGACAAGCGCCTGCCGATGGGCGGCGGTTTGGGCGGCGGTTCCTCCAACGCCGCCACCGTGCTGGTGGCGCTGAACGAACTGTGGCGCTGCGGTCTTGGCGACGACCAACTGGCAGCGCTGGGGCTCAGCCTCGGCGCCGACGTGCCGGTGTTCGTGCGCGGCCACGCCGCCTTCGCCGAAGGCATCGGCGAGCGCCTGCAGCCGGCCGAGCCGCAGGAAAAATGGTATCTGGTGGCGCATCCTGGCGTCGGCATCCCGACGCCGGTTATCTTCGGCGACCCCGAATTAAAAAGAAACACCCCGGTTCGCTCCTTAAGTGAGCTGTTGCAGGCGCCGTACGCAAATGATTGCGAACCGATCGCAAGAAAACGTTTTCGCGAGGTTGAACAGCTTCTTTCATGGCTGTTAGAATACGCCCCGTCACGCCTGACTGGCACAGGTGCTTGTGTGTTTGCTGAATTCGACACAGAAATCGCCGCCCGTCAGGTGTTAAATCAAGCCCCGGAGTGGTTGTGTGGTTTTGTAGCGCGCGGCGTTAACGTCTCCCCACTACATCGCATTCGTTCCGGGCGGTTTGAGTCGTAGCTCAACGTTTCGCTGCGCAGGGTCATGCACACCTGGCCCTGTTATCCCTGCGCTGCCTGCGGTCTCAATTTTAGTTTTACATACCCGTATGTATATTGCGCCGGCGTCGCCAACTGCCCCTTGGCGATGTCGTATGACAATATCTTCTCTGGACGCAAGCCTGAGGTTCTTCTCGTGCCTGATATGAAGCTTTTTGCTGGTAACGCCACCCCGGAACTAGCACAACGTATTGCCAACCGTTTGTACACCAGCCTTGGTGACGCCGCTGTAGGTCGTTTTAGCGACGGCGAAGTGAGCGTGCAAATCAACGAAAATGTACGCGGCGGTGATATTTTCATCATCCAGTCCACCTGTGCCCCGACCAACGACAACCTGATGGAACTGGTTGTGATGGTCGACGCCCTGCGTCGCGCCTCCGCAGGTCGTATTACCGCCGTTATCCCTTACTTCGGCTATGCCCGCCAGGATCGCCGCGTGCGTTCCGCGCGTGTACCCATCACCGCCAAGGTGGTTGCCGATTTCCTCTCCAGCGTAGGGGTTGACCGCGTTCTGACGGTGGATCTGCATGCTGAGCAGATTCAAGGCTTCTTCGACGTACCGGTAGACAACGTGTTCGGCAGCCCGATCCTGCTGGAAGACATGCTGCAGCAGAACCTGGAAAACCCGATCGTGGTTTCCCCGGACATCGGCGGCGTAGTGCGTGCTCGCGCCATCGCCAAACTGCTGAACGACACCGACATGGCCATCATCGACAAACGCCGCCCGCGCGCGAACGTTTCTCAGGTGATGCACATCATCGGTGACGTGGCAGGCCGCGACTGCGTGCTGGTCGACGACATGATCGACACCGGCGGTACCTTGTGTAAAGCGGCTGAAGCGTTGAAAGAACGCGGTGCCAAGCGCGTATTCGCCTACGCGACGCACCCGATCTTCTCCGGCAACGCCGTGGACAACATCAAGAACTCGGTGATTGATGAAGTGATCGTCTGCGACACCATTCCGCTGTCGCCGGAAATCAAGGCACTGAAAAACGTTCGCACTCTGACCCTGTCCGGCATGCTGGCTGAAGCCATCCGCCGCATCAGCAACGAAGAGTCGATCTCTGCGATGTTCGAGCATTGATTCGTCGTCTTTCCGGTGCGGTGCCCACCGTGCCGGAAAGATAGCGAGCCCGACAGCAGAAAAAGAAAAACCCGTTGGTGCGTGAGCAACAACGGGTTTTCTACTCGTAGTCCAACATGACCTCAGACCTTAATGCACGGCAGATATTCCCTTGCCCTGCTCTTGCTTCCCTTCTGATTTTTTAATCAATGCGACGAACGATGTTGGTCGTTACGGCACCGTTTATCAAAGTGTTTTACCCACCAGTAGCGATCCGCCACCTGCTCGCGGCCGCCTATACGCGCGCCCACCAGCCATAACAGCGCGCCGACGAAGATACTCATGATGGCGCCGTGGGCGAAAAATTGCGGTAAATTGAACTGGGAAACTTCAGCAATAATGGAGTATCCAACGCCGCCGATCATCACGACCAGCCCCAGCCCCATAAAAAAGTTGCCCATTCTGTCCGCGCTTCTACGTTTCATATGCCACCTCCATGATTGCCATGTGCCAACCGGGATAACGCTGCAACTTGTTAACCCACTTTGATAAGTTAAGTATAGTCCTTGTTATGGCAAGGGGATTGCGGAGGCGATCACAAATGGTAAAGAATTATTGACACTTCTTAACACGCCACTGAAAATTAGCAGACAAATTGAATGATTCAGCTAATGAATCATTCGTCTTTCTTACCAACGCCGAAGGCAGAGATCGGATTTTGTCATTCACCGCCCCGACAGGTAGACTAAGGCCCTTTCCATTACCCTGATCATAGTGAATCTCCCAGTGAGCAGTATTAAATTGATAGTCGGCCTGGCCAACCCGGGCGCGGAATACGCCCAGACACGCCACAACGCCGGCGCCTGGTACGTCGATCTGCTGGCACAGCGCCACAATCAGCAGTTGAAAGAAGAGAGCAAGTTCTTCGGCTACACCGCCCGTTTGAATCTGGCGGGCAACGACGTGCGCCTGCTGGTGCCGACCACCTTCATGAACCTGAGCGGCAAAGCGGTGCTGGCGATGGCCAATTTCTACCGCATCGAACCCAACGAGATCCTGGTGGCGCACGACGAGCTGGATCTGCCGCCCGGCGTGGCAAAAATCAAGCTCGGCGGCGGCAACGGCGGCCACAACGGCCTGAAAGACATCCAAAACAAGTTCGGCAATAACCCGAACTTCTACCGCCTGCGCATCGGCATCGGCCATCCGGGCGACAAGAACAAGGTGGTGGGCTTCGTGCTCGGCAAGCCGCCGGCCAGCGAGCAGAAGATGATTGACGAAGCGATCGACGAGTCGCTGCGCTGCACCGAGATGCTGATGAAGGACGGGCTGGAAAAAACCGTTCAGCGCCTGCACAGCTTCAAGGCGCAGGCCTGAACCTTACCGCAGCGGGCGCCCTGCCCGCTGCCGGCTTTTAGCCGCGCGGGTTGAAGGTCTCCTCGCTCACGCGGCGGTCATCGGCGGCGAACCCCTCTTCCGCCACGTAATACTGCGGATCGTCCAGTTCATGGCTGCAAAACGGCCCGGCGCGCTTGAGCAGGCGCACGCAGTCACCGCTCAGGTGGCGCAGACGAATGCTTTTCCCCGCCGCCAGATAACGCGCCGTCAGCTTATCGATCGCTTCTACGCCGCTGGAATCCATCACCCGGGTGCCGGCAAAGTCCAGCACCACGTTCTGCGGATCGCCTTGCGGCTCGAACAGCTCGGCAAAAGCCGCGGCCGAGCCGAAGAACAGCGGACCATCGAGCCGATACACCGCCACGTCGCCCGTCACCTGCCGCTGGCGCACGCGGATGCGTGCCTGCTGCCAGGCGAACACCAGCGCCGAGATAATCACCCCGCTGATCACCGCCACCGCCAGATCGGTAAAGATGGTGATCAACGTGACGGCGATCATCACCAGCGCGTCCGCCTTCGGCATACGACGCAAACGGCGCAGCGAACTCCACTCGAAAGTGTTGTAACACACCACCAGCATCACCCCGGCCAGCGCCGCCACTGGCAGCAGGCCGATATAGCGCGACAGGCTAACCACAAATAAAATCAGCAGGATAGCGCCCACCGTGCCGGAGATGCGCCCGCGCCCGCCCGAGGTGAAGTTGATGATCGACTGGCCGATCATCGCACAACCGGCGAAGCAGCCGAACAGGCCGCACACCGCGTTACCGGCGCCCTGCGCGATACTCTCGCGGTTGCCGTTCCCCTTCTTGCCGCCCATTTCATCCAGCACCGTCATGGTCAGCAGCGATTCAATCAAACCGACCAGGGCAATCACTACCGCATAGGGTAGCACCACCCGCACCATCTCCAGGGTAAACGGCACCGTCGGCAGGCTGAAGTGCGGCAGCGCGCCGGAAATGTCCGCCAGATCGCCCACCCGCAGCGTATGCAGATTGAGGCCGATCGCCAACGCCGAGACCACCAGCAGCGCCGCCAGCGAAGACGGAATGGCTTTGGTCAGGCGCGGGAACAGCACCACCACCGCAATCGCCAGCGCCACCAGGCCGTACATCAGCGGCCCCTGCCCGGCGATCATCTTCAGCTGCGCCAGCATGATGACGATCGCCAGGCCATTGACGAAGCCGTGGATCGCCGGCAGCGGCACCAGGCGAATGAACTTGCCCAGCCGGAAGGCGCCGATCAGGATTTGAATCCCCCCGGCAAACAGCGTGGCCCACAGCACGTAACCCATGCCGTACTGCGCCGCCAGACTCATCAGCACCACCACAATGGAACCTGCGGCGCCGGAAACCATGCCCGGCTTGCCGCCGAACAGCGCCGTGACCAGGCCGATAATAAACGCGGTATGTAAACCGACGATCGGCGAAAGACCGGCGACCAGCGAAAAGCCGACCGCCTCGGGGATCATCGAAACCGCCACCACAAAGCCCGCCAGGACTTCATTTTTAACGTCCGCGATCCTGACGTTACTCAGGTTAAACATGCATTATTCACTTATGACAGATGACATCATCTCCCCGCGTAGCGGGTATGGGGTACCGCAAGGCGCGGCAGACTGCAGGCGGGCACAGCTCAGGGTGGCGTAGGCAAGAAATACATCCGGCGCGTTTCCTGTCGGTTAATCGGAACGGCCAGTATGGTTAAATGTGATCCAAATCTCAATCAAAAACCGGTCGCCCGCGCTGCATTCGCCCCGGCCAAGCAAGTCTGATCGAGATAAACGCCCATTACGTGTATAATAGCGGCATTATTTTGCCCTTTATGCAGTTGGTTAAATCTAACCGACTGATAGTTAAGATATTTAAGGTGATTACAACATGGGATTCAAATGCGGTATCGTCGGCCTGCCTAACGTAGGCAAATCCACCCTGTTCAACGCGTTGACCAAAGCGGGCATTGAAGCAGCCAACTTCCCGTTCTGCACCATTGAACCGAACACCGGTGTGGTGCCGATGCCCGATCCGCGTCTGGATAAGCTGGCCGAGATCGTCAAGCCGCAGCGCATTCTGCCGACCACCATGGAATTCGTCGACATCGCCGGCCTGGTGAAAGGCGCGTCCAAAGGTGAAGGCCTGGGCAACCAGTTCCTGACCAACATCCGCGAAACCGAAGCCATCGGCCACGTGGTGCGCTGCTTCGAGAACGACAACATCATTCACGTCAACAACAAGGTCGATCCCGCCGAAGACATCGACGTGATCAACACCGAACTGGCGCTGTCTGACCTGGACACCTGCGAGCGCGCCATCCACCGCGTGCAGAAGAAAGCCAAAGGCGGCGACAAAGACGCCAAAGCCGAGCTGGCGGCGCTGGAGAAATGCCTGCCGCACCTGGAAAACGCCGGCATGCTGCGCGCGCTGGATCTGAGCGACGAAGACAAAGCGGCGATCAAATACCTGAGCTTCCTGACCCTGAAGCCAACCATGTACATCGCCAACGTCAACGAAGACGGCTTCGAGAACAACCCGTACCTGGACACCGTGCGTAAAATCGCCGACGCCGAAGGCTCCGTGGTGGTTGCCGTGTGCGCCGCCGTGGAATCCGACATCGCCGAGCTGGAAGACGAAGATCGCGACGAGTTCATGGCCGAACTGGGCCTGGAAGAGCCGGGCCTGAACCGCGTGATCCGCGCCGGTTACGAGCTGCTGAACCTGCAAACCTACTTCACCGCCGGCGTGAAAGAAGTGCGCGCCTGGACCATCCCGGTCGGCGCCACCGCCCCGCAGGCGGCCGGCAAGATCCACACCGACTTCGAGAAAGGCTTTATCCGCGCGCAAACCATCGCCTTTGACGACTTCATCACCTACAAGGGTGAGCAAGGCGCCAAAGAAGCCGGCAAAATGCGCTCAGAAGGTAAAGACTACATCGTCAAAGACGGCGACGTAATGAACTTCCTGTTCAACGTCTAACCCTACCCCGCAGCGTATCTCTGGCTGCTGGAAACGGAAAAATCCACGCTTCGGCGTGGATTTTTTTTGTCTCGCGATTCCGCGTGTTAGCGCTCTGGATAAGAATCTAATGTCAAAGGCACAACGTGACCTGCTCCCCGTTGATTAATACACACCGATGTTAGTAATGTCTTCATAAGCCACATGAGGACATCCCCATGAAGAAGCGTTTTTCCGACGAACAGATCATCAGTATCCTCCGCGAG